>JAIXWH010000043.1 GCA_027484165.1 Chitinophagaceae bacterium | reverse complement strand
GCGACAGAAAATTTTTTGATTTCTCAAAAATCATACGACATCGATTTTGGCGATGTAAAAGGACAACATAATATTAAAAGAGCTTTAGAAATAGCCGCAGCCGGGGGTCATAATGCAATATTAATAGGTATATATTATACACTATCGTAAAATCATAATTATTGTAAAAAAATATTTATTTTCTCTATTGACATTTTTAAAGCGAAAACTATATTTATAGAAAACTTAATTATGGCACTATCAAATGAAGCATTAGAAATAATTGAAAGAAAAGCAGAACACATTTACAGAGATGATAGCATACTATCTCTAGCGAATGATAAATACGTAGAACGACATTTATTTTATTATCATGTAACTGGATTACATTATGTTCAGTACACAGTTTATGATAACCAAATAGAATATTGTCATTTTACTGATGGCGATGTATTTGACCATTACTACAAAGCTGAGAATTATTATAACTCTATTTTGGATTTGGTTGATGGAAAAGTATTTATATATGGGCAAGAATAGATTGTTTAAAATTCACTTCATGATATTTTCTGACCTTTACAACGAGGTTAAATGAAACGTCTAATCTACCAGCTATATCCCTAACTGTTTTTCCTTTGTTGAGCAAAGAAAGAATTTCTTTTGATTTGGGCTTATTCATGAAATCCTTTATGGATTCATTGGTGCCACGTTCCCTACCTAAGCGGCCTCCATTCATTAAAAAAACTGCTCTTCCGCTGGCACATCTAATTCGTAAATTTTCTAACTCAAGAGAGTATAGCGAAGACATGACCGAGCTAACTAACCCCCAAATTTCATTACGTTTACCATTAACTCTACTACAAAGGTTACCCATGCTACGGATAACTACATTTACCTCTTTTTTATCCAACCAGTCTAGGGTGTTGATAGTATCAACCATATTGCGGCCTATGTCTCTAAGTTCTTCAACAACAAGCTCATTTAATTTTCCAGCTTCAACTAATTCAACAATCTTCTTGGCCTGAGTTCTTGACTTGAATTCTGTTGTTCCAGATATGCCTTGGTCAAATAATACCAAATCGTATTGATTGGTGTCTTTATCAAACCTCCTACCATGTTGTGCCGCTGATGATGTACGCTGATATTTTACTTTCATAATGTTGTAATTATTATTTGAAACTTTAATTACAACAAAAGTAATGGTTTTAAACTAAAAAACCAAGCTAATAGCCTGGTTTTCAGTGTTTTAATTTAATTCTTAATTAGATTTACAACTAGTTACTTTTTAACACAATTACATTCATTCAAAGGAATATTAAACTTAAGTTCAAAGTAATTTCTTGCAAATTTTAGTGTGTCAAATGGTCCAATCCAAACACCATTTGCGCCCTTTTGAGCATTTTGTCGCTTACCAAATCCCATATGACAATGTCCGCAATTCCATTTGTGAATTTTAGGAGCATCCCTATCCGCAGCAAAATAAAATCCAGCTTCTAAAACAGACTAAACCTATATTTTTCAATTCAATAAAAAGGTCATTTATGACCCTTTCAAAATACTTATCAGGGGAAGGGTTATGAAATATAATTTATATCTGGAATAGAGTTGTTTAAATTATGTTATCAAAATAATCCCATTTTCTTAAATCGTTTTTGTCGTAGTTAAAGACATCTTGTTGATTTATTCTCCATTTTTTTGTGTCATCTTGGATTATGATACCACCAATTAAATTATTTCCTTTTTTATTTTGTTTTTTGATATAGAGTTGTAAAGATTCGGCTCTTGATTTTGCATCTGTAGCTGTTCTTCCTGCTTTTGTGTCGCCTATGAAAATCTTGCCAGATTTTAGTTGTATAATGTAGTCAGGATAAAAAGTTTGAGGAAAATCGTTTTCTTCGTATTTCACACCAAAAAAATCTTTTTTACTTACTCCGTTTTTAAACCACCATATAATTTTATCTGCTTTGGTTTCAAGATACTTTTCAAATTCTTTTTCAGGTGTAGAACGAGTTTTACTTAGATAACAAGGCTCATATATGCATAGTTTATAGTTTAGCTTTTCGTCTGAGTGTTCATTGAAAAACTCTTCTTTTTTAATATCCCATTCGTAAATAGTTTCTTCAATTTTTGCTTTCACTTCTGCTTTTTTTACAGGCTTGTAATCACCTGTAGACTTGCCTAATAATTCAGTAAATTTGTTTAAATTATTTGGGTGAAGAAATAAATATTGAATATGGATAATTCCATTTTCTATTTGATAATTTATACCTAAATACTTTTTGAACCATTGATAAATTGCAGCCCTAACTGTAGGAACGGAACGCTTGGGTGCAAAACCATTAAGATAGCGTCTAATAACCATATTAAACACATCCATTACATCATTGTCTCCTAATTTAGCCTTGAGTTTGTTAATGTCATTCTCAAAACTTTCATCTGGTAGTTTATCAAAACTAATACTGTTAACTATTTTATCTATAATCAATTCATCACTATAAGAATTAGCATCTAGTGTTAAACCATTTGCTTTTAATTTCTCACAATTTTTTGCTATGTTAATCATTTTAGGATTAATCTCAATGCCAAATTCATTACAAAAAACCTCTTCTAATGTTTTACCAAAACTAAATGTTACATCACCAAAGTCGACACGACTTTTGTAGTATGAAGGAAGTAATAAAGGTTTGTAAATTGGTTTTCTTACAACTTTTAAATGCTTAATAATATTTGGATTGTAATCTTCTTTTTCAACAGTAATGGATTGTAGATTGGTATAAATAAAACCAATATTAAGATTTTCGTTTTCATAGTGAGTTTGTTCTGGCATACGCAGTATTCTTCCAACGGTTTGGATTTCAAAAGTTGGGTTACCTGGTTCTCTTAACTTTACTAATATATGTGCTCTTGGGCAATCCCAACCTGTGTCAATTGCTTGTTTGAAAAGTAAAAATTCAATTTTGCTTTCAAAGTTTGATATTTCATCTAATCCATCTGATTTTTCTTCACTTAGCCACACGGCTAATTTTCCGTTAGTTTCCGTGATACCTTTATCTGCTAAAAAAGCTTCAATTACTTCTTTTTTTGCCACTCCTGCTTCCGAATTTGGAAGTTGTATTAAACATAATGGATTTATATTTGAACCAGCGTTTGAGTAAGCTTCTTTCAATTCTAAACGTTTTTTGTAAGCGGCCTCAATAATTATGTCTTGCGATGTTTTTTCATTATCAACCAATTTGTTTAGATTCTCGTTGATGATGATTTCTTTTTTAATCATTCCTTCTTCTATAACCTCTAATGGATTGACATAAATATAAAATGAACTGCCATTATTAAATTTTACAGGGCTGTCCATTGTTCTCAAAAAATTCATTTGTTCACCGAGAAGTTTAGGAGTTGCACTCATTTCAATAGTTACATCTGCACCAATAATTTCTCTAAGTTCACTTGTATTTTTAGAATCACTAGCATAATGACTTTCATCTATTATTAGAATTATTTTTCGCTTTTCTCTTGTTGCATTTAAAACTTCAATGAAATTAACTACTTCTCCATCTCTCATTACCTTATTCTTCCATTCGCCTTTGTTATCTCCAGAAGCATATTTACTGTACAATTTTTCCCAGTTTACAACAACTACTTCATTCTGTTCAATATAGTTTTTACCACCTAAAAATTCTTCTTCCAAAAGATTTACTTTTGGAAATCCTTGAAATATTCTTTCAAGGGATTTTTTACTTTGCCTATGCAATTCCCCTTTACCAATGCTTACCCATAAAAAACATAAGTCGGATTCAGATAGGTCTTTAATAATTTCTTCTATGAATTTTGCAACCATTACAGTTTTACCACTACCTGTTGGACTTTGAAAAACACAAATTTTATTATTGGAATCTTTTGCCAATAATTCGGAAACTGATTTTACAATTTGTCCGATAGCTTTTACTTGATATTCTTTATTTCCGTATGACATTATTGTATTTTTTTATTATTGATTGCAAGTTCAATAAATTTTTCAATTGGTTTTAATGAGTTCAGCAACATATATCTACAAAGTCCATAGCCAAAATCTTTAGGTGGTATATTATTTAATTCTGAACCCATAATATAACCATAATATTCAATCTTATTATCATTAATATATTTAGCACCAATATAGACATCGTGAATATGAGCTTGAAATTGGTCTTCTCTTATTAATATTCTTACATGAAATGGTTTATTAGCAGCTTTTATGTCAACTTCTTGATTAGAACATGTGAGAATTAAATCAGCACCTTTTTTATGTTCACCAGGATGTGGAGTTAACATATCTGGTGAATAAAATTCAATTTTTTTCATAGTTAAATAATCGGCAAATACTAATTCACATAATTTTCCAATTCTAATGAAGCTTAGGTATTCATTATGTGAAACGCCAAGAACATTTTTACCATATCCTTTTTCTGAATACTCCCTCATAAAATTTTGTGCATCTGAAACATTAGAGGATGACGGTATTAACACTATCATAATTTGAATATCGTTTTATAAACTTCTAAAAATTTTTGAGGAATCGGTTCTAAACGAATATTTTTCCAACCTTTAAAATTAGACTTGTCTAAACCATTATTGTCAATAGTGAAGCAATATAAAATCTTTTCACCTTTTAAGGCATTCATCTTTTCTTTTAGTTCATCAAGTGAAGGATTAGTAAAATCATAGTACACAGCTAAATAGCGGCTATCTTGTTGAAATATTTTATAATCTTCTTCTTCTAAAATTAAATTAAAAATACCTTCTTTCAAACATAACATTTCAGTGCAGCGTTTTGATATATCAACTTTTAATTGGTCTTTGTTGTGGTTATTATTAACAAAAGATGTTTTGAAATATTTTAAATTACCCTTTAGTGCACTAACTATATTTGATTTCGGATTTTTATATCCTTTCATCGCTTTTGATATTCTTGGATAAGTCACATTCTCACACAATTTACTTTCATTATTTGTGCAGATTATAAATTTTCTTTTCTTTGAGGCCTCCTTATTGAGTTTTAAAACGCAATGCCCAGTTGTACCAGAACCTGCAAAAAAATCTAATATTGTTGCATCCTCTTTAGAGCCAATTTTTAAAATAAATTCTAATAATGCTAACGGCTTAACATTATTAAAATCAAGCCCCATATCTTTTATTTCATTCTTACCCTGAACTGAAGGTATTTCTAAGAAATTTCCAACATTTTGAACATCGCCTGCAACTTCAAGTTGTTTTATTTTATATTTACCTTTTTGGGCTCCAGTTTTGATTTGTTCTGCTTTAAATTCATTGTTAGCTAACCTTATCTTTGCTGTTTCAATTCCATTCTCCCAAAAACCATTTACACCATTGCTATCTTGAGGTATTATTTCAATTTCATTCTTATTATTTCTTTCTAGACTTAGTTTATTGTTTGAACTGTCATAAAAGAAAGGATAATGTTGTTTCGGTCTATACTTCTGTTGCCATTGTCCACCTGATTTTCTAAAATCTCTCCATTTTTCATTGCCAACATTTGGATTTTCTATTTTTCTCAATTTGGCATTTCTCTTGTTTTTAGCATAGATAAAAACAAACTCTGTTTGAGTAATTATGGACCCATCTTTTACTTGACCCCCTGTGCTTCTTTTCTTCCAGTCTAAAAAATTAATAAAATTTTCTTCTCCAAAAATTTGATTACACAATAATCTTAGTTGAGCAAATTCAAACTCATCAATTGAAATGAAAATTAATCCGTTATCATTTAATAATTCTTTCGCTAAATTTAACCTATGGTACATAAAGTTTAACCACTTAGAGTGTTTATAAGTGTCTTCAGCATCTATTCTTTTGTCATTATAAACAAACCCTTCTTCATCTTCTTTATTCCCAGTATTGTATGGAGGGTCAATGTAGATTAGGTCAATTTTACCTTTATGTGTATAGTTAAGTACAGATAAAGCGTGGTAATTATCTCCTTCAATAAGAATATGAGTAGGTTCGTTTTTATCTGTAATAATTTCTTTTCCTTTTACCTCAGTTAAAACAGGTAATTTATCTTGACAGTTGGTTACAATTTTTTCTTGAACTCTTTCCTTGTCCCAAACCAGTCCATATTTTTTTTTCCCTTCCAATTTTTCAATTACATCAAGTAACTGGTCTTTTGTCAGGTTGGAATAATCTTTTTTTGCCATTATTTTTTTTAATAGGTATAAAAATAGGAATTATTTATCATTTTCTTATTTTACAAAATTTAGTAAAAGTTGCTTTTTTTGTTAAATGAAAGAAAGAATATTAGAAATATTTTTTGATGTATTAATAGACACTGTCATAACTCCGCAAAAGGAATAATAGGATTTTATGTTTCAAACATATTTATTTATAAAATGAAATACTACACAACGAAACGAGAAGCAGAAGATGCTGCTGAAGCAAACAATTACCTTATAGGACAAGGAATGTTGAAACCCTATGAATCATATCCAATTACATCAATAACAGTTGAAAAAGCAAAAAAAAATCAAGGTTTTATAGTTGTTCTTTCACATGATGTTTTTGATGGCGGATGGGCTGAGACCACTAATTTTAGATGCCCCCAAGTGTCGCTTGAGGATTATCTTGAGGTTGTAGCACCAAAATATTTGTAATTCACAACTACCTGGATATTAATTCATTAGAGGCTATTTTTAGAGTTTTTTCAGATTTCGGCACAAATCCTATCAAAAGAAGAATATCTTCAATTCGTGGCCTATTTCCTGGTCTCTGGGAGGCATTGTTGTATTTTTCAAGACTATAAGGTACTCTTTTGTGGCCATTTTGCCCTTATTATCGGTATTTGTGCTTTTCTGTTTTTCGTAATATTTATTTTTAGATTTCATAAGTACTATTTTTTAACGACCTCATTTCAGATATGTGGAATGAGGTTTTTATAACCATTTTAAAAATGAGAATATTAATCATAGATAAAAATAAATTAGTGTTAGAGAGTTTTTGCAATGTCATCAATTCAAATTTTGATATTGATTTAGTAGTCTATGAATCCGATTCTGAAGGTGCTGAATATCTTGAAACTGCAACAAGAAAATGTGTCAAAATTGATATGTTTTTCATTGATGTGAAAAATGATGAAATCCTGAATTCTACTCCACTACTTTTAGCCAACCAATACAAAAAAATAGTAAACCCAGACTTGAAAATTGTTCTTTTTTCTATCGCAGAAATAACACCGCTGATGAAGGATGCGATTGATATTGGCTATGTTGATTATTTTCTACCAAAGTCTATTTCATCATCATATTTGAAGCTTTTTATTTCTAATATTAGGTTCATAAATTACTCAATTAGTTAGACCAGGGCTACCCATCACCCCCTCCCTCCGTTGCCGCCCTTCTCCTGGGTCCTGGGGTTCAACGAAACCAGTAGGGTGATTCTTCTTTTTTATATTTTTTGAAATTTTCCATTTAAAATATTGAGGTACCCTACTTTGAAAAAAATAATTTTTTATTTTTTTTCAGTTTTATTTTAAACATAGTTTGATACTTATCCAATTAGAATTAAGAGCAAATTTACACTATAACATTCTGAAAAATAATAGGCTATAACGCTTATCTGTATTGAATTATACCTGCATTAATATAATAAAAAGGACACTATAAGAGTGGTTCTAAATTTTTCATTCTTACTTATAGTGTCCTTTTTATATTATTTGATTTTCGGTAACAAAAAGTTTCAAAATTTATTTTTTGAAATAGACTTTACAAAAAATCTCTAGTATTTATATTAAAGCAAATCCAATTTAATTGGTCTGGTTCCAGTCGGTGGTCATGCTGCCGACTGGTCTCTTCCCAGATGAGAAGAGACAATAACATAAAAGAAGAGATAAAATGAAAAATGAAACAACAAAAACACTACAAGCGTTACATTCCAACGCTTTTAAAACAAGAATTGGATAAAATCCAATACCCAAGAAAAGATAACCTTTATGTCATAATTGACATGATTTCACGAAAGGAAATCTATTACAAAACAGAACTTCAAAAGAAGTACGGATATACTGAAATATCTAAAAAACAATTCAAAGATTTAATTGCATCAAGCGACAACCTTCAAAAAGATATTGATTTTTTGGTTGAGAACAAATTCATTCTAAGAAATGATTATTTCGTAATCGGTATCAAATGTAAGAGCTATAAAATACCTGTTGAATATCTAGGTAAATTGGTTCCAGTGCAGATTGATAATAAAAACATAAACAAAAGAATTTTTGAGCAAATTAAGCGCTATCTAAAAATGAAAGATAAAAGCCTAGAATTCGCAAGAACAGAATATATTAAATCCTTCAAAGTTGATACAATAGGCGCAAATATGGCCATTCTTGAAAAAACACTGTCAGAAATTAAAGAACTATCTGTAAAAAAGAAATTGAACTTATCGGAAAAAGAAATATTGGATATTGTTAGTTGCAAGAATAACTATTTGAAAAATAGAATGCTATTAACAACCTTTAATCAAGACCCCGAACTTAATCACATTCTTCACAGGTATATGATTTATTCAACTAGATTAAATGCAATTGCTGATGGATATTTATTCTTTAAACGTAATGAAACCAATGGAAGATTAGATTCTAATTTAACATCTCTTCCGAGTTTTTTAAGGCCGTTTATTATCGGAGATGAAAGATTGGTTTATGTAGATATAAAAAACTCTCAACCATTTTTCCTTTTCACGTTATTAAAAAATAAAACGGAAGTTAATGAAGCAGAATTAAATCGCTATGCCGAGTTAGTCATTAATGGTAAGCTTTATGAGTATTTAAAAGAAGAATACCAAAATGAAACCACATATTACCGAAGTAGAAAGCAAATGAAACATATGTATTTTAAGATTTTGTATTCAAAAATAGCTTCATTTCCAATTTATAAAGGTTTTATGAGCAAACGATTTCCAGAAATAATGAATCACATAAACAACACCAATTCGGTTAACCACAATACTTTATCGGTTCAGCTGCAAAGTATTGAATCGTTTTTGGTATTGGATGTTATAATGCCAATGCTAGCCCAGAAGAATATTATACCATTTACAATTCATGACGGATTTATATGTAAAGAATCGGAAGTTGAAATAGTTAAAGAAGCCATTATTAACAAATCAATGGAGATGTATGGAATAGCTCCAGCATTACATACAAATTTTCTTGATGAAATTGAAGAAGATGAGGTAGATGATGGAATTAGTTGGGCCGATATTCTTGACGAAGATGAAGATTAAAAAAGATTGTTTAATTGATGAAATAGATTGATTAATAGGCTTTTATTGTTCCTTTTCGTACCGTCATTAGCACGTTTTTATTCTATTAGTTTGTTTAAAAAGTGGGCTAAAAGTATAAATCAAATTAGCACGTTTTCATTCACTAATCTTATTTTCTTGTAAAATATTAATAGACAGATAATTTTTGAATTTTTAATAATCTTATCCCGTCTGCTTCTTGGATATACTTTTTATTGAATTCTAAATAATTATCAAATAGTGAATCTAACTTAAAGTACTTTGAACCTATTTGAAAAGTACTATTAGGTTTAAATTTTAATGGCTTAATTGATTTTACAGCACGGATGTTCAATGTTGTTGTTTTGTCAAGAATTACATATGTACTTTTTGTAAATTCACCATCTTCAATAATTCTTTTACCTTTTGCTATACTATGTACTTCTAATTCTGAATATATTTTAAAATTTACTTTCAGAGCAGTGAAATTTGAATTATGTAACAAAATTTCAACATTTTCAACAAAGTAGTTTATATATTTTTTCAATAGTTCACTGGAATTTTCAATTTCTTTCAAATTTGATTCAATTACGTGATGAATATTATTAATTTGCTTTTGTTTAACTGAAAGCAACATGTCTATATTTGAAAGTTCTTTATTTAATTTTCCTTTTTCCTTATCTAACTTTATAAGTTGTAATTCTGTGTCAATATTGTGTTTGCCTGTATCAATATTTTTTAGTTTCTTATATACTTTTATCAATCTAAGTTGTTCTTCTGATTTTTTATCAATTAAAGCTATATTTTCTTCAAGTCTTTCTTTTTGTTTTTTCAAAGAGCTATAATCAATATTAGGATTTAATTTATTAATTGATTTTGCTAAAATCTTTAAATCTGTTTTTATTAAACACCAGATTGTGCTATCTAATAAAACCATTCCAATTGTTTGTTTATTATCACAGGGCAATACTTTGGTTCTTGTACTGCAACGATAGGTATTTTTTATAATGCTATTGATTTTTCTATAATCACCCGTGAGATTATTTCCACAAGCATGACATTTAACAAGGCCAGATAGTATTGTGGTATGTTTTGTAGATTTATCAGCACGTGTGTTATTTTCTTTTAACTTCTTTTGAACCGCTTGAAACTTTTCAATATTGATTATTTGAGGATATTTTATTTTGTTATTTGTAGTTATATATTTTTCTTCATTTCCATCTTCGGTATAATTAGGATTTTTACGTTTATTATTTGTAATCTTTTCTCCAGTATAGGCAGCTTCTTTAAGTAGCTTATTGATATTTCTTTTACTATGAGTATATATTGGTTTACCTTCTTTGATACAATGAAGAGCAATAGTTTTAATAGAAGGATTTAAAATAATTGAATCAATGCCATATAAATACCAATTAAAAATTTGAATTACAGTTTCTGAATCAAGTGGATGCTTTATTAAAGTTGTTCTATCATCTTCAATATCAATTCTTTCGTAACCGAATAACGTTTTGCCACTAATTGATATTCCACGTTCCATCCAATATTTTTTGGAACGTGTAAACCTTTCTTTTTTTACTTTTATTTCTGATTCTGCGAAGTAACCATATAGCGTAAACATTATTTCTCCAGCGGCACTAATTTTACCATTTTCATCATATAATGAGTAACCAGTATCTTTTAAATACAACTGGATTTTATTTTTTATTAGCCATTCTTTTATTTCATGTAATATTGATTGCCGTCTTGCCAAGCGTGATAATTCAGTAGCAAAAACAGTTTTATATTCACTATTATTTTTTATAAATTCATACAATTCCTCAAGTCCTTTTTTATCCTTCAAGTCTGCTAAACCTGATTCTTTAGTATGGATTTGCTTGAACTTTGTAAATCCCTTTTTTTTTGCAAATTCAATAAGGTCTTCTATCTGTGGCTTATAGTCTTGAATATCTGTGCTTACACGTACTAAAACAATAGCATATTTATCTTTCATGTTTAATTTTATAAGCCAAATATAAAAACAAATTAGATACTGTATAATATACACCAAACTTTATTTTGATAGGCCCCCCGGGTGCGGGAAAAACAATGCTGGCAAAAAGAATACCTACCATACTTCCCCCACTCTCCATTCAGGAAGCTTTAGAAACCACGAAAATTCACAGTGTTGCAGG
>JAIXWH010000034.1 GCA_027484165.1 Chitinophagaceae bacterium | reverse complement strand
GTTGTTGTTTGATTGTTTGGCGCAGGTGACCAAGTACCATTGATACTATTAGTTGATGTTGTAGGCAAACTAAAAGTACTATTGATACAAATAGGCGCTTGTTGAGTAAATGTTGGTGTTACGGGTTGGATGATTGTTAAAATCAAAGTTGCAATTGAGTCGCAACCTGCTATATTAGTTCCTGTCCAAGTCCTAGTACCACTAGTTGTATAAGTAACTCCATTCCATGTATAAGAACTACAAGCAGTTATAGGTGTTGTTGAAGTAGAAGACTGTTTAATGGAAAGATCCAAAGTTACTACTGAGTCGCATCCTGCTGCATTTGTACCAATCCATGTTTTAGTACCACTGGTTGTGTAAGTAACTCCATTCCAATTATAAGCATTACATGCTGTTACCGGAGAAGCCACTGAACTTGAAGGTTGTTTCACTGTAACAGTCATTGTTGAAGTAATGGCGCACTGTCCGGCATTTGGCGTAAACGTGTAAGTGGTGGTGGTTTGATTGTTGATGGCAGGTGACCATGTACCAGTAACTGCTTCCAAAGATGATGTGGGTAGAGTAAAGGATCCATTTTTACAAATATCAGCAACCTGATTAAAAGTTGGTGCTGTAGGAGAATTGTTTATTGTTACCGTCATGGTAGTTGAAGTTGCACAAGCTCCGTTAGCTGGACTAAAGGTATAAGTTGTTGTTGTTTGATTGTTAGGCGCAGGTGACCAAGTACCATTTATACTATTAGTTGATGTTGTAGGCAAACTAAAAGTACTATTGATACAAATAGGTGCTTGTTGATTAAATGTTGGTGTTACAGGTTGGTTGATTGTTAAAATCAAAGTTGCAATTGAGTCGCAACCTGCTATATTAGTTCCTGTCCAAGTCCTAGTACCACTGGTTGTATAAGTAACTCCATTCCATGTATAAGAACTACAAGCAGTTGTAGGTGTTGTTGAAGTAGAAGACTGTTTAATGGTAAGATTCAAAGTTACTACTGAGTCGCATCCTGCTGCATTTGTCCCGATCCATGTTTTAGTACCACTGGTTGTGTAAGTAACTCCGTTCCAAGTATAAGAATTACAAACAGAAACTGGAGTAACAGTAGATGATGATGGAGAACAGAAATTAACTGGTACAATTATTGCAAAGGTGTCTACTGATGCTGCTTTAATATTAGAGGTGCTTAGTAAAGTGCTTTGAATATCTACTATTGCTTGTTTTTTGATAGCTATATCATCAACATACCAACCCTCAGCAGCAGTACCATTGTCTGAACAAAATCTGAATCTTAATTTAATAGATTGGTTTGCATAAGGTGTTAATCTTACTTTAGATCTGATAAATTTATTACTACTCGTACCTGACCATGCTCTTCTGTTTTTCAAAACTGTTGAAGTATCCATTAAAATATTGTATCCACCAGAATAAATATTGTTCTGCATGTCTGTCCAAGTTGTTCCTCCGTTTGTTGATACTTCTAGAATACCTCCATCGTAGGTACTTTCAGTATTATACCAATGACGGAAAGTTAAATCAGGAGGATTAGCTCCTAAGGCAATAGCATTTGTAAGCGTCAGTCTTTCGTCGGAAGGAACATCAAGATTAAAAGAAAAATATGAATAATTGGGACTATAACTTCTATTTGAAGAAACATCCCATTTTGTTGAGGTTGATGAGGTGCTTGTCCATACACTTGAAATTGTTGGATTCAAAACAGAGTCTTCAAAAACTGTTACAGTAGGGAAGTAGGCACCGCTGTTAACATTTACTGTAAATGAATAATCCTGTGTTTGATCAGCGGTTAAGTTTACAACCCAACTTAATACTCTGTTAGCAGCATTATAAGTTCCTCCATTAGTACTGCTTACATAGGTAACATTCGTGGGTATAGTGTCTACTAATTTAAAATTCGTTACACCAGCGCAACTAGTTGCAGTAAGTGTATTGGTAAAAGTTATGTTTTGACCTTCTTGTACTTGACGGATATTTGAACTGAGTTTTAAACTCGCAGTTCCTGAGCTATAATCAGGAACCTGGTCTGTAACACTGTTGGTTGAACCTTGTGATGCAAGGGCTCCCATACCTCTTCTTCTAAAAGCTTCTCTAATTGTACAAACATGCGCACCTCCATATAGTAATTCATCAGCTCTTATAATTGCGTCTCTTCCATCAATAAAACCCGGACTGCAAGGCTGTAACTTCATTCCTTCTGTAACTAACCTTAGGGCTATAACATTTCCTCCGTTTCCATTTGCATCATATAAGTTAGGATTAATACCATTTGCTGGATTTAATGCATACTCTTGTTTGATGATTGCCCATGTCATATCCCATAAAGTAGCACACCAAATTTCACCTCTGGCATGAACTGCAGTTGGAATTGAAGTAGCATATCTTTTTGTGTTAACAGATATATTTGTACAATACTTTTGTGAACGAATACCGTTGCCTGTTGTAGCATCTCCGTTAGCATACGTGCCCACAGATCTAGGGGTCCTGAAACCATAACTCGTATCTGTAGTAGCCCAATTTTGTGTGAACATTAAACCATAATAATCACTCCAACCTTCTCCCATTTGCTCATCATTACCCAAACATCCAGCTTGTGCAGGACCACCAGTAAGTCTGTTGCTGATACCATGTGTAAATTCATGAGTAATAATACCATTATCAACATCGCCATCTTTTTGAGGTGTGCCAGACCATAAATACATTTGCATTCTTCCATTACCGCCATCTGCTGGAGTGGAGAAGTTGGCGTTGTTTGTACCACTCCCATCTTGTGCATCGGCAAGCACATAATCATTTCCAATACCGCCCCTGCCAAGATTGGTTGCTTGAAAATTACCTCCCACCTCATCAAAGCCATATTGATACATGATATCATGAATGATGTTATTCCAGTAGAATAAGTTTGTAACATTAAATTGCTGATTTTGAACAGGAGTGGTTTGTGAAGGCGTTACTGTAAATTTTGGAGTGAATTCAAAATTTAATGGATCTGTTGCATTTCGAGAATTCGTTTGTGTCCCTGTTCCATTATTACCATTTACGTCTTCCTGTGCCCAAACGTTGTTTCCTCTCGTATTGATATAGTCATTGTTGCCATCGCTATGCCAATTTAAAGTAGTAGCATTGCCAGGAGCAGCGGTCCATGGACTTGTTACCACAGCAGTAGTATCAACATAATGTTTAGGGCTTTCATAAGGATAGGGTACTACTCTGTAAGTAGCATTGTTGATGATGTTGGGAGTAGAAGATTTTTTTTCGAATAAATCTAGATTTCCAAAATTGAAAGTGTATTTATTTTCTTCTGCAATTTTTTTTTCTTTTTGATATGGAGTCGCATTCTTTTTGCAAGAAGCTTCTTCAGAATGATCTCCCCAGTTACAGTAAACAGTGAGATTATTTAAACCAACAACTGTGTTTTTTATTGCATCCACACGTACCATCCAATAATCAGAGGAGGTGTTAGGTATGATGTAGATTTGCCAAGCCAATACCACTTTTTTTCCATCTTCAAGCGGAACCCACATTAATTCAGCTGTAATGTTTTCTCTGGAAATTCCCATTTTGTCAAAAACAATAAAGTGCCCATTTTTTTCACTGCCTACTACAACAGGACTATTTTTTGGAGAAATTTTTCTATCTGAAAGTGCTGTTAATAATGCAACATCAGCATTAACCTGAGGAATGCCTTTGTTGCCTCCTGTAATTTTTTCAATGCTTTTGATTCTTGAGCCGGCATTGGAAACAACAATGTTGTTTTTAAATGCTAAAACTTGTATTTGATTGTAAACAGGTAATCCACAGTATGATTGTTGAAGATAAACCATTCTGAGGCTTGATGATTTGTCAAAATAACTATTGCTTACAATTATGTTATTCAAGTCCTGCTCCGATAGTCCAATTGCAATTCTGTTTTTTGAAACCAGATCCATTGCAATTGCATTCTCATCAACCTGAGCCTTAGCAAATAAAGTACCAAATACTGCAAATACGAGTAGAAGTTTTTTCATACGTTACAATTTCGCTTTCAGAGGATTTATTTCTGAATAGTTTTTTATTAAATAAAGTTTTAGGTATCAACTAGTTCAAACTTAAAATAGTTGATCAAAATAGGGATGTAATTTACATTAAAATACCAACGAAATTGTTTTTGTTGAACATTTTAATAGTCATATTAACAAAATACTTGTCGCATAAAAAATAGTTGTATTATTTTATTAATTCTTCCTTCTTTTTTTTGAGGTTAAAGGTATCAACCCTACCTTTGCACCCGATTTGAGCCATGTTCGTTTTTTAATTAAAATATCGTGACTTTTTTCATTCAATCACAATTCAATTTTTAATATTATGGTAGAAATAAAACCAGATGAAATTTCGGCGATTCTTCGTCAACAATTAAGCAATTTCAATGTTGGAGCCAGCCTAGAAGAAGTGGGTACTGTACTTCAGGTAGGTGATGGTATTGCTCGTGTATACGGACTTAATAATGTTCGTTCAGGAGAGCTAGTTGAATTTGAAAATGGCGTTAAAGCTATTGCCTTGAACCTTGAAGAAGATAATGTGGGTGTGGTTTTGATGGGTGACAGCAGTGAAATTAAAGAAGGAGATAAAGTAAAACGTACTTCTCAGATTGCCTCTATAAAAGTAGGAGATGGTATGAGTGGCCGTGTTATCAATACTTTGGGTGAGCCTATCGATGGGAAAGGTCCTATCAAAGGTGAATTATATGAAATGCCATTGGAGCGTAAAGCGCCAGGGGTAATTTTCAGAGAGCCGGTTAAAGAACCATTGCAAACAGGTATCAAAGCTATTGATGCGATGATTCCAATCGGACGTGGACAACGTGAGTTGATTATCGGTGATCGTCAAACTGGCAAAACTGCAATAGCAGTTGATACAATAATCAATCAGAAAGAGTTTTATGCTGCAGGAAAACCTGTTTATTGCATATACGTTGCGATTGGTCAAAAAGCATCAACTATAGCAGGAATAATGAAGACATTGGAGGAAAACGGAGCAATGGCTTACACTACAATTGTGGCTGCTTCAGCTTCTGATCCTGCTCCATTGCAGTTCTACGCTCCATTTGCTGGTGCTGCAATCGGTGAGTTCTTCCGTGATACAGGTCGTCCGGCTTTGATTATCTATGATGATTTGTCAAAGCAAGCGGTTGCATATCGTGAGGTTTCATTATTACTTCGTCGTCCACCAGGTCGTGAAGCATATCCTGGAGACGTATTCTACTTACATAGTCGTTTATTGGAAAGAGCTGCGAAAGTGGTTTCTAAAGATGAAATTGCTTGTCAAATGAATGATTTGCCTGAGTCTATCAAGCATTTAGTTAAAGGCGGCGGATCATTAACAGCACTTCCAATCATTGAAACTCAAGCGGGTGACGTATCTGCATACATTCCAACTAACGTAATCTCCATTACAGACGGACAGATTTTCTTGGAAAACAATTTGTTCAATGCTGGTATTCGTCCGGCGATCAATGTGGGTATTTCAGTAAGCCGTGTGGGTGGTAATGCTCAGATTAAGTCGATGAAAAAAGTAGCGGGTACTCTTAAATTGGATCAGGCCTTATACCGTGAGTTAGAAGCTTTTTCTAAGTTTGGTGGTGATTTGGATGCTGCAACTAAAAGTGTAATTGACAAGGGTGCAAGAAACGTGGAAATTCTAAAACAAGCTCAGTATACTCCTTTCAGTGTTGAGAAGCAAGTAGCAATCATTTATTTGGGTACACAGGGATTGTTGAAAAATGTAGCTGTTAAAAATGTAAAAGCATTTGAAGAACAGTTCTTATTGGAAATGGAAAATAAGCACCCTGAAATATTGGCTGAATTCAAAAAAGGAAATCTTCCTGAGGAAGGGTTGAAAAAAATGACTGAATTAGCTAATGGGTTGAGTGCTCAGTACAAGTAATTGAAGCTTTAAATAGGTTAATAATAGAGGAGTGAAGTAATTCACTCCTTTTTTTGTGATGAATTAATTAATTGGTTAAGTTATTTATACCAAAAAATAGAGTATTGAAGAAGCTATTTGCGCCCTCAAAAATTGCAATTTTGTCAGTTTTATTTTAGGAATAGTTTTTGAACATAAAAAAGAAAACAAAAACTATATGACAACAGGAATTATTTTTATCTCAGTCATTTTTATGTTGATAGGCTTAGCGGTTCAATCAAAGCTAAAGAGTAAATTTTCAGAATACAGTAAAGAGGGAACAATCAGCAACTTGAGTGGACAAGAGGTTGCTCAAAAAATGCTGAGAGATAATGGAATCTTCGATGTGCATGTTGTTTCTGTTGAAGGAAGTTTAACGGATCATTACAACCCCATGAATAAAACAGTCAATTTAAGCAGGGATGTTTATGACGGAAGAAGCATAGCAGCCGCAGCAGTTGCAGCTCACGAATGTGGACATGCAGTTCAGCACGCTACTGCCTATTCGATGCTAATGTTGCGAAGTAAAATTGTACCTATGGTTCAGGTCAGCAGTACTTTATCACAATGGATCATTATGGCAGGGATTGGCTTTATGGGTTTTGGTGGTGGTAATCCAACGGTATTACTGATTGGGATCATCCTTTTTGCAATCACAACTTTATTTTCTGTAATTACCTTGCCAGTGGAATTTGATGCTTCTGAAAGAGCAGTAAAATGGTTGAGTTCCGCAAATATTACAAACGATTATGAAAAAGAAAAAGCAAAAGATGCATTGAAATGGGCTGCTCTTACTTATGTGGTTGCAGCCCTAGCTTCGATAGCAATGCTCGTTCAATATATTTTGATTTATCAAAACAGAAGCAGAGATTAAAATAAAAAAATAATTAGAACAATCAACAGCTGTCATTCACTCTAATATTGATAACTTAGCATTGTTTTAAAAAAAGATCATTTTTAACCAACATACAAAATTATGAATCTAGGAAAAGAGTTTGAAAAGTATGCTATCAAACATAAAGGAATAAGTAGCAATACTTTGCACGGATATGTAAATCATAATGTAACCAATTTAACCCCTAACATCATTGAGGAAAGACCCATGAATGTTGCTGTTATGGATGTTTATAGCAGATTGATGATGGACAGAATCATATTTCTTGGATACCCAATCAATGACGAGGTGGCAAATATTGTTACAGCACAATTGTTGTTTTTGGAAAGTACAGATCGTACAAGAGATATTCAAATGTATATCAATAGCCCAGGAGGTAGTGTTTATGCGGGTTTGGGAATGTACGACACGATGCAATTCATCACTCCTGATATCGCAACAATCTGTACAGGAATGGCAGCAAGTATGGGAGCCGTATTGATGTGTGCAGGTGCAAAAGGAAAACGTACTGCATTAAAACATAGCAGAATTATGATGCATCAACCTAGCGCCGGCGCTGGTGGTCAAGCTACTGACATCGAAATAACGGTTAACGAGATACGAAAGATAAAAAGAGAACTATATGAAATTATTTCACATCATACCAGTCAACCTGTATATAAAGTTGCACAGGATTGTGATAGAGATTATTGGATGACTTCAACAGAAGCTAAAGAATACGGTTTGGTTGATGAAGTACTTATCATGAATCCAAGAAAAAATAAAAAAGATTAATTAAACCAACAAGACATTGCATATGTATTTCAAGAATATAAAATCAGAAGAAGAAAATCCAATGGCATCTCCAGAAAATCCAATGGAGAAAATGATGAGCGGATGGATGTTTGACAAAAAATTTATTGAACAACGCAAGGTTTTTTTATGGGGTGCTGTTGACGATAAAAGTTCAAAAGAAATAACTGACAGATTACTCTATTTAGAAGCGATAGATCCAGGTAAGGAAATCACGTTTTATATCAACAGTCCTGGAGGAGTAGTAACTAGTGGTATGGTTATCTATGATACCATGCAAATGATCAGTTCGCCTGTGTCAACCGTTTGCATGGGAATGGCTGCAAGTATGGGAAGTATTTTGTTGAGCGGTGGAGCAAAAGGAAAACGTTTTATTTTTCCTCATGGAGAAGTGATGATTCATCAACCCAGTGGCGGTGGAAGAGGCACGAGTGCTGATTTGGAAATTATGGCAGTTCAAATGCTAAAAACAAAAGAAATGGGAGCTAAAATTTTAGCTGAAAATTGTGGTCAAACCTTTGAAAAAGTAATGAAAGATTTCGACAGAGATTATTGGATGGATGCCAATGAATCTATTAAATACGGCATCGTTGATAAGCTTTTGAAAAAGCTTTAAAATATTATAATCGATTTGGTATAAAAAGCTGTGGCCTAAATGTCACAGCTTTTTTATTTGTATTTATTTATGCATCTGATTTCGTATTGTTATCTTTGCAACTCATTTCAATTTTTAAGTTTTAAAAATGGCTAAACAACAAACATTACATTGTTCTTTTTGTGGTAGAAACCGCGAAGAGGTTAAAATGTTAATAGCAGGTCAGGATGGCCATATTTGTGAAAATTGTGTTGAGCATGCTCAAGAAATTATTGCACAGGAATTACCATCAAAAAAAAATAATTCAGAGGCAATTTCAAATCTGACTATTCAAAAACCTATAGATATCAAGAAGTTTTTGGATGAATATGTTATTGGTCAGGATGATGCAAAAAAAGTTTTAGCAGTTGCAGTTTATAATCACTATAAAAGATTAAATCAAAAAATAGATAATGATGTTGAAATTGAAAAAAGTAACATCGTTATGGTTGGTGAAACAGGCACAGGAAAAACACTTCTTGCAAAATCAATTGCCAGAATGTTGAATGTTCCCTTTGCCATCGTTGATGCCACTGTTTTTACTGAAGCGGGTTATGTGGGAGAGGATGTAGAAAGTATGCTTACGAGATTGTTGCAATCTTGTAATTATGATGTAGCAGCTGCTGAAAGAGGTATTGTATATATTGATGAGATAGATAAAATAGCAAGAAAGAGTGATAATCCTTCTATCACCAGGGATGTTAGCGGAGAAGGAGTTCAACAGGGGCTTTTAAAATTATTGGAAGGCAGTGATGTATTGGTTCCACCTCAAGGAGGAAGAAAGCATCCCGAACAAAAATTAGTGAAGCTCAACACTCAAAATATTTTATTCATTTGCGGCGGAGCATTTGATGGTATTGACAGAATCATTGCAAGAAGAGTTAACACAAATGCAATTGGCTTTAATGTAAACAAAGAATTGCAGGAATATCAGCATAAAAATTTATTACAATTTGTTAATGCGGTTGATTTAAAACAATTTGGATTGATTCCTGAATTGTTGGGAAGATTACCTGTTGTTACCTACCTCAATCCATTGGATGCAGAAACACTTCGTAGTATTCTTACGGAGCCTAAAAATTCATTGATCAAACAATTCAAAAGATTATTTGAAATTGAAGGAATTGAACTGATTTTTGAAACAGCAGTTTTAGATTTTATGGTTGAAAAAGCTTTAGAGTATAAATTAGGGGCAAGAGGTTTAAGAAGCATATGCGAAGCGATATTAACTGATGCAATGTATGAACTTCCTTCACAAAAAGTAACCCAATTTACAGTAACATTGGAATACGCTGATAGTAAGTTCAATACATCCAAATTAAGTTTATTAAAAGTTGCTTAGAATAATAAATTAAAAGTCGACAAATAGGTCGGCTTTTTTATTGAATATTTTGTGGGAAACTATTACAAATGAATGCTTATTGAATTGATTAATTTTACAACTCAATTTTTAAAATCAAAAAACTTAAACTAAAATGGTAGATGTAATTCTGGGAATGCAATGGGGAGATGAAGGCAAGGGAAAAATTGTAGATTATTTCGCGAAAGATTATGATGTTGTTGCTCGTTTTCAGGGAGGTCCAAACGCAGGACACACCCTTTATTTGAACGACAAAAAAGTAGTACTTCACCAAATTCCAAGTGGAATATTTCATGAGGATAAAATCAATTTGATTGGCAATGGTGTGGTATTAGATGTTGTTACTCTAAAAAAGGAATGCGAAGCAGTTGCAAGCTTTGGTGTGGATTTCAGAAAAAATCTTTTTATTAGTGAAAGAACGCATCTTATTCTTCCTACACACAGAGCATTAGATAAAGCAAGCGAGCTTTCTAAAGGTCAGGATAAAATTGGAAGTACATTGAAGGGTATCGGTCCTGCATACATGGACAAAACCGGAAGAAACGGACTTAGGGTGGGCGATATTTTAGATAAAAATTTTACCACCAATTATATAAAAATCAGAATGAAACACCAGCGTTTGCTGGACAATTTTAACTTTCAGGAAGATATATCTGCATGGGAAGAAGAGTTTTTTCAAGGCATTGAATTCTTAAGAAGTTTGAAAATTGTAAATGGAGAATATTTTATCAATGAAAAAATCAACAATGGAATGCGTGTTTTAGCTGAAGGCGCTCAGGGAAGTATGCTTGATGTTGATTTTGGAACATTCCCCTTTGTAACAAGCAGCAATACCATTTCGGCTGGAGTTTGTTCGGGTTTGGGTATTGCACCTCAAAAAATAAAAGAAATCATTGGAATAACAAAAGCATATTGCACAAGAGTTGGAAGCGGACCTTTCCCAACAGAACTATTGGATGAAACAGGTGATTTTTTAAGAAATGCCGGAAATGAATTTGGAAGTACCACAGGAAGACCTCGTCGTTGTGGTTGGATTGATTTGGTAGCCTTACATTTTGCTTGTATGATTAATGGCGTTACAAAAATTGTAATGACAAAAGCGGATATTTTAGATTCATTGCAAGAGTTGAAAGTATGTGATAGTTATACCATTAATGGAAAAGAAACTAAACATATCCCCTTTCAAATGAATAAAATGGATATCGTTCCACATTATTCTTCTTTTAAGGGCTGGGGTTCAGATATTTCCAAATTAACCACATCAAGTCAGATGCCTGAAGAAATGAAAAACTACATAGCATACATTAATAAATATTTAGGTGTTACTGTAAATTATATAAGTAATGGTCCTGGAAGAGAGCAAATCATTTCAGTTTAAAATATTTTAAAAAAAAGTAAAAAAATATTTGGCTATTTGAAAATCTCGTGGAAATTTTACACTACTAATCCTAATTAGTTATGGCAAAAAAAATAGAAAAAGAAACTAAAACAACTGCTAAGAAAGAAGCAGCCCCTAAAAAGACTGCAACAACAAAAAAAGTGTCAAGTAAATCTAAATCTGATGAAGATTTGGATGATGATGATGACTTTGAGGAAACTCCGAAAACTAAAACATCAAAATCTAAAAAGAGTAAAGATGACGATGATGACGACGATGATGATGTGGATGTAAAAGATGATTGGGATACTCCGGAAGAGGAAGATAGTTGGGATCCAGACTTCGAAGAGTTTGATCTGCCTAAATCAAAAAACAAAAAACCAACAGCCGGCAAAAAACCAGCGAAGGGAGATGATGATTTTGAAGATGATTTCAAAGATTTGGATTTGTTTGATGATGATATGGGAGGCGATTTTGATGATGATGATTTTTAATTTATTTAGTGAAAAGAATAAGCAACACCTTTCCAGTTAATAATATTGAATCTTTTAAAATGAAAATGTTGAATTGGGTTAAACCATTCAACATTTTTTGTTTTTTAGACAATAATAATTACCAATTTCAACAACCAGAGTTTGATTTTATTTTGGCTGCTGGTGAATACAACTCAATTCAACTTCAAAAAGAAAATCTTTTTGAACGACTAAAGCAGTTTTCTCTTGACAACCAAGATTGGCTATTCGGACATTTTAATTATCCTTCCACACAAAAAGATGAAATTGATTTTCCCGATGCATATTTTTTTGTACCCAAACATATTATCAAAATAAAGAACAACAAAGTCATCATTGATTCTCTTGAGAAATCACCTGAAGATTTATTTAGTGAAATAGAAAAACAAAACGACTTTATTAGAAGAGAATTACATTCAGAAATTAACATAAAGAGCTCCATAACAAAGGAGGATTATTTTGAAAAACTGATTGCAATAAAAAAACATATTCAAAGAGGGGATTGTTATGAAATAAATTTTTGTCAGCAATTTTATGCAGATAACGTTTTAACAGATCCTTACTTTTTGTTTTATCAATTAAATCAAAATTCTCCAAACCCTTTTGCAGCTTTCTATAAACTGAATAATCAATTTTGTTTGTGTGCTAGCCCGGAAAGATTTTTAAAGAAAACAAATTCAGAAGTGATTTCACAACCTATTAAAGGTACTTCAAAACGAAATTTAGAGTGTGAAGAAATAGATTTGGAATTGAAACAGCAATTAAAAACTAGTCCGAAAGAACAAAGTGAAAATGTAATGATTGTTGATTTGGTTAGAAATGATTTGAGTAAAGTTTGTACAGAAGGTTCTGTTGAGGTAGCTGAACTTTTTGGTATATATAGTTTTCCTCAGGTCCATCAAATGATCAGTACTGTAAAGGGAACAGTTGAAAATCAAACCCATTGGACTGAAATTATAGATGCTTGTTTTCCGATGGGCTCAATGACAGGAGCTCCTAAAAAAAGAGTGATGGAGCTTATAGAGAAATATGAATCTGGACCGAGGGGATTGTTTTCAGGATCAATTGGATATGTTACTCCAGAAAATAATTTTGATTTTAATGTAGTTATCAGAAGTATCTTTTATAATACTACAAAACAAAAACTCTTATTCAAAGCAGGGGGTGGCATAACCCATTTAAGTGAGATAGAAAAAGAGTATGAAGAAAGTTATTTAAAAGTTCAGGCGATTATAAAAACGCTTCAATAGTTTTATTCCTCCAGCGCCAATTGAACACACTCATTTAAAATTGCATATTTATTTTGCTTGAACAGCTTCATTTTATCAGAAGGCAAAATCATTTTATACTCACCCGTCTTTAATAGTATCAGATCAAATTCTGGATTGTATTTCTGAAAGATTTCACTTTCTATTTGAATGTTTTTAATAATCACTTTTGATTTGTATTTACCGCTAATCAATAAAGTATCCGAATGAGCAGCTTCTACTTCAGTAAGATTTGTTTTTTTTGAAATAGCCTTATCATTTAATTTCAAATCCATGTATTTTGATTCCATGATATAATGGGTAGTGATAAATTTCTTTACATGATTTCTACTCTCCAATGGTAAAAAATATTGCAGTTTCCAGAAATCGTTGCTTCCACTTTTTTTAATAGCACTATACACTCTTTGAGGTCCTCCATTATATGCTGCTATGACTAAAAGCCAATCCTGCAAATCAGCATAAAGTTTTAATAAGAATTTTGCTGCAGCATGAGTGCTCTTGAAATAATCTCTTCGCTCATCATTGTAACGAGTGATTTTTAATCCGTAATCTTTACCTGTTTGAGGCATAAACTGCCAGGGTCCTGCTGCGCCCACCCAACTTGTTGCACTCGTCTTTAAACTGCTTTCTATAACCGCTAAATACTTCAACTCCTTTGGTAATCCGTATTGAGTAAAAATATTGTCTATCAAATCAAAATAAGGCACTGCATAACTTTTCATTTTAAGCAATTGTGTTTTATGAATTCTCAAATAGTCACTCATAAACAATTCTGCATTCGGATTTATTTGTGAGGAGTAGGGTAGTGCAGGATTATAATTGTATTGTGTAAACAGATTTTTAAATCCATACTTTGTAAGATTATTGATGTGTTCTGCTGTTTCTTTTGGCGGAGTAATCTTACTTTCTAATACTGCGTTTATTGAGCTATCGTTAGCATAGTTTTTTTTCTTAATCGTATCATAACTATCGAAAAAAGTATAAGTAGTGTTTGAATCTAAAGCTGTGCATTTTTGATTCAAACAAAAGAGTAGCAATATTAAAGGCAGAAATCTCATTTTAATTATGAAACTTTATTTGAAGAACTGATTAAAATATTTGACAATTGTAATAAGGCAAGCTCGTCTTTTTGATTCGTAAGTAATTGTATTCCAAATGGCATTTCATTACTGTGTTTGTAAATTGGTAAAGCAATTGAAGGTATTCCGGTAAGATTCGCAAAGACTGTGAAAATATCTGCAAGATACATAGCAATGGGATCCTTCTTTTTTTCACCTATGTTAAATGCAGTAGTAGGACTAGTAGGCATTATGATTGCGTCACAGGTTTTAAATATTTCAATCGTTTTATCTTGTAATAACTTTCTTACTTGTTGTGCCTTTTGATAATAAGCATCATAGTAACCACTGCTCAATACAAAGTTTCCTAACATGATTCTTTTCTTTACCTCCTTACCAAAACCTTCTGTGCGATTTTTTGTATAAAAATCGTTGAGGTCTGTAACTTCTTTATGGGTGCGATGGCCATATCTGATTCCATCATAGCGAGAAAGGTTACTGCTTGCTTCCGCTGCAGTAAGTACATAATAGGTAGGCACTATATACTCAAGCAAATCAAAATCAAATGAAACAATCTCATGACCTCCTGATTTCAATTGATTTAATGTTATATTTATTGATGCAGCAATTTCTTTATCTAAAGATTGATGATGCATTACTTCATTGAAAACTGCAATCTTATATTTTTTATTCTCTTCACTGTTTTCAGGTTGATCCACTTTAATAAAAGTGGAATCCGCATTCATGGTGCTGTCAAATTCATCTTGTTTACCAATGACTTCCAATACCAAAGCCACATCATTGATATGCTTTCCAAAAATGCCAATTTGATCAAAAGATGAAGCGTATGCAATTAATCCATGTCTTGATATTTTGCCATAGGTAGGTTTCAGCCCAATAATTCCGCAAAAATCTGCTGGTTGTCTAACAGAGCCACCAGTATCACTTCCTAAACTTACCATACATAGATCAGCCTGCACTGCAACTGCACTGCCACCTGATGAACCACCCGGAACCTTGGTGTTATCTAATGCGTTTAAAGTTGGACCATACACCGAATTTTCATTGCTACTTCCCATGGCAAATTCGTCACAATTACAAGAACCAATGATGATAGCCTCTTCATCCAAAAGAAATTGAACAGCGGATGCATTGTAAATAGATTCAAAATCTTTCAGTATTAAAGATGCTGCAGTTACTTTATGTCCTTCATAACAAATCACATCTTTAATTGCAATTACAACTCCATGCAATTTTCCGATTTGATTTCCGGCTATTCTTTTTTGATCTAATGCTTTAGCTCTTAACAAAGCTTCTTCTGAATAAACCTCTACAAATGCATTTAAATGTTGCTGCTGATTGATCCTGTTAAGAAAATAAGTCACAGCATCATCACAGGAAGTTTGTCCTTTCAGCAAATCATGATGATATGAAGCAATATCTTTAAACACTTTCGATGATTTATCGGCGTTAAAAAAGGCTGTAGTATTCTTTAATAATTAAGAAGATGATTCTCAAAAAGTATAAAGATTACTTCAGCCTGATTACCCTGTTAACAGAGAAAATTAATTATTAGAATCCTGGTTTTGTTTTTGTGTTAATTGTTGTCTTAAGGCTTTAATTTCTTCATCCTTATCTTTTTCATTCATACCAGCTTCAATTTCGGTTTTCACATTGTTTTTTGCATCATTGAATTCACGAACACCGCGTCCAACGCCTCTCATCAATTCAGGTATTTTTTTACCTCCAAAAAACAATAAAATAGCTAATAAGATTAAAATCCACTCGCTACCACCTGGCATTGAAAATAACAAAACGGGGTTACTGATAAAGTTTGACATAATTATAAATTTGAGTGACAAAGATAATTGAAATTTTATCAACAGCTAATGAATAAAGGGCTGAACTTGTTAAATCTTTAAGGGCTAAATAAAAAAAGCGAAAACCATAAGATTTTCGCTTTCAATAATATTATAATAGTAGTTACTATTTTTTCTTCTCAGTAACAGCCATTCTTTTCTCTTTGATACGTGCACTTTTTCCGCTTCTTTCACGAAGGAAATATAATTTAGCACGTCTAACACGACCTACTTTGTTTAATATGATGCTTTCGATGTTAGGAGAATGAACAGGGAAAAGTCTTTCCACACCAACACCATCACTGATTTTTCTAACAGTAAAAGTAGCAGTTGCTCCTGTTCCCTGACGCTTGATTACATCGCCTTTGAAACTTTGGATACGCTCTTTGTTACCCTCTTGAATTTTATAGTTTACAGTGATATTATCACCTGCTTTAAATGTTGGGAGCTTCGCCTTTGTGGTTAATTGCTCGTGAACAAAATCAATCGCGTTCATATTCTTTGTTTTTTAACGGACGGCAAAGGTAGGGGGAAAAGTTTAAAGTTTAAAGTTTAAGGTTGAAAAAATTTCAATTGACCATAAAAAAGGCAAATTTGAAGCTTTTCTCCTCTAAAATTAGCTGCTTGTCGGCCCCAGAATAGCTTATCTCGCTATGTTTACCGCTCTTTTTTCTCTGATTACTGTAACTTTTATCTGGCCTGGGAAAGTCATCTCAGTTTGTATTTTCTGAGCGATTTCGAAGCTTAGTTTATCGCTGTCTCCATCTGTAACTTTATCAGCTTCAACAATAACTCTCAATTCACGTCCAGCCTGAATAGCATATGCTTTTTCAACACCTTGGTAAGCCATAGCCAAATTCTCAAGATCCTTGATACGTTGGATGTATTGTTGCATGATCTCTCTTCTCGCACCTGGTCTTGCTCCGCTAATCGCATCACAAGCCTGAATGATAGGAGAAATAACGAATTTCATTTCCATTTCATCATGGTGAGCTCCGATAGCGTTTACTACCGCTGGGTTTTCGCCATATTTTTCAGCCAATTTAGCACCTAATAAAGCGTGGCTCAATTCAGTTTCCTCATCAGGAACTTTACCTATATCATGGAGTAAACCTGCCCTTTTTGCTAACTTAGGGTTCATACCTAATTCAGATGCCATGATTGCACAAAGATTGGCAGTTTCACGACTATGCATCAACAGGTTTTGACCGTAAGAAGAACGGAAACGCATACGTCCCACCATTCTGATTAACTCCTTATGTAGACCGTGAATACCTAATTCCATTGCTGTTCTTTCCCCGATTTCCATTACCTGATCTTCTAATTGACGCTTTGTTTTTTCAACTACTTCTTCAATACGTGCAGGGTGAATTCTTCCGTCGGAAACCAAACGCTGTAGTGATAAACGGGCAATCTCTCTTCTTAAAGGATCAAATGATGAAAGTACAATAGCTTCAGGAGTGTCATCCACGATTAAATCAACACCGGTAGCGGCTTCTATAGCTCTGATGTTTCTTCCTTCTCTACCAATGATTGAACCTTTGATTTCATCACTTTCCAGATTGAATACAGTGATTGAATTTTCAATAGCTTGTTCAGCTGCAGTTCTTTGTATGGTTTGGATTACAATTTTACGAGCCTCTTTGTTGGCCTTTTGCTTTGCATCCTCAATGATTTCCTGTTGAATAACCAATGCCTTGGTTTGTGCTTCCTGAGTAAGACTTTCAATCAATTGTGCTTTTGCATCTTCGGCAGATAATCCCGCAACTTTTTCCAGTCTGCGGATATGCTCTTCCTGGTGCTTTTCAAGCTCAGTTCTTTTCTGGTTAACGATTTCAGTCTGACGATTCAGATTTTCTTTGATGGCTTCATTTTCCTTAATTTGCTTTTCAGCAGTTGCCTCTTTTTGACTTAAGCTCTGCTCTTTTTGCTTGATTTTGTTCTCAGATTCGCTGAGTTTTTGAGTACGCTGAAGCACATCTTTGTCATGATCAGCCTTCATTTGAACAAATTTTTCCTTTGCTTCGAGTAATTTTTCCTTTTTTAATCGATCAGCTTCAAATTGTCCTTCTGAGATGAGTTTTTTTGCTTCTGCTTTGGCGTCTTCTACTATTTTATTTGTGTTTTTGGCAAAGATGACTTTACCCAGAATGGTACCCACAATGAGTGATACCCCACCAATGATGATGGAAATTATATTCAGTTCCATTTAGATTTTTTGTTTTAAACGTATTCACAATATTGTATATGTAAGTCGTTTTTCAGACTTTGAGTTGTAAAGGTACGAAATAAGGTGTAAGAATGAAATTGGAAATTGAAGATAATTTTGAGGGATTATGAAATTGAAAATGTGTAAATACAGAAAATAATTTGCATGTTCTATATTTGAATCAATTGCCTAAAAGAAAGTAAAGTATTTAAAATGAGGATTTTTACAATTTATCTTTAGCCTAACATTTAAACGTTGAGCTATCGTATTGTAAATGATAAGCTAAAATCAAACCACCTTATCTAGCTGAGATTCTAACTTTTGAAGAGTTTTGGAAATTTCTTCCATTTGTGCAGAGTTTTCAGAGTTTCCAGCATTAATAGTTGCATACCAGATGATTACCATCGCAATATAGTCCTGCATGTCCTTACCTGCAAAATTGGTTTTGAATTCCAAAACCTTGTCATTGATGAGCTTTACCGTTTTGCGAACAGCTTCTTCATCTGAAGGACTGGTTTTGACACGGTAAGTTCTGTCAGCAATCACAATATTAATAGGAATCAATTCTTCTGCCATGTATTATTATTTATTCGCTCAATAAAGCGATACATTTATCAATTTCTCTGATGTATTTTCCAATAGTTTGCTCAAACGCTTTTTTATCAGCCTCATTCAATTTCCCTGCAGCAGATTTTAAAATATACTGCTGTTCTTCCAAAGCTTTGATTTTATTTTGTTGTTCTTCTTCTTTTTGCTTTAAGGCAGTTATTGTTTCCTTTTGTTTGGAAACCAGTTTCTGCAAATCAGTATGCTTCTTTAGTAAGTCTTGAACCTTACTTTGAATGCGGGCAATATGACTGTCTATTTTTTCCAAATCGAATTATTTTCTGATTTCGGCCTGTATTGTTTTTTCGAAGTCGGTTATTAATTTTTGCATGAAACCATCAATCTCTTTATCGGTCATTGTTTTGTTTTCATCAAGAAAGGTAAAGCTAACCGCCATTGATTTTTTATTCACGCCCAATTTATCGCTTTCAAATATATCGAAAAGTTGAATATTTTTTAGTTGTTCAAATTTATTCGATAAAGCTATCTGCTCTATTTGAGAATAGGAAACATTTTTATCCACCACTAATGCCAAATCTCGGTTTACTTCAGGAAACTTAGGTATTTCCTGGTATTGAATGGGCTTCGTTTTTTGATTATGTAAGAAATCTAAATCAATGTCAGCAAAGAATACAGGATGTTTGATGTCAAACTGTTTCAACAGTTTTTTGGAAACAGATCCTAATACAGCCACTGTTTTTTTGGCTGATATGATTTCACATCCATTATCAAACCATTCATTGTTCTTTGTCACAATAGCATAGTTTTTAACCAAAGCCAAATTGAAAACATTATCTATCACTCCTTTTAAATAATAAAAATCGGATGTTTTTGCTTTTTGATTCCAGTTTACATCAGCAGTGTTACCTGAGATATATAATACAAGATGCTTGCTTTCTTTATACTGATTCTCACCTGTTTTGGTATAAGTTTTTCCTATTTCAAACAATCTGAGGTCATTGTTTTTTCTGTTCAGATTATGTGCAATAACCTGTAGTCCACTTTGAATCATTTGCGGTCTCAGCATATCTAATTCAACCGATAAACTATTCATCATCTTTACAGCAGACTTCAATATTTCTTCGCTGTAAAACGCACTGTTACCAATACTATTGGTGAATATCTCATTAAAGCCAAGTCCTACCAAATGATTGGCTAGCTTTTCGTTTAAAGAAAAATATTTACCCGATTTATCAGTAGAAGGGGCAATGCTGATGGTGTTAGGGATTTCAACATTATCTAATCCATCAATTCTCATGATTTCTTCTACTATATCTGCCTGAATAAAAATATCTGATTTGCTAAAGGGAACTGCTAATTGAATTTGATGAGGTTGTTCCTTGATCATTTCAAATCCCAAAGCGGTGAGTATTGATTTTACATCTTCTGTTCCATAACTTTTACCACTCAATTTTTTCAGGTAATCAAAATCAAAGTCAATGATTGTTTTCTCTTTTGGATTGGGGTATACATCTATGTAATTGCTTGTTATTTCACCACCTGCTATTTCTTTAATTAAAACCGCTGCTCTTTGCAATACTTTAAGGGTATTGCTGATGTCTACACCTTTTTCAAATCGGGTAGAAGCATCAGTTCTTAAGTCATGCTTCAATGCGGTTTTTCTTACAAAGCCCTTGTCGAAGTGAGCGCTTTCTAAAAATATATTTACAGTTTGATTGGTAACGCCACTGTTTATCCCACCATAAACTCCTGCTATGCATAAAGGCTCTTCTGCATCACAAATCATCAAATCATTTTTTCTTAGCTTTCTTTCTTTTTCATCTAGTGTTTTAAACTTTGTTTCTTCAACTACTGTTTTTACAATGATTTGGTTTCCTTTTATTTTATTGGCATCAAAAGCATGTAGCGGTTGTCCGGTTTCATGCAAAATGAAATTGGTGACATCTACTATGTTATTGATGGGATTTAATCCGATGCTTTTTAATTTCTGCTGAAGCCATACTGGACTTTCTTCAACTTTAACACTTGAAATACTCACCCCACAGTAACGGTTACACGCTTCTTTGTTTTCTATGGTTATTTTTATATTTGAAGAATTGGAATCTGATTTTATTTCAACAGACAACGGATTTTTTACTTCTGTTTTTTTCTTGTTGTGATAAGATAAATAGGCACAAACATCTCTGGCAACTCCCAAATGGCTCATTGCATCCATTCTGTTCGGAGTTAATCCAATCTCAAAAACATAGTCTTGATGGGGTTTGTACAAGTCTTTCACCAAGCTGCCAGTAACGCAATTGGCATCAAGAATCTTTATGCCGTCGTGACTTTCGCCAATGCCAATTTCATCTTCTGCACATAACATGCCTTCACTTTCAGCGCCTCTAATTTTTGCTTTTTTTAATGTAATTGGTTCGCCATTTGTAGGATAAATAGTACTGCCCACCATGGCAACAATTACTTTTTGTCCAACGGCTACATTTGGAGCGCCGCAAACAATGTTGAGTAATTCAGGGTTACCGATATTTACTTTGGTCAGTTTTAATTTATCAGCTTCGGGATGTTTTTCGCAGGATATTACTTCCCCAACTAAGAGGCCTTCCAATCCGCCTTTGATGTCTTCAAACTTTTCCAAACTCTCTACTTCCAATCCAATAGCTGTTAAAATTTCAGAGAGAACTTCGGGTTCAATTTTTTCGGGTAAATATTCGCTTAGCCAGTTATATGATATTGTCATTGATACTTTTGTCGATTTCCGAGCAAAGATAGTTTTTTGCTACTTTATCAGGATAATCACTCTCAATTATTCAATTTTTATCAAAAAAGTGCAAAAATAATAATCGACAATCTTTCATTTTGTGTATAAACTTTACCAATTTTAATCAGGTATTCACTCGTTTTGTGAATAGTTATGTTTATAACACGTGAATAAGCTATTTTTGGGTGTGGATTTGAGGTGGAAAACCTTCTAAGCGCATCTCATCAGATCGACTCCTTTTTTTTAATAAGACAATAGAAATTACCTTAGTTGAGTTAGGGTAAAAAATCCCTGTCTTCTCAAAAGAAATTAAATAAATCAGAGTATGTTTAATTCAGAGCTGCTCTTTTAAAATATAACGTATGGATCTTACAAACACAAACAAAGACAGAAAGCCAAGAAGAAAATCGTCAGCTGATTTAGGATCTATGGTTTTCGGAAAAATTCCGCCACAAGCCAAAGAATTGGAAGAGGCAATTTTGGGAGCCATCATGCTTGAAAAAAGCGCTTTTGATACTGCAGTAGAAATTTTAAAAACCGAATGTTTTTATCATGAAGCTCATCAACGTATTTTTAGTGCCATGCAGGGGTTAGCAATAAAAGGTCTTCCTATTGATTTGTTAACCGTAGTTGAAGAGCTGAAATTCAGAGAAGACCTGGAGTTTGTGGGCGGTGCATATTATGTTACAAAGCTTACCAATTCTGTTGTTTCATCTGCAAACATTGACGCACATGCGAGAATTGTTGTTCAAAAATTTATTCAAAGAGAATTAATAAGAATCAGCGGTGAAATAATTGGTGAAGCTTATGAGGATAGCACTGATGTTTTTGATATGCTAGATTCAGCAGAAGAAAAATTATTTCAAATTACCAACAATCACTTAAGAAGAAACTTCGATAGCATTGATTCAGTTATTGTAAAAACCATTACCAAGATTGAAGAAATGAGAAATCGTCAGGAAGATATTACTGGAGTACCTACTGGCTTTCCTTCTTTGGATAAACTGACTTATGGCTGGCAGTCAACTGATTTGATTATCCTTGCAGCAAGACCATCAGTGGGTAAAACAGCATTCGCACTGAATCTTGCACGAAGCGCAGCATTACATCCAACCAAACCCACTGCTGTAGGTTTCTTCAGCTTGGAGATGAGTAGTGCACAGTTGGTTCAGCGTATACTCTCTGCCGAAAGTGAAATATGGTTAGAAAAAATTTCAAGAGGAAAATTGGAAGAGCATGAGATGAAACAATTGTATAAAAAAGGTATTGATCGTTTAAGTAAAGCACCGATATATATTGATGATTCTGCAGCATTAAATATTTTTGAATTAAGAGCTAAATGTCGTCGTTTAAAAAACAAACATAACGTTGGTCTGATTCTTATCGATTATTTACAATTGATGAGTGGCAGTGCCGACAGAAACAGTAACCGTGAACAGGAAATCAGTAAAATCTCAAGAGATTTAAAAAGTTTGGCAAAGGAACTACAAGTTCCAATCATAGCCTTATCACAGTTGAGTCGTGAGGTTGAGAAAAGAAAAGAAGGCAACAAGATGCCACAGTTAAGTGACTTAAGAGAATCGGGTGCGATTGAACAGGATGCTGATATGGTTATGTTCCTGTATCGTCCTGAATACTATGAAGTAAATGCTAATGAGTTTGGCGAAAGCAACAAAGGCGAAACGCATGTAAAAATTGCAAAGCACAGAAATGGTAGTTTGGAAACCATCAAGTTGAAAGCATTATTGCATATTCAAAAGTTTATCGAAGATGAAAGTGGTGATTCACCTTTTGGAGCATTGCCTAAAGAAGGAGGAAACTGGAGGCCCGTTTCTGAATTAGGAGGCGGCGATGATGCAAGAATGTATATTCAAAAGGGAAGTAAAATGAATGATGGTGAATATGATGATGAATTACCCGAATAGTAAATAAAGATTTAGCGTAAGAGAATGAAAAAAATATTTTTAATCAGCGTTATTTTATTTTCCTTGAAAGGGTTTGCTCAAGAAACCTGTGACGACAAAAAATTGCCCATCATTTTTGTTCATGGATTTTTAGCTAGTGGCGACAGTTGGGCAACACAAATACAACGTTTCATTAAAAGCGGATATTGCGAAGACAGACTTTTTGTATTTGATTGGAATACCATCGGCGAAGAAAAATCAGATTCTTTATTAGAAATTTTTATCCGTAAAGTTTTAATCAAAACCAAAACATTGAGTGTTAATCTCGTTGCTCATTCTGCCGGAGGAGGTTTATGTTTTCCATTTCTGAAAGATTCATTAAGAGCGAAGTTGGTATCTAATTATGTTCATATTGGAAGTTTACCCATTACTGGTTCGGCAGGTCCTCATGCTGAAATACCTACTATGAATATTTATAGCCCTGAAGATAAAGTGGTAAAAGGATATGCAATAGATGGCACAACCAATGTAATGGAGCCCGGTTTCGATCATCTTCAAGTAGCTTCATCAGGCTTGACATTTGAATCTGTTTATAGTTTTTTCAATAACAATCAAAAGCCTGTTTTTAACAATATACAAGAAAATCAAAGTCTTTCATCAATATCTGGAAGGGTAGTAACTTTGGGAGAAAATTTGCCAATGTCAATAGACACTGTGTTACTTTATGAGTTTGACGCCCAAAAAGGAGAACGAAAAACGAACAAACCTACTATATTATTGACAGACCAAAATGGCTTCTGGCCGTCAACGTTAGTTGATAAAAATTCATTTCTTGAATTCGAATTGCATTCAAAAAAAAGCAGAGTAATTCGCTATTATGTTGAGCCACAGCAATCGAATAATCATTTGATGTACTTGAGAACCATTCCAACCTCTGGATTAGTATCAGGGTTGATGAGAGCTGTGCCCAAGAATGATTCTACAGTTGCATTAGCTATATTTTCATCAAATCATGCAATTATTTATGGCAGAGATTCGTTGACAATAGACACTGTAAATCTATCCACAGCAACTTTATCGCCTGCAAAAAAAACAATAGCAGCAAGCTTTGTATTTGATGATGGAGATGGCAAAACAAGCAAGACTAATGTCAAAGGATTTGGTATAGGTATGTTTTTATCTGCAACAGACTATTATATCAAACCAAGCAATACCGAAAAATCAGCACTCTATTTTAATGGCAAGAGGATTTTAGTTCCCCGAATTCCAAGTAAAGATGCAGTGATGGTTATCATGTTTAATTAAAATAAAATGAACCTTCCTTTTTTTTATATCGATTTTTTAGATGCTCAAATGACTGCTTACACGTTGAGTGAAGAAACCTCCAAGCATATCATTCAAGTGTTGAGAATGAAGATTGGAGATTGCATTCAGTTGACAGATGGCAAAGGCAATTTAGTTACAGCTGAGATAATTGATGATCATAAAAAAAAGTGTGTTGTAAAAAAAGTTGACTTTACATTTCTTCCTTTTCAAAATAAAAAAGCAGCAATTGCTATTTCATTGGTAAAAAATTCCAGCAGATTTGAGTGGTTTTTAGAAAAAGCTACTGAGATAGGGGTGCAATCAATTTATCCTTTGATTTGTAGCCGAACAGAAAAGCAGCATTTCAGAAAAGAAAGAATGCAAACCATAATTATCAGCGCAATGCTTCAATCCAAACAAGTTTGGATGCCTGTTCTTGCTGAAGTGATATCTTTCCAAGATTTTATAAATACAAATACTTCTGAAATTAAATATATAGCTCACTGTGAGGAAGACGGTGAAAAAAATACAATTGAAAAAAATAATAACGATTACACAAGTGTAATGTTAATTGGTCCTGAGGGAGATTTTACAAAAGAAGAAATTGAATCTGCTAAAGCAAAAGACTTCAAGCCTGTGTCGCTTGGTATAAACCGTTTAAGAACAGAAACAGCTGGTATTGTAGCTGTAACGCTTTTTAATAATTGGTATTAAGAAAGAATTATTGGTTGTTGTTTTCTTCATCCAACTGAGGCTCATTTAAGCTCACTACTCTTTTATTCATTTTATTTCTCATCATCATATTGAGTACTTCAACCAAAAAAGAGAAAGCCATACCAAAGTAAATATAGTTTTTAAGATGTAATGCTTCTGCTTTTTCAGGACTCCATCCTTCTATTACCAAACTCAATCCAATCATTACTAAAAAAGATAAAGCCAACATTTTTAAAGTAGGGTGCTTGTGAATAAATTTTGAAATATCAGGACTGAATTTAAACATGACAATCATTGCTATAACAACAGCTGCTATCATAATTTCGAGATGTTTAGCAGTTCCTCCTGCTGTAATCACACTGTCAAATGAAAATACTGCATCAATGAGCATGATTTGACCAACCGCATAAAACATGCTGATTTGTTTTTTATTTTTGCTTTTGACATTAGGATCTTCACCTTCGAGCTTTTTGTGAATTTCTCCAACAGTTTTATAAATCAAAAAAAGTCCTCCAAGAATCATAACCATGCTTGATAAATCAAAACCTTTATCAAAAATTCGAAAAAGTATCTTTCCTTTTTGAAGTAAAAGCCAATTCAGAAAGAATAATAAAACAGAACGACTAATCATACCTGTAATCATCCATATTCTTCTGGCTTTAAGCTCTTCTTTTTCAGTTTTTAATTGATTGATGATGATGCTTACAAAAATTACATTATCAATGCCAAGTATAACCTCAAGCACTACAAGAATAAAAAAACTAATAATATTATCAGATGTGAGTAAGTGAACCATTTGTTGATTTGATTAATTACGCTAAATTAACATTTCTTATGAGTTTTAGTAGTAATTATCATAAATAAAAGAACACTCATTTAATATATTTGCACTTCAAAAAATATTCAGGTAATGATTTACCGCCAATTACTCATTATTATTTTAGTACAGTTTGTTTATTGGGATTTATCTGCACAAAGTCAAACTGCTTTTTCAGGCACTGTTAAAGATTCTAAAACCGGAAAAGCCCTTGCAGGCGTATCTGTTTCAATTGTTGATGAGAAATCAGGCACAACTTCAAATGAAAATGGTTATTTCATAATAAATAAATTAAGAACAGGCAAACATTTAGTTGAACTTTCTCATTTAGGATATGCTACATTGGTAGTAAACATTAACAATGAATCAGATTTTAATAAAGATTTTTTTTTAGATCAATCTATTCTGGAAAATAATGCAGTTGTGGTAACAGGTGTTGCTAAAGCTACTCAGTTAAAAACAGTTCCGTTTCAGGTTGCAGTAATTAGAAAACAAGATTTTTTGCAAACCTCTTCAATGAACATCATTGAAAGCATCACTAAAAAAGCTGGTGTTTCTAGTATTTCTTCAGGCCCTGCTATTTCAAAGCCTTTAATTAGAGGATTGGGATATAACAGAGTGCTTACTATTAACGATGGTGTGCGACAAGAAGGTCAACAATGGGGAGATGAACATGGTATTGAAGTTGATGATGAGAGTGTAAATAAAATTGAAATATTAAAAGGTCCTGCATCTTTGGTTTACGGAAGCGATGCAATGGCGGGTGTGATCAACATCATTACCAATGTGCCCACACCTAATAATACTTTCAAAGTGAATGTAGGTTCAAATTACCAATCCAACAATCAGCTTAGCAGTTATAATGCAAATCTTTCAGGAAATAAGAATGGTTTAAATGGTGCTTTATATTTCACGTCTAAAGCTGCAGGAGATTATCAAAACAAATATGATGGCTATGTTTTCAATTCCAAGTTTAATGAACTTAATACAGGAGGGTATTTAGGATACAACAGTAAATGGGGTTACAGTCATTTGTTGTTCAGTAATTTTGATTTGAAAGCCGGTTTAGTGGAAGGAGAAAGAGACAGCTCAGGTAATTTTATAAAACCCATAGAAGGCGGGGAAACATTAATTGCAACATCAAATGACTTTAAAAGTACAAATCCTTTTATTCCATTTCAGCATATTCAACATTTTAAAATTGCAAGTGATAACAGTATAAAATTGGGTGATCAGCATTTGAATTTTAATATTGGTTGGCAACAGAACCAGAGAGAAGAATTTGGGAATCCGGATGACTTAAATCAAAGAGCTTTATACTTTGATTTAAAAACAATAACCTATACAGCGCAATTTCATTTTAATGAGGTAAATGGCTGGAAAAATTCAATAGGAATAAATGGTATGAATCAGTCCAACATCAATAAAGGAATCGAACAGCTGATTCCAGATTATCAATTAATGGATTACGGTTTCTATTTATTCACACAGAAAGAATATCAAAAAATTAATTTTAGTGGCGGCTTAAGATATGATATCAGAAATATAGATGCCTCAAGCTTAAAAGAAGGTAACACTGAAAAAGGAAAAGCTTTCAATACTAAATTTTCAAATTATTCTGGCAGTGTTGGAATTGCTTATCCAATTAGTAAATCGTTCAATTTGAAATTGAATATAGCGAGAGCATTCAGAGCACCGAGTATTCCTGAGCTAGCTTCCAATGGAGCTCATGAAGGAACCATTAGGTATGAATATGGGAATCAAAATTTAAAAAGCGAGATCAGTACGCAGGCCGATGCTGCAGTGGAATTTAACACAGAACACTTTTCCATAAATCTTGCGGGCTACCTGAATCATTTTGACAATTTTATTTTTTATAAAAAATTATTGTCTGTATCAGGTTTGGATTCTACAGTTGATGTTGATGGTGATGCACTAACAGCTTATCAATTTGATCAGCAAAAAGCAAAATTGGCAGGAATTGAACTGACTTTTGACATTCATCCACATCCTTTAGATTGGCTTCATATAGAAAATACTTTTTCAATTGTTTCAGGTACATTAAATAATCCGATAGAAAATTCACGTTTTCTTCCCTTTATGCCTGCGCCCAAATTATTGACTGAGTTTAGAGGAGATTTTAGAAAAATTAATACAACAATTAAAAACGCATATATAAAACTTGAGATTGATAATACATTCAAACAAAATCAGGTATTCACTGCGTTTCAAACAGAAACTGAAACCCCTGGCTATCTCTTACTCAATTTAGGAATGGGATCTGAATTTTATAATAAGAAAAACAAGCAAATATTTGCATTATACTTTACTGCTTCTAACCTAACTGATGTAGCTTATCAAAATCATTTAAGCCGATTGAAATATGCTGCTGAAAATTTGGCAACGGGGCGTAAAGGAGTATTTAATATGGGAAGAAATTTCGGAATCAAGCTTAATATTCCACTGAGCTTCAAATTATAAAAAATAGGTCCATGTTTTAATCTAAGGGCTCTTGTTATTCGAATTCTTTTGGTTTATGTTCTTTGTAATCTTTATCATACCACACAAAGAACCTCATATAAATGACTCTGCTTAAACGCATCATCCAAGGTTGTAAAACTACTAAAGCAATAGCGTTGAAAATTAGCCAATAAAAAATTCTGTTATCTTCAGTCGATATTCCAATCAAAACCCACCAAGCAACAAAAGTAGTAGTTGAGATGGCTACCGCCAATGCATAGCTTACATATCCTGTGCCATACCAAAAACCAGGTTCCATATCGTATTGTTGATTGCAAACAGGACAATTATCAAACATATCGAAAATGTGTTTCAACGAGATTTTTCTGTATGGGTTAATGTCTTTAAACATTTTTCCCTTTCTGCAGCGTGGGCACTTCATCGTTAGTATACTCCAGTAATAATTAGGAGCTGACTTTTTAAATTCATTCATTACTTAAACTTAATTTGATAATCATAAAAAATGGGAATGACTATTCATAAGATCCATTTATTTTCTTTCTCTCACCAATTTGTTGTCTCCACATTGCATAATAAAGTCCTTTTTCGCTTATGAGTTTTTCATGACTTCCTGTCTCAACAATTGTTCCTTTCTCTAAAACATAAATTCTATCGGCATGCATAATTGTACTTAATCTGTGTGCAATTAAAATACTGATTTGCTCTTTTTCAAGTGAAATGTCTTTTATGGTATTAGTGATTTCTTCTTCAGTTAATGAATCCAAAGCAGAAGTGGCCTCATCAAAAATTAAAATTCTAGGTTTGCGTAACAATGCTCTTGCAATGGAGATCCGTTGTTTTTCACCGCCACTTAATTTCAAACCACCTTCACCAATGATAGTGTCAATTCCTTTTTCAGCTCTACTTAAAAGATTTGTACATGAAGCTTTATTCAAAGCAGATTGAAGATCAATTTCTGAAGCCGAAGGATTAACAAACAATAAATTTTCTTTAATACTGCCACTGAATAAATTGGTGTCCTGTGTTACAAAGCCAATTTGATTTCTTAAATCATCAAACCTGATTTCAGTTTCATCCAGTTCATTATATAGAATTTTACCTTCCTGAGGTCTGTATAAACCAACAAGCAATTTCATTAATGTTGATTTCCCGCTACCACTTGGTCCAACAAAGGCAATGGTTTCACCTTGTTTGATGTTGAAACTAATTCCATCAATCGCTTTATGAGTTGCTGATTGATGCTTGAATGAAACATGCTCGAAAGTGAGTTGGTGTACCTGTCCTAATGATTTTGGAGAAGAGGGTTCCATTTCAGGTTGCTTTTTCATCAACTTGTCAAAGTTGTTCAAAGATGCTTCAGCTTCACGATAGGATAGTAGTATATTTCCAATTTCCTGTAAAGGACCGAATACAAAAAATGAAAATATCTGCATGGTTACCAATTGCCCTGCATCCATTTCATGTCTGAATATCAACCACATCAAAATAAATAAAATAACCTGACGTAGTGTGTTTACCAAAGTTCCCTGAACAAAGCTGATGCTTCTCACACGCTTCACTTTTTTTAATTCAAGTCCGAGAATTTTGTAGGTATTTTTATTTAAACGATCTACTTCCTGATTGGTTAGTCCGAGACTTTTAACGAGTTCAATATTTCTAAGCGATTCGGTGGTAGAGCCAGCCAGTGCAGTTGTTTCTCCTACAATTTGTTTTTGTATATGCTTTATTTTTTTACTGAGTTTATTGGTGATGAAGGAAAGTACACCAATACCAATCAAATAAGCAACAGGAATTCTCCAGTTAATAAACAGTGCTGAATAGACGAATACGAAAATGATTCCAACAATAATTCCAAAAAGTATGTTGATAAAATTGATCATGAATTTTTCAACATCTGATCTCACTTTGGTTAAAACAGATAAGGTTTCCCCGCTTCGTTGGTCTTCAAACTCTTGATAAGGCAACTTCATCGCATGTTGTAATCCATCTGTAAAAACTTTAGCTCCGAATTTTTGTATGATGAGATTTAAAAAATAATCCTGAAATGCTTTTGCAATACGACTTACCATCGCTACCGAGATCGAAAAAAGTAAAATATAAAAAACACCTAATTGTAGATATGGTTTTCCGCCGCGTGAAATATGTTCATAACTCCAAAAGAATTGTTGTTCATCGAAAGTAGCTGTACCAGATTTATAATCTCCTGCAAGATTTACCAATTTCCCCAATAAAATCGGGTCAATCAAAGAAAACCCAATATTGATTGAAGCCATTAACAAGGTAAAACCAACGAGCCATTTATGAGGTTTTAAATAATGCAGTAGTATCTTCATTTGCGATTTCTAATGTTTAAACAATGAAACTGCAATTTCGGTTAAATTATTCGAAGTGTCGCTGTTTATAAACATCAAGTTTAATAATTGATATGCTTAATCACAAATCAAGAACCCCAGTTTTCTCTATCCAAACTTCTATATTGAATCGCTTCAGCTAAATGTTCTGATTTTATATTCTCACTGAAATCAAGATCAGCAATCGTTCTGCTCACTTTTAAAATTCTGTCGTATGCTCTTGCCGATAAGTTTAATTTTTCCATTACTCTTTTCAACATCATATTGGATGTTTCATCAATGACACAAATTTTTTTGAGTGTTTTACTGCTCATCTGAGCGTTACAAAATACCGAGTCTAAATCTTTAAAACGATCTGCTTGAATCAGTCTTGATTTTATAACCCGTTCTCTTATCTGATCACTTTTTTCATACTCCTGATTTGATGATAATTGATTAAAATCAACAGGAGTCACTTCAACATGCAAATCAATTCTGTCTAGTAAAGGACCTGATACTTTATTTAAATATTTTTGAACAACACCCGGTGCACAGGAACATTCTTTTTCGGGATGATTAAAATATCCGCAAGGACATGGGTTCATACTTGCTATAAGCATAAAGCTTGCCGGAAAATCCAATGCAATCTTCGCTCTTGAAATAGTCACTTTCCTTTCTTCCATGGGTTGACGCATCACTTCTAAAACAGTTCTTTTGAATTCTGGTAATTCATCAAGAAACAAAACACCATTATGAGCCAAAGAAATTTCACCAGGTTGAGGATGGACACCGCCCCCAACAAGTGCAACATCTGAAATCGTATGATGTGGACTTCTGAATGGTCGTTTATTTACAATAGTAGTATGTTCAGAAAGTTTACCTGCAACACTGTGAATTTTCGTGGTTTCTAAAGCTTCCTGAATGGAGAGTGGGGGAAGTATGGTAGGTATTCTTTTTGCCAGCATTGTTTTTCCCGCACCCGGGGGGCCTATCAAAAT
>JAIXWH010000013.1 GCA_027484165.1 Chitinophagaceae bacterium | reverse complement strand
GCTGAAATTTTAATGATGAATCCAGATGGAATTATGCTTTCTAACGGTCCCGGTGATCCGCAAGATGTAGTAGGAGCTAAAGAATTGATTCAGGGACTTCTCGGAAAAGTTCCCATTTTTGGAATTTGTTTAGGACATCAACTCATCGGTTTGGCTTGCGGTGCAAAAACTTTCAAATTAAAATTCGGACATAGAGGTGCAAATCATCCGGTTTTGGATCTTAAAAAGAACAAAGTAGCAATCACTTCGCAAAATCATGGTTATGCAGTTGATCAGGAGTCACTAAAAAATACCGATTTGGAAGAAACACATATCGCATTAAATGATAGAACCAACGAAGGTTTCCGACACAAAATTCATCCTTGCTTCTCCATTCAATATCATCCAGAAGCAAGTCCTGGTCCGGAAGATGCCAATTATCTTTTTGATGATTTTATTAAGATGATGAAGGAATTTAATGATAAATCATCATAAGAGGTCAGCACAAAATTTTAAAGACTGACAACTCATAATATAACACAAAAAAAATGAAAAGAAACGACATAAAAACCATTTTAGTAATTGGAAGCGGACCCATCATTATTGGTCAGGCTGCGGAATTTGATTATGCGGGCACACAAGCTTGTTTGGCACTTAAAGAAGAAGGATACCGTGTGATCCTTATCAATTCCAATCCTGCAACTATCATGACAGATAAGGAAATAGCTGACAAAGTTTATATAGAACCAATATCGCTACCATTTGTTAGCCACATCATCAGAAAAGAAAAACCAGACGCTTTGTTGCCAACCTTGGGAGGACAAACCGGACTCAATATGGCAGTGGAATTACAAAACTCTGGAATTCTTGATGAATATAAAGTTGAAGTATTAGGCACTAAACTTTCTGCAATTAACCAAGCAGAAGATAGGGATTTGTTTCGATCATTAATGAGAGAACTTAATGAACCTGTTCCAGATTCGGAAATAGTAAACACCGTAGATGTAGCATTGAAATTTGCAGAAAGAATAGGTTATCCTGTTATCGTAAGGCCAGCTTTTACATTGGGTGGTACTGGTGGTGGAATTGCATCCAATGAAATTGAGTTGAAGGAAATTGCAGCAAATGGATTAAAGTACAGTCCTGTATCCCAATGCCTAATTGAAAAATCCATTGCTGGTTTCAAAGAAATAGAATATGAAGTAATGCGAGATGCAAACGACAATGCTATTGTGGTTTGTAATATGGAAAACATTGATGCGGTGGGTGTGCATACAGGAGATTCCATAGTTGTTGCACCTTCGCAAACACTTTCAGATAGAGAATACCAAATGCTACGAAATGCATCGCTCAAAATCATCAGAGCGCTTGGAATAGAAGGTGGTTGTAATGTTCAGTTGGCTTTAGATCCTCATTCCTTTGATTACTTCATCATAGAAGTGAATCCAAGGGTTTCTCGTTCATCAGCTTTAGCGAGTAAGGCTACGGGTTATCCAATAGCTAAATTAGCTGCAAAAATTGCTGTTGGTTTAACATTAGATGAGATGTTGAATCCTGTAACAGGCAAAACCTATGCCTGTTTTGAACCAGCATTAGATTACGTGGTAACAAAAATTCCAAGATTTCCTTTCGATAAATTTGAAAAAGCAGATAGAAGGCTTTCTACTCAAATGAAAGCAACAGGAGAAGTAATGGCCATTGGAAGAAATTTTGAAGAGTCATTGATGAAAGCTATTCGCTCTTTAGAAACAGGTCTTCAACATTTAGGATTAAAAACAAAACAATCGCAGGAGCTAAATGATGAAGAAATTGAACGCAGAATCAAAGTATGTGATGACGAAAGATTGTTTATTATTGGTGAAGCTTTAAGAAGAGGATACGATTGGGAAACGATTGCAGAATGGAGTAAAATCGATAGATTCTTCATTTGGAAATTAAAGAAATTAGTTGATTTCGAACAAACCATTTCGGCTAACAAATTTAATAAGGACATATTACTTCAAGCAAAAAAAATAGGATTTTCAGATATTAATATTGCACATCTTTGGGAAACAGACCACAGAACCATTTTTAAGTTTCGAAAAGAAAACCAAATCATGCCTGTTTATAAAATGGTGGACACCTGTGCAGCAGAATTTGAATCAGAAACTCCTTATTTCTATGGAACTTATGAAATTGAAAACGAAAGTCTACCTTCTAAAAACGAAAAAGTAATTGTTTTAGGTTCTGGTCCAATCAGAATAGGTCAGGGTGTTGAATTTGATTATGCAACAGTTCATTCCGTTTGGGCTATAAAAGAAATGGGATACGATGCCATCATCATCAATAATAATCCTGAAACCGTTTCTACAGATTTTTCCATTTCAGATAAATTATATTTTGAACCCTTAACCGAGGAAGACGTAATGAACATTATCGAATTGGAAAAACCCAAAGGAGTGATTGTTCAGTTTGGAGGTCAAACAGCAATTAATTTAGCCGCAAAGCTTGCTCATCATGGTGTAAAAATTTTGGGTACCTCGCTTGAAGATTTAGATCGTGCTGAAAACAGAAATAAATTTGAATCTGCATTGCAGGAATTAGGTATACCTCAGCCATTGGGAAAAACATGTTTCACAAAAGAAGATGCTATACTAATTGCTAACGAAATTGGGTTTCCCGTATTGGTTAGACCCAGTTATGTTTTAGGTGGAAGAGCGATGGAAATAGTTTATGATGATGTTGAATTGGCTTATTATATGGACCATGCTGTTATTGACAATGCTGAACATCCAATCTTAATAGATAAATACTTAACAGGAAAAGAGGTGGAGATTGATGCTATTTCTGACGGAGAAACAGTAGTAATTCCAGGCATCATGGAACACATTGAAAAAGCTGGTGTGCATTCCGGAGATTCAATTGCGGTTTATCCACCACAACATATCTATCCTGAACACAAACAAAAATTGATAGACTATACCATGCGTTTGGCTAAAGGATTAAACGTGATTGGATTGATGAACATTCAATATGTCTTGTCTAACGGAGAAGTGTATGTTATTGAAGTAAATCCCAGATCATCACGAACAGTACCTTTCCTTTCGAAGATTACCGACATCCCAATGGCAAAATTGGCTACAAAAGTAATCTTAGGAAAAAAGCTAAAGGAATTGGGTTACGAAAACGGATTGGCACCCGAAAAAGAAGGCATTTTTGTTAAGGTTCCAGTTTTTTCATTCAGTAAACTTACCAAGGTAGACATAACATTAGGTCCGGAAATGAAATCCACTGGTGAGGTGATGGGTAAAGACAGTACGCTGGAAAAAGCTTTGTATAAAGGTTTGATTGCCGCGGGAAGAAAAGTGCCATTAAACGGAACGATACTTTTTACCATTGACGATAAACATAAACCACAAGCTATAAATATTGCTAAAAGATTTTTAGAAATAGGATTTAAAATATTGGCAACACAAGGAACTGCAATTGCTTTTGAAAATGCGGGAATCAAATCAGAAATAGTATACAAAATAGCAGATGGCGATAGCAATAACACGATTCTCGAAAAAATCCAACGCGGAGAAGTTCATTATGTTGTGAATACGCTTTCAAGCGGAAAAAAACCAGAGAAAGATGGTTTCCGCATCAGAAGGAGCAGTGTTGAAAATGGTGTTCCTTGCTTCACCTCATTAGATACAGTAGAAGCAGTATTAAAAGTTATTGAAAGTATGACATTTAAAATGGAAGCGATGTGAGACAGTCGATGTCATTGCCAGTAATTATTATTCAGAATATAATTTAAAAAGCCATCAACTTTCATTGGTGGATTTTTTCTCGGGATAATTACCTTGATTCTTACTTTTTGAATCAGATACATTCAATAAAGTTATTTTTAACTAAATACTTAATTTAGTTTACTTCCAAAAAAATAAGCAACCATAAATTTAAAAATTGCCTATTGAATATGTTAAAGTACTTGATTTGTGTTATTATGCTTTTGTCATATTCCAATTCATATGCTCAAAAAGATAGCACTCTGAAATTTTCAGGATATGCCGAACTTTACTATACTGTTTCTAAGAATTATCCGAACCAAAAACCTTCTTTTATTTACAATCACAAACGTAACAATCAGCTTGCTTTAAATCTGGCTGTTATCTCTGCTAATTATAATGACAAGGATACAAGAGCAAATTTGGGCCTAATGGCAGGTGATTACTCGCAGTTTAATTACGAAGGAGAGCCTGATTGGGCAAAATTTATTTACGAAGCAAACTTTGGAGTATTGATTTCTAAGAAGAGAAATGTTTGGATAGACGCAGGGATTTTCCCTTCTCATATCGGCTTTGAAACTCCTATTGCAAATGATTGTTGGAGTGCTTCAAGGTCTATTGTTTCTGAAAATTCGCCTTATTACGAAGCTGGAATTAGATTATCAGGAAACTCACTTAACAAAAAATCAAGTCTTGCAATTTATTATTTAAATGGTTGGCAAAAAATAATAAAGCCAGATGGGATTTCTCACCCATCTTTTGGTTTGCAGTATACATATACTCCAAATGATCAATTTACTTTCAATTACAGCAATTTTATAGGCAGGTATCAACCTGACAGTTTAAACTCTGTAAGATTTTATAATGACTTTTATATTAAAGGATTGATATCAAAAAAATGGGGAATGATTATCGGATTTGACTTTGGTTCAGATAGCTATGAATTAGATAAAAGAGGATGGTGGTTTGCTCCAGTTTTTATGACTCAATACAAATTAAATCAAAGAAACTCGTTTTCATTTAGGACTGAATATTTTTATGACCAAAATCAAATTATCATAAAGAATCCTTTTAATAAAAATTCTCCTTTATTGGGTTGCTCTCTTAATTATGATTATGTAGTTACCAAAAAATCGCTTTTGAGAATTGAATACAAAAATTATTCTTCAAATAATGGCATCTTTGAAAATAGTACAGGTGGCTATGATAACAATCAAAATTATTTGAATGTTGGGTTTTCTATTAAACTCTAATTCAGAATAACACTAAGAACTCTTTTAAAAAAAGAAAACAAATGACGATTCAAAAGTTCGACATTTTGGACAGATTCTGAAAACAATTTGTCGGGTTATCATGTTTCAAACCTACACAGAAATGAAATTTATATAGCCTCCTTCAAACAATAACACATTCCTTTCCAAAAAGGTAATTTAGAGTGAAAAAATAAGGCTTTACAAATTTGTTTAAAAAAAAATTAAACTATTTAATAATAAGAAAAGCGCTCTATATCAACCCCCTAAACTCATAGTAACTCAAACTTTAGCATCTTCCGTTTCTTTCATATGCTTAATCAAATCCAATGCCTCAGAAACAACATCACACATGATAGTAACTAAAGAACCCGTTTTAGCCGTGTTATACGCGTATAAAATAGCCTCTTTTTCATTGTAAATAATTTCAATAGGGATATCTTTTGTTTTTGTTTCGTTGATGCCTTCTACAAGTAAATCAACAATTGACGAGGCTGTTCTTCCTCTCAAATGCTTGTCTTGTCTTATGATAATTTCATCAAAATACTTTCCTGATATTCTGCCCAATTCTCTGATATCATCATCTCTTCTGTCGCCAGTTCCGCTAATGATGCCAACTTTAGGCTCGCCATCCATTTTACTAACAAAATCACATAGGTATTGAAGCCCTGCTGGGTTATGAGCGAAATCAACAAGAAATTTGAATTTTTTGAAATCGAAAATATTTAATCTTCCAGGAGTTTGTGATACGGAAGGAATAAAAGTTTGCAAGGCAAGTTTAATGTCTTCAATCCCAATTTTACGCCACAAATAAGCACTCAATACAGCTGGTAAACAATTCATGACATTATGTAATGCTTTGCCACCATAGGTTACAGGCACTTCTGTTACTTTTACCACTCTTATTTTCCAGGCACCTTTCATGATGCTGATGTATCCATTTTCAAAAACTGCTGCATAACCACCATTTTTACAATGCTTAATAATTCGAGGATTATTTTCATCCATACTAAACAAAGCAATATTGCAATTCAATCCTTTTTTCATTGCATAAACTAAATCGTCTTCTGCATTTAAAATAGCATAGCCATGAGGATAAACAGTTTCAGGTACAACTGCTTTTACTTTAGCCATCTGCTCCATTGTCTCAATGCCTCCAAGTCCGATGTGGTCGGCACTGATATTAGTTACAATAGCTACATCGCAATTTTGAAAAGCCAAACCGCTTTTCAAAATGCCTCCTCTTGCGCATTCTAATACAGCAAAGTCAACTGTAGGGTCTTTCAATACAAATTGAGAGGAAACCGGCCCTGTGCAATCTCCTTTCATCATCATTTGATTTTGAATATACACGCCATCGCTTGTGGTATAGCCAACTTTGAATCCGGCAGTTTTTGCAATATGTGCGGTAATTCTTGTAGTCGTTGTTTTTCCATTAGTACCTGTAATGGCAATGATGGGAATGTTTCCGGTGCTTCCTTTAGGAAAAAGCATATCAACAACGGGCTCTGCAACATTTCGAGGCAATCCTTCAGAAGGATCGATGTGCATTCTGAAACCAGGAGCAGCATTGACTTCTAGTATGCAACCCCCATTTTCTGTAACGGGTGTACGCAAATCCTTTGCCATGATGTCAATTCCACAAATGTCAAGACCTATAATTTTTGCAATACGTTCACACATAATAATATTATCGGGATGTACCTCATCCGTAACATCTGTACTCGTTCCACCTGTGGAAAGATTGGCGGTAGGTTTTAGTAAAACCAGTTCATTTTTTTCAGGAACTGTTTCTAAACTGTAGTTTTTTTCATCCAGCATTTTTTGCGTAAACTGATCAATGGTAATTTGAGTCAACACTTTTTCATGTCCATATCCACGCCTCGGATCTTTATTTGTTTCATCTATTAAATATTGAATCGTATTTTTTCCATCTCCAATAACAGATGCGGGTGTTCGAAGCGCTGCGCAAATAAATTTATAATTAATAACAAGAATTCTAAAATCAAAGCCAGTAATGAACTTTTCTACAATTACATTTTTTCCATAAACTTTTGCTGCCGCAAATGCTACAACAGCCTGTTCCCATGAAGTGATATTGGTTGTATTGCCTTTTCCATGATTGCCATCAATAGGCTTAATCACAATGGGATAACCAATTCTATTAATACTCTCCTTCAAGCCTTCTTCCGTTCGTACGACATCACCTTTAGGAACAGGTATTTGTGCAGCACCTAATAAATTTTTGGTCTCTTCTTTATCGCAGGCAATAGAAACTGCAATATTTCCAGTAGTACTGGCAATGGTGGCTCTGATTCTTTTTTGGTGAATACCATAACCCAGTTGTACTAAAGATTGTTTATTTAATCGGATATAGGGGATGCCTCTTTTTACAGCTTCATCAACAATACATCCTGTACTTGGTCCAAGTCTTGTTTCTTCTCTAATTTCTCTTAATCGCATGATATCATCGGAAAGCGGATACGCGACGTTATCTATTAAGGATTGTGCAATGGCAACCGATGCTTTCGCTGCATATACACCTGCATCTTCTTCTGTATAATTGAAGCAAACAAAGTATTCGCCTTCTTTTCCTGTTCCTCTTGTTCTACCAAAACCTGTTTCCATACCAGCTAATGTCTGCAATTCCAGAGCAATATGTTCAATTACATGGCCCATCCATGTTCCTTCTTTTACACGCTCAAAAAAACCACCTCGAGTTCCAATACTGCAACGATGTTCTATCATGCTAGGAAACATATGTTCTAAACGTTCTCTAAATCCTTCAATTTTGTTTGTCGGTAGCTGTTCCAGTTCTTCCAAATCAAGTTTCATCTGTATTAATTTGGGACGACGAACACTCCAATAATTAGGGCCTCTCAATATTTTGATTTCTACAATCTTCATAAAAGTCAATGTTTTCGTGTATAAGTTTGGTAATTTAATATATTCATACGGGTTCGCAAAAAAAATGCTAACTAATATGCTAGCTTAATTAACATTGCTGTATAACATTTGAATCAAAATGGAAATCGAATTGCCTTATTTTTGCAATCAACAAAAAAACGAGTAGATGCAATATCCCAAAGGAAAATTATTAGCAATCGGAGGTGCAGAAGACAAAGGTACTAATCTTGAAACTGGCGAAATACAAAGAAACAATCTCAACTTTTTTGAATTAGGAATCCTGAGGCGTTTTGTTCAGGAAATAGGAGGAACGGATAAACACATTGAGGTAATTACTACTGCAAGTATGATTCCTGTAGAAGTAGGAGAGAATTATCTTGATGCGTTTGGAAAAATCGGTTGTAGTAATGTGGGTCTCATGCATATTCGCAACAGAACAGATGCAACTGAGGAGTCTTATGTAGAAAGAATAAAAAATGCTGACGCAGTAATGTTCAGTGGAGGCAATCAAATGCGACTAACGAGTACGTTTGGCGGTACCGATTTTTTAGCGCTGTTATTAAAAAGATATAAAGAAGAATCAAATTTTATTGTGGCAGGAACATCTGCTGGTGCAATGGCAATGAGTAATACCATGATTTATGAAGGGAATGCAACCAAAGCACATTTAAAAGGCGAAGTAAAAATTACAACCGGTTTGGGCTTAATGGGGGGAGTAATATTTGACTCTCATTTTGAAAAAAGAGGCCGCTTTGGCAGATTGGCTCAGGCCATTGCTGCCAATCCCTCCTGCATTGGAATTGGATTAGGAGAGGATACTGGAATGCTTATTTCAAATGGCAATAAAATGGAAGCCATTGGAAGCGGACTCGTCATCATTATTGATGGCCATGATATCATACATAGCAATATTGCAGATATCCCTGATGGCAACCCTATAAGTATAGAAAATTTAAAAGTACATTTCTGTGAAAATGGTAATGGTTATATGGTTCACGAAAGATCTTTTCTTCCTGAAGTGAATGATGGTTCAGTAGTTAAGAAACAGGTTCATGTGGAATAATTCGAATTGAATTAGTTTTTATCAATTGAGTTACGAAAATATAGCAAAACTGATAAGAGTTGTTTTACAAACATAAGTAGTCTTTGTGCTGCATTCAATTCCCTTCATAAAAATTGTAACAGCAATATTTTAATTTTTGTTTTTTAGCCAGATGTTGTTTTTCAGCTAACTTTTTATTCGTAAAAGAAATTTCAACAATTAAAGTTAATTACTTGAATAATCATTATAGTCGGCATTTAGCAAAAGTGATATTGTCAAGATAATTATTGTTTTATAAAAAATATTGTTGGGATGATTAGCATGAATTTTAACTTTTTGGTGGAAATGGATAGAATAGTTAATTATCGAAATGAAACATATCTCCTTAAATGTTTGGTTATAATTTAAACTTTATTCCTCCATTAAAAGTAAATCCTACTGTTTGCGTCCAAATATCATCAAAACTTGGACTTGAATTGGAGCCGTTAACTACACGTTTGTATTTGCTTTGTCTAGTGTCTGTAAAGTTTTCGAAGTTTATAAAAATTGAATAATACTTGCATAACGTTTTCTCTGCCATAAAACCAAACTCCCAAAAACTTGGAGTTTGTGTTCCATTATATAAAAATTGATGGCCTGTAAAATATCCTTCAAAACCTGTTTTGAAATTATTTTCTTTTTCATAAATCAAAGCCAAATTCAATTTGCTTTTTGGTAATAAAGGTAAATTTTGATTGCCTTGCAGGTAATATGCTTTTGCATCAGTAAATGTGTAGCCAATAAATAATTTAAAGTCTTCTTTATAAATGAATTTTACATTGGTTTCAAAACCTCTACTGATTACATTTTTATTACTGTTGCTAAAGAAATAATTGGTGCTATTTTTTTGTAAAACCAACGGTTTGTTTATTTGGGTCAAAAAGAATAATTGGTTTACACTCACCATTAAATCTCCGATAAATTCACCTTTATAATTGATATCAAACGTTCCCCCAATGCTTTTTTCAGCTTCAACATTATTTAATGCGGCTATTTGTTGATATTGCATTGTTTCAGTTTGTTCGGTAAAAATAGTTGGAATTTTGTAGCCCAAACCTCCTCCAATTCTACTGCTCCAATTATTATTAATTTTGAATAATGTAGAAATTCGGGGCAATAAGAATGTTTGATTTTTTGAAAAATTGGGGTTGGAAAAATTTAAATGATCCAAACGTAAACCATTTTCTAGTTTAATATTTTCGTTAATATCCCATGTATGTTGAATGTATGCCCCCTTGGTAAAAGAAGTTGCATTTAAAATACCTGTATTTTTTTGACTGAATTTATCATAAATCAAATTAATACCACCAATGATAGTTTGATTTTCTTTTTGACATAAATACGAAACATCAGTAAATGCATTAACATTTGAACCCGAAAAACCATATTTAGGAATATTTATTTCTCTGTCAAAAAAGCTTAAACTTTGTTTTAATTTAAAATTATTTTTGTTGTTGATTTTTTTGTCAAACTCAAACGTAGTTGTGTTTCGTAATGTTTGATTTTGTTCAAAATAGGTGTGGGTTGAATCTGATTTCTCTGCAATTACATGCATATCACCACCTTTCATATCTCCTTTTGTAATACTGTTACCAACCATTATAGTAGTGCTTTCATTTGGATAGAAAAATAATCGAGGATTGATTGTGAAATTGTTTGACTTGGGCACTTCTGAAAAATTATCTTTGTCTACGTCATAACTTTTTTGAAAATTGACCAAGCCCAAAACGGCATATCCAAATTTTCCTTTTCGTTGTGAAGAATATGCACCAATATTGGATTGTCCAATATTACTTTGATTAAGCATAAAATTAAAAGCTCTTTTTTCATTGGGCGTTTTTGAAATAAAATTTACTACGCCTGCGATTGCTCCACCACCATACAAAGTAGAAGCCGGACCTTTAATAACTTCAACTTGTTTTAAATCCAATGGTGGAATTTCTAAAATGGATAAGCCACTTGCAAAGTTGCCAAAATTGGGGTAACCATCTTTTAGTAATTGAGTATATCTGCCATCTAACCCTTGCACACGAATGCTTGCATTACCACTTGTAGCCGATGTTTGTTGTACTTGCAATCCTGTACTTTCATGCAATACCATGCTAACATTGGCAGGTTTCATATTGCCTTTCTCGTCAAGTTCTTCACCGTCAATAGTTTCAATTCTTGTTGGTGTGTTTTTGATTGTTCTATTTGTTCTAGTAGATTGAATGACCAATTCGTCTAATTCGGTTTCTTCTTTTTGGGTTAATGTAATTTGCAAAGTGTCATTAACTGGAAAAGATAAGTTTAGGATTTTTGTCTCAAATCCAATTGATGAAAAATTAATTTGTTGTACTCCATTTGGCACGTTTTTTATTTCCAAAAATCCTTGTTCGTTGGTAATTGCTCCATTTGAGGAATTGACCAATTGAGCAGTTGCTCCAATTAAATTATCGTTGGTTTCACCATTTTTAATAATGGCTTTAAAAGTGTTTTGCCCGAATGTAAAAGAACAAGCAAGCATGAACAGTACAAAAAAATATTTTGACATTTTTTTAATGAATTAAGTTAGAAATTTATAAAATCATTTGTAAGATTCGAAACGCTATTTTCAAGTGTTCGGGAGCCAACATTTTATATCATGTTGAATTGTATTGAGTTCAATATGTTTTATTTTAACTTAATCTGGGCGGTTGCCAAATAGTGGAAGAATATTCATTAGAATAAATAAATGGGTAGGTACAAATTTGTTTTTTTTCCATTGCAAAATCCTCGTTTTTTTTGAAATGAGTAATGGGTATTTGCAAATGATAAGAATGAGCACCACAACAACTACAAATACAAAATGGTGGACAATGTTCTTTTTCGTGGCTGTGTTGATCGTGTGTATTCGTTTTTGAAATGGATGCTTTTTCAACTTTGACGGTTTTATCACATTCTTCCTTGTCACTGCAGGGTAACACCGAAAGCGACATAATATAAAAGGATAAAATAAGCCAAAAAATTTTCATCAATACGAAGGTAATAAAATTAGATTTGTAGACTAAAACAATGTCCCACAAATGTTAACAAGTTTGTTTTAGGAGAAGAGCGAATGATCCAGTTTTTTGCAGCGGCGATTACTGGGAGTATTAAATTTTGGAAGTAGCTTATTTATTATTAAATAGAGTATAGTTGGAATTATTTAGCGGATTTTAATGCAATATCAGCAACAACAATTTCACTTTCAACAAAAACGAAAAGCTGCCGATTCATTTCCGATTTGTTGCACACCATGTTTTTTTGTGATTGATATCTAGTTGCTTTTACATCTCCATCCAGGTATGATCGGCCAACAGTCGAACCGCACCTTCGAACGACTTGAATGGCCCGTTTCCACCCCATTCAGCGGGCGATATCATGGAAAGCACAAAACTCTCGTCCTGCTTTGAAAATAGGAAATAGGTTTGGCCAATAATTGGTTTAAAGGAAAGCTTTGCGGCATACACCATCAAAGAAAGTTCCTTCCTCTTTTGTATTTCCTGCGCCTGCATAGCAAGCAGCTCTATTTGCTGTCTGATTTGATTCAGCTGCATGTTGGTTTGTTCTTCCATAGCTGTTAGGGCCTTATGCTTGATTACGCCCTCCTTCGTGGGCTTTATCACGGCACCACTTACCGAAGAAGAATAAGGCAGCACGCTCATCTGCTTGTGATAGATTTCTGTATTGCTAAAATCTGCGTTTTCCTTACTGTAGAGTTGGGTGATCTTCAAATAACCGTTCGGCAAGATATGGTGTGTCACATGCAACACCACTTGTCCAGCACGGTAAAAATGTATGTCAAAGTTGATGGTGTCGGTGAAGGTAACCATCGATTGGTCTGCAAGCTCTTTGTTTTCGAAGGGATGCAATAGGCCGTCTGCTTTGATGCTGTATTGTGAGGTAAATGCATCATTTTCAAGAGTTACCCAATTGTGGCTTATGTTAATGGTATCCTTGTCCTCGTTAGACTCGATTTTGTAGAAACCACTTTTGGGACGATCTCCATTTTGATAAACTCCCTTTTCGGGAAACAACTGCCAGCTGGCTAAAAAATTATAGGCTTGAATCATACGATTTGAATAACACTTGAAGGGTGAGAAAGGTTCTATCTTTTGCTTAAAAAATTGTACACTTTACGCATCGCCTTGCAATTAGTCTGTCAATTTTCCAGCAAACAAGGTCTCTTTTTCCTGAAAAAATCTTCGAAAAGATTTTTTGCCGAGAGTAATAAGGATAAGAGATTAACCACCCAATAAAAAATAAAATCGCTATTATCTACAATCCGTAATTTATATTTCTGCTATGTGATAATCGTGGTTTTTAT
>JAIXWH010000141.1 GCA_027484165.1 Chitinophagaceae bacterium | reverse complement strand
TTCGGTTTTCAGGGTTCAATAAACTAGAAGCTGATACTCTTTTTAGTGGTGTGAAATGTAAAAAGGCCTGAAAAACAGCTATTTGCACATTTTTGCAGGCCTTTTAGTGGTGTGGGCCGAAAATGTTTTGAACATTTACACTGCAAATTAATTTAGCGTCTATTCGTTGACGTTAAAATTTTATGTGGTCAGCTTTTCAGAAAAATTTCATCTCTTCTTCAATCTGATTCGAACGCAAGAAAGAACTTTGTTTTTTCGCATTGTCGCCTAAGTGTTGCGTAGGATCTTAAAGTTATATATAACTGCTCCTCTGAAACCCTTATGAACATTGCTTTTACGAAGATAATAAAATTTGTGAAAAACAAAAAATATTTTGTGCAAATTCATGCAAAGCGATGCGAGTAAAAATTTGTGATGTGCATTTGTTTGCAGGAACGATTAGCATCTTTGCAGAAACTTTCATCTTTTTAGTAACATCAGCTTATGGAAACATTACAACCTTTTCACTGGAGCAAATAAAAACATATACATTGATAGCTTCCTAAATAGGTCAGTAAATGCATTCAATTTTGTGGAACAAGTAAGGTATGGTCTAGAGGGAAGAATGAATGCTGGTATTTTGGGTAATACTATTCAGTCCCTGACAATGCGCACTGAATAACCATAAGTCTTAAATGTGAAGCCAAAGCCACTCCAAACAAAACTATTTATATAACTCAAGCTACGGAGCAATGCGCTTGCTGCGTCATACTCACTCGTAGACCACCAGCAACCATCATTTTCCAAACTGGTAAATGTACCATTATTGGCTCTATAGCCACCGGGAAGTCCAGAAAAACCACTACTATTCGTACCATTGCCATTATTAGTCCAACCGCTCGTACTTTTCATAGCAGTTCCGGCAACATTATTGCAACATTGAGATGTGTCGGCGTTAGCGTCAATACATATTGTCAATTTATTCCACTCTGCATCAGTGGGTACATGCCAGCCTGCTGGCGTAAGTCCTCTTGTATCATTTACAGCATACCAATTATATAGTCTGCCATAAATAGGTTCGGTAGCAGGGTCATTGTTATAATAGCACCAGGCTCCGGTTGTCAAATTCATCCATTGACCAGGGCCTGTAACCTGTGGAATGATATCACCATTTCGATAACGACTTACAGTAAGATTTTTGGTAGTCCAAGTTTGGCCACAACTTGTTGTTATACTTGCATACACATTACCGTTAGCATCAGTAACATTTGGGCCAGGTGTGTATGAATAGGGTTGTGATATATTTGTTGTAGTAAAAGTTACTTCACTACCATAGGCAGTTCCTACATTGTTAGTTGCATAAGTCCTTACATAATAAGTGGTGTTGGCGCTGAGCCCCGTAATACTACTGGTAAATAAACCAGTACCTGTGCCGTCTATAGTTTTGGTACTCAAAGCTATTGTTGGTGATGGGCTAAATCCCCATACCACACCCCTTGCCGTTACATTGGCTCCGCCATCACTTGTTACCGTACCACCACAAGCTGCTGATGTATTTGTAATAGCACTAACAATTGTAGTTGTTACCACAGGCAAACTATTAACAGTTTGTGATAGGGTTGTTAGTATAACTGTATTTGAATAGGTCAATGAATTACCCACAGCATTAAAAGAAAACACACGATATTCATAAGAGGTATTTGGTGTGAGATTTACATCAGTAAATCCAGTAACATCAGCGTTTACACTTCCTACAACTGCAAATTGAGTTGTACCATTTATTCTTCTTTCAATCTTAAAACCAGTTTCGTTAGTTGAGTTATCTACCCAACCTAAACTTACACTTGAACTTGATAAAACTGTTCCAGTTAAGCTGCTTGGTGCAACAGGCACAACAGTGGTTGTAGAACCTCCATTGTTATTTGGAGAAGTGGAACAGCTTATTAAAATAAATATAGCTGAGGCAATTGATAAAATGAATTTCATGATTCTAATTTTTTTGTTTGAATTAATCCTTTATGCAACGAACAGAAAAGCCAAAACCTTTAGGGAAGTTGTCTCTGAAAACAAAGTTATTATTATAAAACATGATGCGGTACCATGCGTCATAAGTATCGTCCTCAGTAAAACTCCACCAGTAGCCATAACCACCAATATTGTTGAATGAGCCGATGAATGAGCCGTTGTTAGCATCACGATAGCCACCAGGAATGCCGGTAAATCCACTACTATTTGTAGCTCCTGTATTTGGGCTAAGCCAATTTGTTAAACCTACTTCTTTCATTTTTCCTCCTGCAAATGTTTGTCCGCCTAGACAAGTTACTAATGTAGTCCATTCTGCATCTGAAGGTACATGATAGCCAGAAGGAGCTAATCCTCTTGGGTCATTTACTGCATACCAGTTGTATAGCTTACCATAAATGAGGCCCTTTGCAGGATCGTTATTATAATAACACCATGCTCCAGTAGTCAAATTAGCCCATTGATTAGGATCTGTTACTTGTGGGATTGGGTCTCCATTTCTATATGTTGAAACATCTAAATTTTTTGTTGACCAAACTTGATTACAAATAGTAACACTTGGTAAGCTAGTGGTGTTATTCCCATTGCTATTTGGGTTAGGGTTTTGTGTTGAGCAAGAATTTAATGCTACAACAATTAATAACACAATCGGTAGACCCAATACCTTTTTCATATTCATATGATTTTTATCAAATATAAACCAAATGGAATTATGGATCCTCCAAAATTTATGTTCGTCAACAAATTCAATTAAATCGATATTGTTATCATTTTTTGAACAATATAGATTTATGGGTTGGAGGGAATGAGTGAATGTTGGTATTTGGGATAAAGAAAAACCACCCTCTGAATATGGAGGGTGGTTTAAAATTTGAAAATTAATCCTTTACTAAACGAACTGAAAAGCCACTAGTCTTTTGAAGATACGCTCTGGAGACAAGATCTTGGGTCAGTTCTCTATACCAGGCGAAAGTATAATTACTTTCAGAAGAACTCCACCAGTCACCAGCGATACCAAAGCCATAGTCTGTACCATTGTAGTCACGAATGCCACTAGGAAGTCCTGTAAAACCACTACTATTTGTAGCTCCTGTATTGGGGCTTAACCAATGGCTTAGACCCATTTCCCTCATAGCTCCATCAGCTACAGTGCTTTGAGGACCAGAGGTTATAATAGTATCAGCATTGGTGTCTATACACTTTATCAATTTACTCCATTCTGCGTCACTAGGAACATGCCAACCTTGTGGAGCTATTCCTCTAGGGTCGTTTACAGCATACCAGTTATATATTTTACCATATTGCCATGATGAAGCACTATCATTATTGCTCCAACACCATGCCCCGGTAGTTAAATTTCGCCACTGCGCCCAGTAAGTAACCTGTGGTATTACATCTCCATTACGGTATTTGCTAACATTCAGGTTTTTGCTTGTCCACGTTTGTCCACAACTTGTAACAATACTAGGATAAACATTACCGCTAACATCTGTAATATTGGGACCAGGTGTATATGAATAAGGTTGAGATATATTAGTTGTAGTAAGTGTTAAATCACTACCATAGGCTGTTCCGGCACTATTAGTTGCATATGCCCTTACATAATAAATTGTATTCGGAGTTAAACCATTGATAGTACTCACAAAATTTCCTACACCTACTCCATCGCTTGTCTTTGTATTTAATGCTATTGTAGGTGAAGGATTTGTGCTCCATATCACACCTCTAATTGTTATTGTAGCCCCTCCATCACTTGTGATATTACCCCCACTTAGAGCAGTGTTGGTTGTAATAGAGCTCAATGGGGTTGTAATTATTGTAGGAATATTAATGACAGTTTGCGATAAAGTAATAAGAATAATTGTGTTTGTGTAAGTCAATGAATTACCCACAGCATTAAAAGAATAAATACGATATTCATAAGATGTATTTGCAATAAGATTCACATCAGTAAATCCAGTAACATCAGCGTTTACAGTTCCTACAACTGAAAATTGGGTTGTACCATTTACTCTTCTTTCAATCTTAAAACCAGTTTCGTTAGTTGAGTTATCTACCCAACTTAAACTTACGCTTGAACTTGATAATACTGTTCCTGTTAAGTTACTTGGTGCAACAGGCACAACAGTGGTTGTAGAACCTCCATTATTATTTGGAGAAGTGGAACAGCTTATTAAAATAAATATAGCTGAGGCAATTGATAAAATGAATTTCATGATTCTAATTTTTTTGTTTGAATTAATCCTTTATGCAGCGAACAGAAACGCCTGTTGTTGGTTCAAAAGTATATTCATAAATGTAAACATCAGTGTTATTATTATCTAATCTAAAAACATATTGGTCTGTAATCCACCAATTCCCTTGATAAGTTTTATACCCAAAGTCAACAGAGGGAGTTGAATGTCTTCTTCCTCCACCTAAGGCAGAGAAATTACTAGTATTTGTTGCACCTGTATTAGGAGTCTTCCAATTAGAAGTTCCTACTTCTTTTAAGGGTCCTCCAGCATTATTAGAAATTATACCAATAATAGTTGTGTCTGAAGTTGGATCAACACATTTAACTAGCTTTTTCCATTCTGAATGACTTGGTATATGCCAGCCAGCAGGAGCTAATCCTCTAGGATCAACTACTGCATAATAATTATATAATTTTCCATAAATAGCTCCATTGGCAGGATCATTATTATAATAGCACCAAGCCCCAGTAGTTAAATTAGCCCATTGTGCAGAATCTGTTACTTGTGGAATTGCATCACCATTTCTATATGTTGAAACATCTAAATTTTTTGTTGACCAAACTTGATTACAAATAGTAACACTTGGTAAGCTAGTGGTGTTATTCCCATTGCTATTTGGATTAGGATTTTGTGTAGAGCAAGAAATTAATGCAACAATAATTAATAATAGAATCGATAGGTTAAATGCCTTTTTCATATTTATATCATTTTAATCAAATATAAAACAAATAGAAATATGGATCCACCAAAATTTATGTTCGTCAACAAATTCAATTAAATCGATATTGTTATCATTTTTTGAACAATATAGATTTATGGGTTGGAGGGGAAAAGAGAATGTTGGTATTCGCTTAAAATAAACTCGTATTCATTTCTTCATGTACTATTTTATATACATTGAATAAAGTAATAGCAAAATGGTTTTAAAGAAATTAGCAAACATTTATTACCTTTTTTGCCAAAGATATTTTTTTTGGTAGTTAAATATCAAACCTGCACGAATTTGATTTGTTTCAGTACTTAATTCATATCGCGTGTCAAACTTAAGTCTACCTTTAATTTTCATCTCTGCGCCAATTATTGCACCATATCCTAAATCAGTGTAATTAATTAAATTGACCGTGGGGCCTGTGTAAAATTTTAGCCAATCGGCAGTTTTATTATAAAATATCTGATGTACAAAATTCATATGAATTCCCCATATGGTATTGTCTTCAGAATAAGTATAATAGCTGCCATTCCATCCACTATATTGACTTGAGCTTTTAAAATTGCTAGCACCGTATTCCAAAGCACAATGCTGAAATGTTTTTCGAAAACCAAAAGCCCAACCTGTTGTGGATGTTTTATAACTTTTATAAAATTGGTCTTTAGGTTTTTTGAATGATAATACTGGATAAATATAAAAATCATTGGAAAGCACGGCAGCACTTGCAACAACAATTGCTAAAGCTGCATATCTAACAGCATCATCATTACTATCACCACCCCCACCCCCTCCACTGCTTGTACCAGCGCAATTATAACAGATACAACAAGGCGTTCTATTGTTTGAGTTAACTGCTGTGAAAAAATCTATTGAAATTATTGAGCCCTTACAATTATTTAAACCAGTACAGTTAATTCGGCTATGATATTTTTCAGCATAAACTCCAGTGCAAATATAAACGATAGTTGATCCGTCTTTATTTGAAGTTGTTGAATCTAAATTCTGTGAAAAAAATGAACTGCTATCATTTAGAGAATGAATTTCGGCTTCTACGTTTTTAGATAAGGATATTAAAATCAACAAAAATATTATTCTTATTTGCTTTAGGTTAATCATAATCTAACTGTTTTATAAGTTTTATACGTTTATTATTTTCAAATTGCTGTTTTTATTCAATTTTATTAAATGAGATGTCATCAGTTATATTATTTGTAAAAAGACCAATTCAAATAAGTATAAAATTGAATAACATACATAAATCTCGAATATAAAATAAAACCATCAATGGACTAATCAGAATTTACATTCGTGAACAACAACGGTTTATTCGTGATAAATTCTTATGGGAATTATACTGGCTCACAATCATCCAAGTGGTAATCTTCAACCCTCAACCGCAGATAAGGATATGACAAAAAAAATAAAAAATGCATGCGAGTATTTAGACATCAAATTGCTGGATCATTTGATAATTGTACCAGAAGGAAAATATTTGAGTTTTACAGAGGAAGATCTAATGTAGCTGGTGGGAGTCAACAGTTTTTTCGCACTTTCTGTCTGTTACATGAAAGGGATTTTTGAATTTTATACACTAATCTCTTATTTTAACACAGGTATCAATTTTAAAGTCCAATAAATGATTTTTTAATTACATTTATATTGAATAAACTAAATTAAAATGAAAAAAATAAACACTCTAATTTCAATCGTCTTTTGCTTATTATTATTTAGCTGTAAAAATAAAAGCGTTTTGAATGATATTGAAACCTTTAAAGCTCCCAATCAAATTACTGAAACCTATGATTATAATTTAAAAAACAATAAACCATTACCAAATAACTTTTCAGATGTATTGGTATATGACATATGGTTAACAATTACCAATAAAATGGAATCAAGGGGGATAGCTAAAAACAATTTACCAAAAGACATAATAATGCAAGCAATAAACATATACAAAAATTCAGATTGGAAAGAATTGATTGGATTAAGACCTTATACGAATTCAAGTTTTATAAAATCTTTAAAAGAAGATGAATTGGATATACTTGCTGATAATATCTTGGTTCATATAAAACAGAATGGTATATGGGAAAAACCGAAAGCTGAAACTAATATTGATATAATTTCAGTTGATACTATGCCTTCCAATTAAAAATGCATCAAAAATCACAATAAATTATTTTATGAATTTCGTTGCTAAGTATTTAAAATTGGCTTATTTATTTCTAAAAAGTATCTTTTTGCAATTCATACTTTTAATTGCAGCATTCAATTGTTGGGAAGAAGCATTAAGATTAGGAAATGAGGAGACCTCTAGATTTGGTACCTATACAAAAGAAGTAAAAATGGATTCTTTCCCTTACCGTTCACACGAAGAGGATTTTGGAACAGATGTGGCATTGAGTACAGGTTATGATGGAGGCTCAATTGCGATGGGTATGATATGCTCAGTTTGTATAATTATGATTGTTTGGTTGGAAATTAATAAAAAAAGAATGGATTTAAACTAAATGATTATTTGATTTATTTAAATACAATTATGAAAAACAGTGTAATAATAATTATATTCTTCGCTTATTTAAATCCTTTTAATTCCTTTTCACAAACAGCTGAAGAGTATTATCAAAATGGATCAACGCAATTTGAATCAAAAAATTACTATGGAGCAATTGATGATTTCACAAATGCAATAAGTTTAAATCCAAAATACAAAGAAGCTTATTTTGAGCGAGGACTTTCAAAATTTAATGTTGATGATTATAGAGGTGCACTTTTAGATTTAAATAGTGCAATAGAATTAAACTATAAAAATGATGTTGCTTATTTTACAAGAGGTCTTTTAAAAAAAATTCAGCATAACTATAATGGTGCACTTTTAGATTTAAATAGTGCAATAAAGCTAAAGCCAAACTATGAATATTATTATCAAATAAGAGGAGGTATAAAGGCATTATTAAAAGATTGTAAGGGAGGTATTATTGATTTAAATATTGCAATAAAGCTAAATCCAGAAAATTTTGATAATTATTTTACTAGAGCAAGTATTAAAAATATTATGAACGATAATACTGGTGCTATTAAAGATTTAACTGAAGCAATTGAATTAAATCCTTTTTATGATAAATCGTATTATTTTAGAGGCACCATCAAAGAGTCATTAAATGACTATAGAGGAGCAGTAGCTGATTTTACTAAAGCCATTGATTATAATCCAAATCATCAGGAAGCCTATTATGAGAGAGGATTTTCGAAAATGAAATTGAAAGACTTTATGGGTGCAGTCTCAGATTTTACTAGGTCAATTGAATTAAATCAAGATTTCGATCAAATCCCTAAAGCTTATTATTTCAGAGGACTTTCAAAATTCTTGTTAAATCAAGAAAACAAAGAAAGTGCTTGTGCAGACCTTAGTAGAAGCGGAGAATTAGGATACAGTGATGCATACACTGCAATAAAAGGAATTTGTAATTAGTAATTTCGCAACATGTATCTATTCAGAAATGGTACTTGTTATCAAATTTGATTTTTAATTTCAAAATATTAAATTAAAATATCATCGCAGTAATTTGAGAGCTGTACCTTTTTATTTAGTAAGCTGCTCAAAGTCGAAAATTCTATAGACATTAAAATCAAAACAATCACTTAAGGCAATTATTTCTCCAAGCTTGATTTTTCTGAATTGTAATCTTTGACATAATATTTTTGCAAAATTATACGATACCTTTCCGCTGTTTATGTTGATGATTTCATTATGACCAGGCATTTTTGGAATAATACCGACATATTCCAAAGTATCATCCTTTAGATTGAAAGCACTTTCGTCAATTGAAATAACTTTTAATTCAACATTTTGATATAATATTATACTTTTTGAAATGTTATCTTCCAAACTTTTGAAGTTAATTTTCTTATTCAGATAAAGTTCGATTAACTCATTTTTAAATTGCTCACTCATTAGTTGTCTAGCAACCAAAATGTCCAAAAAAATAATAATCTCTTTTTCATCGCTACTTAAATTAGCATCAATAAAGCTATTTTTAGATTCACCTAATATATCTAAAAATTCAAATTTCTTCATATGAAATGTTTATTGTGTTAATTTAGTCTCAATCTCAGTTATTAATCTTTTTACTCCAAGTTTTGGATTCAATTCAATCCCCTTTTTTAAAAACGTCAAAGCATTTTCTAAATCCCCAATTTTATAATAGTCTTCACCTGCATATCTAATATAGTCAGCAATTGTGTTTGGGCTGAGGTCAAATAAAGAGTTATAAATGAGCCCATAATAATTCGACATTTTATCTTGTTTATTTATTAGCATGAAACTATTCCCCAATTGATACAAAATATTAATCATATGAAAATCCTTGTTATCATTTGTTAGGTTTTTTAAAACAATATTTTCTTCAAAAGAAATGTCAGTAAAATTATTTTTAATCTTTGACTGCAAATTGTAAGAGACCAAATTCATTGCAGTGTGATAATAATTTAATTTTTCTGAGCCACTATTTTCTGGAGTTGTATCGGTAACATTTTTTACAATTCCACTTGGCATTGATACTGTAACAATAATGCTTTTAAATGTGAACAATTCTGCAATAAAAGGTAATTCAATACCATTTTCATGAATATAAAGTGGGAAAGTATTCATGAATTCAGCTCGTAGTGTTTCGTTAGTGATGTTCAGAGTTTTAATTACATTATTAATCTTTTCAACAAGTAATCGCTTTTCCAAATCATTTGAAAAGTAAATCAAATCCAAAAAAGCATTATCTAATCCATTGTAAGTAGTTACATTTTTTATAATTGTAGAGTCTTTGTTTGGATCAAATTCAACAGGTGATGATGGGTTCTCTTTTGAACCCCATAATTTTTTTTAAATATGGAAAATATCAAAATGATATTGCGAAGCTAAATATTATTTAAGGTACGAATATTTTACATATTTTATTTTCAAATATAAAATGTAAAATCAATTTTATACCAAAGTATGCTCAACTTTATATTATTTCATTCCTTCTTTTTATATCACTGAGTTTCTTCCCAAATGTTGCTTTTAAGTTAATCATTTTTGATTCATTTTTATTGTCACCTAATTACAAGAATTAAAAGGTATATAGAAAGTCTTACAGGAGGTATTAGGAATTGTGTTCAAGGGAAGGGTTATTATTAAAAAATAACTATTTTTATTTCTCAAAGTATAGCAGTTAACATTTTTAAATGGAAGAAGAAAGCCCTTTATACTACTTTATACTAGGTGTATTTGTTTTGTTTCCAATTTGGGGACCTATTGTTTATTACCTTTTCTGGGAACTGCCAAAAAAGAATAGAGAAGACAAAAATTACTTTGAAAACATTAGACGTAAAAAATCAAAATAAAGTAAAACAAGATTTTCAGCTAGCTATAATTAACCTTAATAAAAGTTGTTGTATTTTTGTATAAATTTAAATGTAATTGGTGGCAAAAGTGGTGGCAATTAAAAAAGATATTTGAAACGCATCTCTCTCAAACCCTTAACAGCATTGAAGCTGATGTTAATCAGAGGGTCGCTGGTTCAAGTCCAGCAGGGGGAGCAGACGAAAGTCGATGATTTAGGAGGGTTTTTTAAGTAAAATTCATGAACCCTTTTTCATTTTAGGGAAGTCTTTGCCAGATTCTTGCCAAGTTTTTCCTTTTGGGGTTCAGAATATCCTCATTTTGATATCAAATCACAGGAGTCAATCGTGAAATGGAATTAATGATTACATGATTTTGTAACAATGAAAATTATTACACTTAAAAACAAATAAAAGAGGAAAACCTCTTTACTTGCTTTATAACCTTCTTTTATACCCACTTTAGCCATTCCTTTGAAATCTTCAATTGTTTGCTTCGCGAGATTCACAGATTGTTTTCTTGCATTTATTATCCATTTTTTTAAAACATCATCAAAGAATTGATAATTACTATTAATATCCTGTTCATCGGAATTATCTTTACTTACTTTCTTTGTTTTAGTGAACTCTTTGAATTTTAGATACTCAACATCATATTTTAGCCTTGCCTCTGGGTCTTTTAAAATTAGATATGCCTCATTAATAAGTTGCATTCTTTCTGTAGTATCAATGTTGGGATTTCTATCTGGATGCCATTTAATTGCTTGAGTTCTAAAAGCAATTTTTATCTCTTCCAAAGATGCAGTCACAGTAATGTCTAAAATTTCATAATAATCTATAAACATAACTAGCTTTTATCAAGATTTTCTTTATCTGAAGTTATGTCCCTATTGTTGTTAGCCTCTGGTTTGTATTTCCATATAGCTCGAATAGCTGCAATAACTCCAAACATAATGACAATACCCATTGGGCCCCCACCTTTAGTATGTCCGGTTGCTTCACCGATTAATGCTATAAAAAATCCGCCAATTAGGAATACACCAATAATCATTACGACTTTTAATATACTATTCATTAGTTCTTATTTTAATTTAATCAAATTTATTGAAATAATTTTTATTGAACTATTTTAGATAAACGAAATTATTGAAAATGAAATATATATTTAGAGTTTTATTATTATTACTAATTATAGAATCTTGTCATCAAAATCAAGCTGAGGAGAGTAAAACTTATTACTGTGATAAAAGAATTACAGCAATGAATATAGACTCACTACCACTGTATAAGTCCTTTTCAGATTATGATGCATTTTTAGATATTAGTGATGATGTAAAAACATGTATTAAGGGCAATGTTCAAGAAATTAGTGAATGTCATTATAAAAAAAGTCATCGATTTGATGAGGATATATTAACCCAAACATCTGAAATAATTATTCAGTTTAACGACCAAAATCAAATGGTTAAATCCATTACCAAGCTAACTCCTGATGGAAGTCAATATGTAAGTGCCGAAAATACATATTCAGATAAAAACAAACTCATTTCAAAAGGAAGTTTCGAAGAAAAGTATAAAACTTTAAATCAATATTCATATACTGAAAATGGCCAATTACAATCAATTAAAACAAAATGGGATTTTAGCAGCAAAAATTTATCAGATAGAATTATGTCAAATATCGATTGGGGAAGTCAAATGTCTTATTACTACAATGATAGCGGCATGCTAAATAAAGAAGTACAAACTTATTTCGGAGGTGACAGTTGCGTCGTAAAATATGATTATGTATATGGTTCCAATGGGCCAATAAATCAGATAATAAAATATAATAAAAGTAGTGGGAATAGAGAATATATTACAAATTTGAATTATGATGAAAAGAAAAACAGAATGACGGCAACTACATGGAATGTGTTATTTAGTTTTTCATATGATGAAACAAACGAGAAAAATTTAGACAATCAAATAGTTGTATATTTTAATAATAATTGTAAAGTTAGTAAGGTTACTAAAGTTAAAAAAAGAGATAAAAATTTTAAAAGATATACAAAAGTTGATTTTAACGACCAAGGAGACTTAGTCTCAAAAAGCGAGATTCTTTACCCAAATAGTAGCGAAAATGATTTTAATTTTAACTACTTGGAAGAATTTGATTCTAAATATATTTTAGAGCCCCAATACGAATATTATGAATATGTTTATGATAATTATGGGAATTGGATTGAAAGAACAAATGGCGAAGATGTAATAAAAAGAAAGATTGTCTATAAAAATTAAAGACACTTGCCAAACTAAATTCAAGCTTCACCTGTGCTTGAAAAATCACTTTAACTTTTTGTTGCTCAGTAATTATTTTTATTCGATGTAGATTCAGCATTCAAAATAAACTAACATGAAAGTTTCTTTTATTACAATTACACTTTTGTTAGTCTTTATTCAAAATTCATTTTCACAAAGTATAGATGACTTCAGGTTCGGTGGAAATATGAAAGAAAATGTATGGAGTAAATTAACTACCCAAGAACAAAATCTTTTTTACGAGTGTGTTAAAGAATGTGGTTTGAATAAGGATTCGATTGTGTGGGCCGTAAATGTTTTGAACATTTAAACTGTAAATTATTGTAGCGTCTAGATTCGGTTATTTTTTCTGAGACGCTGATCACATAATATTTTAACATTAACGAATTATCTGAATTAATAATGCTTTGGCTAATGGACTGACGAAATTCATTAATTTTAAAAACTTAGGCTATTGAAATAAGCATTACGCTAAATAATTCGTTTTTACATTCGAATGTTTACGGATATTGAAAATGAAATCATTTCTTTTTCTTCACCCTCGTATGTACTTTCAAAATTCGTTTTTTTTCATCCTGAGTTGTTTTTTCTTTTCGCATACCCCATATTTTATCACGACCTGCTTTGGCACCTTCTTCGAGGTTGATTATGGGATTAGGATAGTGTTCACCCAATTTGAAATCAAGTAGTTGTTGTTCCATGGAAGTGAGCAACCAGGGTTGATTAATTTGCGTTGTAGGTAGCTTTTTCAATTCGGGTACCCATGCTCTGATAAAATGTCCGTCTGCATCATGCTCTATACCGTTCTTTACTGGGTTATAAATTCGTATCGTGTTGACACCC
>JAIXWH010000119.1 GCA_027484165.1 Chitinophagaceae bacterium | reverse complement strand
TCAAATTGTGTAGACTATACTTGGAACGGAACGACATACGCTGCAACTGGTTCTTACACTAAAATGTTTACGAATGTAGCAGGATGTGATTCAACTGCGGTTTTGGAATTGACAATCAAGCAACCAACTACAAGCACAACAACTATTTCAAATTGTGTAAGCTATACTTGGAACGGAACGACCTATTCAACCAGTGGTACTTATAGTTATTTTATGGAAGGAGCTAATGCTGTTGGATGTGATACAACTGCAGTGTTATATCTTACTATTAAGCAAACTAGCTATTCTTCAATTTCTCATACGGCTTGTGATAGCTATGTTTGGAATGGAAATACTTATACAAGCAGCGGATCATATTCTTACACAACAAACAATGCTGTGGGATGCGATTCAGTTGCAAGTCTACTGCTTGTAATCAACAATAGTACATCAAGTTCATTCAGCGCGACATCATGTGATACATATGTATGGGGTGGAAGAACCTACAGCGTATCTGGAGATTACAATTATACTTATCAAACCGTAAAAGGATGTGATAGTTTAGTTACTGCTCATGTTACCATCAATAACAGTGCATCAAGTTCATTCAGTGAGTCTACTTGCATAAGCTATATGTTGCCATGGGGATCTGAAGTCACAGTTTCTGGAGATTATATTCATACTTATCAAACTACAAAAGGTTGTGACAGTATAGTTACAGCTCATATCTCAATTAGCAATAGCGCATCAACTTCATTTAATGCATCTGCATGTAATTCTTACGAATTGCCATGGGGGGGTGATGTTGTTACAATTTCTGGAGATTATTCCCACACCTATCAAAGTGTAAAAGGATGTGACAGCATAGTTACTGCCCATATCACAATCAACAACAGCAAATCAAGTTCATTCAGTGCAACAGGATGTGATAATTATGTATGGGGTGGAAGATCATACAGTGTTTCTGGGGATTACAACTTTACTTATCAAAGTGTAAAAGGATGTGATAGCTTAGTTACTGCTCATCTTACCATCAATAACAGTACATCAAGTTCATTTAGTGCAACAGCATGCGATAGTTATGTATGGGGAGGAAGAACATATACTGTAACTGGAGATTACAATTTTACTTATCAAACAATAAATGGATGCGATAGCATAGTTACGGCCCATGTTACCATCAATAACAGTGTATCAACCTCATTTAGTGAGTCTTCTTGCATAAGCTATATGTTGCCATGGGGTCAAAATGTAACCAATTCAGGTGTGTATACTCATACTTATCAAACAGTAAAAGGATGCGATAGTATAGTTACAGCTAACATAACTATTAAAAATGTTGCATCAGATTCATTCACTGCAACTGCATGTGGCAGTTATTTATGGGATGGAAGAACTTATACCATAACTGGAGATTATAATTATACATATCAGGCAGTAAATGGCTGCGATAGTGTGGTAACCGCTCATATCGTGATTAATAATAGTACTATAAGTTCATCACAGATTGTTTCTTGCGATTCTTATGATTGGCATGGAATGACATTTACCGCATCAGGAGTTTATACTTTTGATACAACAAATGTGCTAGGATGTGATTCATTGCTGACTTTGAATTTAACAATCAAGAAAAGTACATCACAAATTATGACTGTTGAGGCATGTGGTTCATTCACACAAAACAGTCAAACATGGGGTGTTAATGGTATTTATGTTCAATATTTGACTAATGTTGCCGGATGTGACAGTACATTGACAATTAATCTTACAATTAATAATTCATTGCCTCCAAGTCCTGATAGTATTTATGGTGTAACTGAATTATGTTCATTTGTAAATCAATCAATTCCTCTTACTTATTTTGTTAATTCAACAAGAGGTGCAGCATCTTACAATTGGATTGTGCCGCAAGGTGCAACCATTTTAACTGGCCAAGGTACAAGATCAATTACAGTAATTTTTGATAGTACATTAAGTACTAGTTCTCAAATCTCTGTTGCTTCGGTGTCACAGGGCGGATGCTCGAGTATTTTAGAGTCATTATGGATAAATAAAACTATGCCCACTTTAGCTGCAATAGCAGGAACGACTGATGTGTGTCCGTTTACTGATCTAGGAACTACATTGTATTATCAAGTAGATATAGTATCAAATGTTACAGCCTACATTTGGGAAGTACCTGCTGGAGCAGAAATTGTAGAAGGTCAGGGTACAAACATAATCGGGGTGCAGTTTTCAAATTCATTTGTTTCTGGAGGCAATATAAGAGTGACTGCACTATCAAATTGTGGAAGTAGATCTCCACGTACATTGAGAATTTTTAAATTGATAACAAGTATTCCAAGTTCAATAAGCGGTCCTTCTAATTCATGTCCTTTCTATGACAACGGAAATCAGGCAACTTATTCAATACCTGCTCAAACTTTTGCTACATCATATGTTTGGACTTTGCCAAATAATATGACAATGATAAGCGGTCAAGGTACAAATACAATCACAGTTACTTTTGATGCTGGATATCAAAGCTCATTTATTAAAGTGAAAGCCCTGAATAATTGCTCTGCAAGTTCTGACAAGCAATTATTTGTAACAGCATCTCCATATGCAGTTCCGGGTGTTATTACAGGAAATACAAATGCTTGTGCTTATATCAACAATGCTTCCGAAGCCACATATACCATTAGAAAGGTAGCTGGAGCTCCAGCATATATTTGGACAGCGCCAGCAGGTATGACATTAACTCATCCTGAATCTGGAGAAAATGACACCATCGTTACAGCTACATTTGATGATACTTTTGTGTCGGGTACTAATTTGCAAGTACAAACTACAGGTTGTAACACAAGCGCTGCAAGAACATTAACGATTTTAAAAACTATTACAGCTGCTCCAACAGTTTTAGTGGGTGCTACTGATGTTTGTGCGCCAATTGGAAATCAAACTGAGGTAACTTATTATACTAGTCCAGTTGCTAATGCAACATCTTATCAATGGACTGTGCCTTCTGGAGCTTCTATTGTTTCAGGTCAGGGAGATACATTAATCACTGTTTTATTTGATAATACATTTACATCAGGAACAGTTTCAGTAAAATCAAGTACCTATTGTGGGCAAAGTGCTGCTAAATCATTAACAGTGGGAAGATTGTTGCCAAATACACCTGCTGTATTAAACGGTACAACTGATATTTATGTTTGTACACCAATGTCAAACAATGCAAATTACACTTACTCAATAAGAAGTGTAGCTTATGCAAACTCTTATGTTTGGACAGTGCCAACTGGTGCAACATTAGTTTCAGGTCAGGGAGACACATCGATTGTTGTAACATTTGATAGTACATTCGTTACCGGTAGTATTACAGTAAAAGTACAGAATGGTTGCTTTATTAGTGCGGCTAAATCATTAACAGTAACTAAGAAGTTGCCATTAGCTTCAACAGTATTGAATGGGAGCACAGATGTATGTGCAACAAGTACAAATGTTGTTTATACTACAACAGCTGTTACAAACGCATCATACTATATTTGGTCTGTACCTTCAGGTGCAACTATCGTTTCGGGTCAGGGTGCAACTGCTGTTACCGTTGATTTCGACAATTCATTTGTATCTGGAGCAACTATTTCAGTAAGAGCTGCAAGTTCATGTGGAGTTAATACTACAGCTAAAACTTTGACAATTTTTAGAAGATCTGCAACTGCTCCAACTGTTATAACAGGAACAGCAGATATTAATGTATGTTCTACTACATCAACTTATAGATACACTGTAAGGTCTACTGCTTATACAACATCATATGCATGGACTGTGCCAACAGGGGCAACAATTACTTCAGGACAGGGAGATACCAGTATATTGGTGAGTTTTGACAGTACTTTTGTATCTGGAAATATTTCAGTGAAAGCAGTGAACTCATGTTCAATGAGTGCTTCTAAAACATTTGCTGTGACTAAGAAATTACCATTGGCTCCAACTGTGTTGACAGGTACAGCAAATGTATGTTCTGCAATTGGTTCGTCAGCTTTGGTTGTATATTCTACAAGGAGTATTGCTAATGCATCTAATTTTATATGGACTGTACCAACAGGGGCTACAATAGTTTCAGGTCAGGGGGATACATCAATAAGAGTAAGATTTGATTCAACATTGTTCTCAGGATCGGCTATAACAGTAAAAGCTGCGAGTACTTGTGGAGTAAATAATACAATTAGATCATTCACTGTAACAAAATCCAGCGTTGCCGCTCCGG
>JAIXWH010000109.1 GCA_027484165.1 Chitinophagaceae bacterium | reverse complement strand
TTATTTATTGCAGGACTCCAAGTACCAGTAATACTATTGTTTGATGTTGTTGGTAAATTAATTGAACCACCCGCACAAATTGCACTTACTTGAGTAAATGTTGGTGTAGTTGGTTGGTTTACAGTTACAGTCATCGTTGTAGTTGTAGCACATTGTGTTCCACTTGGTGTAAATGTGTATGTTGTTGTAAGTTGGTTATTTACAGCTGGGCTCCAAGTTCCAGATACGCTATTGGTTGAAGTTGTTGGCAATGTAAATGTACCTCCTACACAAATTGCGGCAACCTGATTAAAGGTTGGAGTTACGGGTGTTGAATTAACAGTTAAATCTAAAATAGCAATACTGTCACATCCTGCAGCATTCGTAAAGCCAGTTTTAGTATAAGTACCTGTTGCAGATAAACTTAAACCGTTCCATGTATAAGGCAACTGGTTAACACAAACACTATTAGAAGTATTGCTTGAAGTTGCTTGCTTGATTGTCAAATTTAAAAATGCTGTAGAATCACAACCTGCAATATTAGTCAAACCAGTTTTTGTGTAAGTACCACTTGATGTATATGTATTTGCATTCCAAGTATAGCTCACACAATTTGAGATTGATGTGTTTGAAGTGGTTGGTTGTTTTACTGTTACAGTCATAGTTGCTGTAGTAGCACAAATGCCAACAGCTGGAGTAAAGGTATAAGTTGTAGTTGCCTGATTATTTATTGCAGGACTCCAAGTACCACTAATACTGTTATTAGATGTTGTTGGTAATGAGAATGTACCACCTTTACAAATTGCACCAACCTGTGTAAATGTTGGAACAGTTGCAGGATTAACAGTAACAGTCATTGTTACAGGGGTATTTGTTGCACACTGACCAGCATTTGGAACAAATGTGTAAGTAGTTGTAGCTTGATTGTTAATTGCAGGAGTCCAAGTACCTGTTATACTATTTGTTGATACAGCAGGCAAAGAAATAGGACTACCAGCACAAACTGCAGCTACCTGATTGAATGTTGGAGTTACAAAAGTTGTACAAGTAACAATATTGTAGATATTAATATCATCCAAACCAATAGCATTACCATAATCACTTACTCCTTCAAACCCTAACTGAATGGTTTGGCCATTGTAAGCTGAAATGTCAACACTATCTTTTAACCATGTATATTCCAATAAGGCATCGTCTGGTCTTTGGAAGCCACCCACTCTTGTCCATGTAGCTCCTTTATCATTAGAAACAATAACATACAAGCTGTCTAAATTTGTTGCGAATGCGCTATCATGACTCATCCAAAAACTAACACGTGAAATACCACTAGCCGGCAATGATACACAATTGCTATACAATCTGCTCACAGTTCCTGCTGGTTGATTCCAACTATCAAAGAGGAAGAAGTCTGAACCACCACCACCAGTTCTTGGCACTAATGAATCATTTTGGGTGTAACCGTTTTGCCAAGCACCCGTTCCTGAGATGAATGATAATACTGTCCATGCATTACTTCCAGCAATAGACCTCAAATAAGCAAAAACGTTAAACGCTCCCTCCACATCTTCAACTTGTGGTAAAGGAGATAAAATAGGAGTAGTTGTCACTCCTGAAAAACCAGAATCATTTGCAGCAAAAGCATCACCAGCAACTGAAACTATTGCCAATTCATCATTTGATCCAACATTTGGCATGTTAATACCGGTAAATGTTAAGATAGCAATTGAATCTGTTGGAATTGGGGCTGTGTTAGAAACTGAACCAAGGAAAGTATTGGCAGTTGCGACCTCTAATGAAACACTTGCAGCACCCGCAGCGATTGTAGTTGTACCATTGTTTATGATTCCAACTCGTACAGTTTGAGGTGAATTGTAGCATGAACTATAAGGATTAAGGATTCCTATTACTTCAGCATCTACAGGAAAAGGTTTAATTAGCTGAATTGCAGGTCTAAAACCTGTTGCTGTCAGAGCTGTTGTTGTTGTAATTGCTGCATTTCCGTTGTACCTTCTTGATGATAGTGTTGTCTGTGCAGGATTAGAGTAATTCCCAACAGAAGGATCAAAAACTAGGCCTGAATTAGCTAAATTATTCGAGCGTTCTATTTTTACCTGCAAATTTGAGCCTGCAGTTCTCACAAAAGCAGTTGATAATACAATAGTATTCCAACCCAAATTTGAGAAAGTAATTGAGCCGTTATAAACTACAGTATATCCTGTTGTGTTATTATTACCGTTAGCTAAGGTAGTAACAGCTGATGAAATATTTTTCATTGAAACTTTAAAGTTGGTAATGGTTACAGGTAGTGACGCTACAGTACCTGCATTCACAGAAAATCCGATTTTAGTGATCCCATTTCCAGCACCAGAAAATACTGCTGAACCTATTTCCGAAGCCAAATAAATGCTTTCAGATACGTGATAGTTATTTTGACCTACAACGATAAGACCGCTACTCCCACCATTTTGATCGATATTAACGATTTGTGCATTTGCACCAAAGCATACCAATGAAAGTAAAATAAAATTGTACAGTTTCTTCATCTTTTTTTGTTTAAATGAGTTTTAAATTAATGGCAATAGCCATAGCCTTCTAGTATAGGGTGCGGAAAATAGAGGGCAAATATAGTCCTTAAAAATAAAAATTAAAATTTATTTTTATCATGCTGAAACATTCGAATGAGATATCAACATAAGAATTATATATTAAAATTATTCTCAATAAGCAATGATGAAAAGAAACCCACAATTTGTTAGAAAAAAATCAAAAAGGACGAGCATAAAATATAAATAATCTACCATTATTTTCAATTGTTTGCATGTCAGAAATATCTGTACCTCCATCTCCCTGGCAATCACTGGCATTGTACCCAAAAGCAAAATTAGAAGCATCATTCTCAGTGATTTGCATATCTGAAATATCTATACTTCCATCCTGATTGATATCTCCGCTATAGATGGCATAAACCCCTCCACCCATATTTCTCATCGGATTATTGATGCCATCGGAATAAGCTTTATTATACCCTGTTGTAAAATCGTAATTCACAACAGCAGAATCAAATGAAACGGACAAAGCACTCCAGGTTTCAATACTATTTCTATGCTTAACCATTATGTAATAACTATTTCCGAATAAAGCAGCAGGAATATTAAATGTTGCATTACCATCTGAGTACAAAATACCTTTCAACTGAAAATCAGCATTAAGATTATTGAGATTTGATGAAGACCATAAACTTACTTCAATACTGTCTGTTTCATTTAAAGCAGCTGCAATTCCTAGATCTGATAAAGTGGATTGCATTTTTCCTGAACCAATGTAAAAACCCTCAAGAAATAATTTCAAATTCAATACAATATCACAATTATTAACCACCAGATTTAAAGTTGCTAAACTATCACATCCAAGTGTATTGGTTGTGGTGAATGAATAAGTACCACTTGATGTATAAGCATTTCCATTCCAAACATAAGTGTTACATACACTTTCCGTTTGAGAAGATGTTGATGAACTCTTTATAGTAAGATTCAAAGTTGCTACGCTATCGCATCCAACTGTATTGGTTGAGATGTAAGAATAAGTACCGCTTAATGTATAAACATTTCCATTCCAAATGTAACTGTTACATACACTT
>JAIXWH010000077.1 GCA_027484165.1 Chitinophagaceae bacterium | reverse complement strand
TTATTTATTGCAGGACTCCAAGTACCAGTAATACTATTGTTTGATGTTGTTGGTAAATTAATTGAACCACCCGCACAAATTGCACTTACTTGAGTAAATGTTGGTGTAGTTGGTTGGTTAATGGTCAGATATAAAGTATCAGTGCTGCAACCATTACTGTTTGTATATGTTCCACTTGTATTATAAGTGATACCATTCCATGTAAATGAACTGCAAGCTGTTTGATTCACAGCACTGTTTGAAACAGGATTTACTGTAACAGTCATCGTTGCTGTTGTAGCGCATAGACCTGAAGTAGGAGTAAAGGTATATGTAGTTGTAGTCTGATTATTAATTGCAGGTGTCCATACACCTGTTACACTATTGTTTGAGCTGGTAGGCAAATTAAACGTACTTCCTGCACAAATTGGAGCAACTTGATTAAATGTAGGCACAGTTGATTGATTTACTGTTACTGTCATATTTGCTATGGTAGCACATTCGCCTTGATTTGGTACAAATGTGTAAGTAGTGGTTACTTGGTTATTAATTGCAGGAAACCAGCTACCTGATATACTATTGTTTGATGTTGTTGGTAAATTAATTGTACCACCCGCACAAATTGCTGCTACTTGTGTAAAAGTTGGAACAACAGGTTGATTAACCGTAACAGTCATTGTTGTGGTTGTGGCACAAACGCCTGCTGCTGGGTTAAAAGTATAAGTTGTTGTAGTGGAATTATTGATTGATGGAGACCATGAGCCTGTTACACCATTATTTGATGTAGTAGGTAGTGTAAACGATCCTCCAACACATATCGGTGCAACTTGGTTGAAAATAGGTGTGGTATTCGTTTCTACAGATACTGTCATCGTTGTAGTCGTAGCACAAGAACCAGAGGCTGGAGTAAATGTATACGTAGTTGTGCTTTGATTGTTTATTGCAGGTGCCCATGTACCACTTATTCCATTTGTTGATGAGGTCGGTAATGTAAATGTCCCACCTATACAAATTGGAGCCACTTGTGTGAAAGTGGGTACTGTTGGGGTAGAGTTAACTGTTACTGTCATTGATGTTGTAGCACCACATTGTCCGGCATCAGGAGTAAAGGTATAAGTTGTAGTACTGGTATTATTGATTGCAGGTGTCCATGTACCAGTTATGTTGTTATTTGAGGTATTAGGTAATGTAAATGTATTTCCAATACAAACAGGAGCAACTTGTGTAAACAAAGGAAGGATACTAGATGTAACAGAAACTGTCATTGTTGTATTAGATGCACAAGGATTTGATGATGGTGTGAATGTATAGGTTGTTGTACTGGTATTGTTGATTGCCGGTGACCATGTACCAGTTACACCATTATCCGATGTTGTAGGTAAAGTAAAAGAACTACCTGTACAAATTGGTGCCACTTGTGTAAAAGTTGGAACTAACGGATTAACAACAAAAGTAACCGTAGCAGTTTGAGTTAATGCACCAGCAACTCCAGTGATTGTAATACTGTAAGTGCCTTGTGCCAATACATTCATGTTGTTCATTGTGATATCAACAGGGCTACCAGGATTTACAGGGTTGCTTCCAAATGCAATTGAAGCTCCAGCCGGCACGTTACTTGCAGTTAAGTTTATTGGAGTTGAGAATCCTCCTAATGAATTTGTTGGTAATTGAACTGATGCACTTGTGGTGCCACAATTCACAGCTGTTGATGCTGCTGTTCCAAAAGTAAACCCAGATGTCAATCCTGTGATTGTGATATTTTTATCATTAATATCAAAGAAAATATTACCAACAGCTTCTACTTTAATTCTACCTGTTGTGGTAGGATTACCAGGTACAGTGATAGTTTCTGTGCCATCGTTGTCAGTACTGTCTGCTAATACTATCGGAAAGGTGTAGCCGCCATCTGTTGAAAGTGATATTTTTACTTTAGCACAACTTACTGGAGCTGCAGTAGAATTCGCTACATCCCATGTAATTGTTTGAGATGAACCTGCAGCCCAACTAATACCTGTGGTATTGGGTGAGGTTACTTTAAAAGGACCTGATGCCACATTCACTGTTATTGCCATGTCATCAGATTTGTTACCCCCACAACCCACATGATTATCTCTTACTATTAATCTAAAATTCAAGGTTCTGGCTACAGAAGGCAATACTTCCCATTTGGTTGTATTTGCCCCAGACAAGATATATTGTATCTGTGGTACAATTCTGATATTGCTTCTGGTTGGAGAGTAAGGTCTGAATGCAGGTCCTGCAGTATATGTAGCTACAGGAAGTGATGTTGTATTGATATTGGGATTATTATCATCAATTTGTTCCCAAGAATAGGATAAGGTATCAGTAGCATCCGCATCAGTACCCTCGCCAGTTAATTGGAATGGTGTTGATCTTGGAATAATGTAGTTTGATCCTGCATTGGCTGTAGGTATTGCATTGGTATTGACAATAGAGATAACTCCACATGCTGCAGAAGTATTTGAAAGTGCTGTTGAGTACATGTAGGTGGTTACTTGCTGAATACTCCTACTATGAAAATTATCTATACTGTGTTGTGCGATATCAGTTGAAGCACCAGTAATACCTGCATATCCCATTATAGTGATACCACTACCTGGTTCCATTTGCACTCCAGAACCTTCATCGTTGTATGAAAAGGTATGATTAGCATCCATTTGATGGCCCATCTCATGAGTCAGATAATCCACAACGAAAAAATCTAGTGCACTAGGATTATCATATGCTGTGAAAGCACTTCCTTTGGAAGTAGAAGCACCACACACGCAACCTATACATCCTGCATTACCATTACTTTGACCAGCTTGAGATCTGGTTACTGTGTGTCCAATGTCATAATTGTTAGCGCCAATTCTATTGTTAATTGCGGTTTGACATGTAGTTTGATTAGGCATGTTCACGTTCGTGATTGGGTCTGTAGCAGCATTCAAATAAATGATTGAATCGTTTGTTGGAATCAGTATTAATCTCACAGCAAAATCTCTTTCAAAAATAGCATTAGCTCTCGTCATCTCCCGATTCTGTTCAATCAGTACATTAGCTTTTTTCTGGGCATCAGTTGTAGCAGTTCCAAAAAAAGCTGCAGACCACTCAGCACCTGACAAAAGCGCTAATCTGTATGTTCTTAATTTTGGTTGATTCGCATTCATTTCTCTACCCGTTAAGTCTAAATTCAATTGATCGTTTTCAAGAAAATCCGTATTACATCTAAAAGTAGTGTGGGGATTTTGATCAGCTCTTGAACTTACTCTATAATAATTTCCTTCAACTCTGTCTATAAAAACAGTATAATTGTCGGTATACATGATCATTGCGTTTGTACCTAATGGAGAAACATCAAAACGTATTGTCGCTGAAGGATTATCAATACCCTTTCCAGCGTAAGAATTTATACCTGGGTATCTTGCAGCCAAATCAGCATGCATTACCGGAGCTTCAACAATTCTAAATCTTTCGATTTTTCCATTAAGCGTGGGGAATGCAATTATTTTATTAGAATTTCCGGCATAAACTGTGAGTTCTGAAGGTACATTACTCATATTTACTCTGAAAGAAGTTTCATCTAATTGGTAGATTTCATAATCTTTAGGCATTGTTGGCCCTGTGATTAATTTCTTATTGATCCTCGAATCATTCGACTTAGACCAATAATTTACCTCTTGTGCAAAAAGAGAATTAGCAACTAAAAAGAGTACTAGGAATTGAATTGAAATTTTGTAGAGTTTTTTCATTGTTTAAAATTATCAGATAAGGGTCAAATGTATTGTTTATCATGATTTTATCCAAAAAAACTCTCAAATTTTAACTAATAAAACTTGTATGTTAAAAAGGGGGGTGTAAATGTGAGTAACTATAGTAAATTTTAGAGATATTTTTCTCCTTTTTCTCTTAGTCTTACCATTTTTGCAGGAACTCCATAAAGTAATTGATTATCTCCACATTGTTGTAATAAAACTGATCCACCACCTAAAACACAGTTACTACCCAATTTTATGCCATGTTTTATAGAGGCACCAATCCCAATTGCTGAAAATGAACCAATACTTACATTGCCACCTGTTGCAGAATTTGGAGCTAAACTGGCAAAATCTCCAAGTATATTGTCGTGGTCCAAACTTGAATTGGTATATACGATTGTAAAGTTACCTATGGAAGTACAGCTGTTGATTACAGCTCCTGCCATTATTACTGTACCATAGCCAATTGATACTTCTTTTCCAATTTCGGCTGAGGGGTGAACAGTGGAAATAAAATTTGCATGGGGAACAAGACTTGTAATATGTTCAAAAATTTTACATCTATTCCAGTTGTCTCCAATGGCTATGAATAATTTATATTCAGGGTTTAATTTAAGTATATTTTGAAGGTCAGCTATATTGCCAATAATAGGATAACCCATCGTATTCTCACCCAATTTTCTGTTATCATCGATTAGTCCGATAATTTCATATTTGTCTTCCTTTTCAACAATATCAATTACTACTTTAGCATGTCCTGAAGATCCTACAATTATTAATTTACCCTTTTCCATAATTAAAATTGAAATCAAATGTAAGTATAGAAATCTATTCGGTAGAGAAAAAAGTATAAATTGCGCTTAACTTTTTAAAGAAAAAATGTTGGCCATGAATAATGATTTTAATAAAAATGAGGATGCTCAAAAAATGGCATGGAGCTTTGTAAGGCAAAAGCTGGATGTGATTTGCGAGGGTGGAGGAAAAAAAGCGGCACTTAAGCAAAAAGAAAGAAATAAACTTACTGCAAGAGAACGCATCGATTACTTGGTTGATGATGGAATGCCCTTTATAGAAATCGGCGCATTTGCTGGTTTTGAAATGTATGAAGAGCATGGAGGTTGTCCTGCCGGTGGAACTGTTAGTGGCATTGGTTATGTAAGTGGTAAACAATGTGTAATCGTTGCCAATGATCAAACTGTAAAAGCAGGAGCTTGGTTTCCAATAACCGGAAAGAAAAATCTTCGCATGCAGGAGATTGCTATGGAAAATCATTTGCCTATCATTTATATAGTTGACAGTGCAGGTGTTTATTTGCCGATGCAGGATGAAATTTTTCCGGATAAAGAACATTTCGGACGAATATTCAGGAACAATGCGAAAATGAGTGCCATGGGAATTACACAGATTGCTGCAGTAACAGGTGCATGTGTAGCTGGGGGCGCTTATTTACCTATCATGAGCGATGAAACTTTAATGGTGGAAAATGCCGGATCTATATTTTTGGCTGGTCCTTATTTAGTTAAAGCTGCAATAGGTGAAGATATAGATGCTGAGACACTAGGCGGTGCCGTTACCCATACGGAATTGTCGGGAATAGCGGATTACAGATTTAAAACTGAACAAGAATGTTTGGAACAGGTAAAGAAAATCATGAGTAAGTTGGGAGCTAAGCCCGATGCAGGATTCAACAGAATAAAAGCAAAAAATCCATTAAAACCAACCGAACACATTTATGGTGTTTTAAGCGAAGGGAATACCAAACCTTATGATGTTTTGGATTTGATTGATTGCGTAGTTGATGAAAATAGTTTTGATGAGTTTAAACAAGATTATGGTAAAACAATTGTGTGCGGCTATGCAAGAGTTGACGGATGGGCTGTTGGGATTGTGGCTAATCAAAGATTAATTGTGAAGAGTAAGAAAGGTGAAATGCAAATGGGTGGTGTAATATATAATGACAGTGCAGACAAAGCTGCTCGTTTTATCATGAATTGCAATCAGAAGAAAATCCCTTTAGTTTTTTTACAGGATGTTACAGGATTTATGGTGGGAAGCAGAAGTGAGCATTCAGGAATTATTAAAGATGGTGCTAAATTGGTAAATGCAGTTGCCAATTCAGTAGTGCCAAAGATTACCATAATTGTTGGGAATTCATTCGGAGCGGGGAATTACGCAATGTGTGGGAAAGCTTATGACCCCAGATTTATTTATGCATGGCCAACAGCAAAAATTGCTGTGATGGGAGGAGAACAAGCCGCTAAAACAATGCTTCAGATACAGGTGGCAGGAATGAAAGCAAAAGGGCAGGAGGTAACACTAGAACAGGAAAATGAATTGCTAAAAAAGATTACTGATAATTACACCAGACAAACCAAACCTTTTTATGCAGCAGCACGGTTATGGGTAGACGCAATTATTGATCCAAAAGAAACAAGAAGGTTAATTTCGGAAGGAATTTGTGCAGCCAATCACAATCCTGATATTGCTGAATTTAAAATGGGAGTTTTTCAGGTTTAATTTGAATCACTCCAACTACTAAATATAAAGATGATTACAATTTATACTGATGGCTCTTCTAGAGGGAATCCTGGTCCGGGAGGGTATGGCGCCATTTTAATGTATGGAAATCATCGCAAGGAATTATCACAAGGGTTCAAACATACCACAAACAATCGAATGGAATTGATGGCTGTTATTGCCGGATTAAAAATCATAACTAAAAATGATATACCAATTACCATCTATTCTGATAGTCAGTATGTGGTGAATGCTATTGAAAAGGGTTGGTTAAATACTTGGATGAAAACTAACTTCAAAGGCGGAAAAAAGAATAGTGATCTCTGGAAAGAATATCACGAATTATCTAAAAACTTCAGAATAAAATTCATTTGGGTAAAAGGACATGCCGACAATCCTTACAATAACAGATGCGATGCATTGGCTACAAAAGCAGCGGATGGAAGAAATCTGATTATCGATGAGGGGTATGAAAATGGATGAGTGTGAATTAATTGGCCATCACTTTTGATGCAGACTTTTTAAACAACACCACATAGCTTCCAAATAATAAAGTACTGAAACATAAATCAATTGCGATACCGTTTTTCATGAAAGGAATCCCTGCCGTTAAACAATTTGCCCAACCTATAATACCTGTTCCATAGGTATTAAAATTGTCAAATAAATAGCAGTTGGTATTGCTGAGCAAAAAGAACAAAAGGGAAGAACCAACAGAATACCCTATAACATTGATCGGATTGATTTTCTTCATGCTAAATCCCAAAACTGTTACCAATAATAAAGAAAGATAGTTTCCAACTTGTCCCATTCCATAAAATCCAGGAGCGATATTGAAAACTTCAAGCATCAGATCACTTGTAAACATTGCAATTAAAGGCATAGCAAAAGAAATCTTTTTATCTTTTATAATCACACCACTAAAAAGGGAAATAGCAATGATCGGATTAATACTATGAGGAAAGGTCACTACTTTCATTATTGCTGCAAAGGCAACAAGGATAGTTGCGATTAAGATATTGGTTTTATTTTGTGTCATCTTTTTATTATTTCATACAAAAATAAGCATTTATACAAAAGAATTTCCTTTCTTTTTTAGGGTTTTATCCTCATGTTGTGAATATTGTACTTTTTTAGTTTTACTGCATGACAAAACACATTAAAGTAGGAAAAAAGGGAGAAAGCCTTGCTTTATCCTATTTCACAAAAAAGGGATATCATATTTTGCATCAAAGCTGGCGCAGTGGCAATTGGGAAGTGGATTTGATTGCAAGCAAGAATGATATTTTACATATAATAGAAGTGAAAACTAAAAGTAAATCTGATTTCGGATTTCCTGAAGATGAAGTTTCTTTCGCCAAGATCAATTACCTGATTAGTGC
>JAIXWH010000006.1 GCA_027484165.1 Chitinophagaceae bacterium | reverse complement strand
GTGTTTAAAATTTTAGAAAAAGAAAAACCAGGCGAAGAAGGAAGTATCGTTGAAAGTGTTATTGCCAACGTAGCCAACAGCGCCAATAATCCAAAGAGTAATAATAGAAGTATTCAACCTAATTTAGGACGTATTCAGGTTTCTTTTGTTGAATATGAAAAAAGAGATGGTAAAAAAACAAGTCCCTATCTTGATGCCATCAGAGCTGCAATGACGGGTATTCCAGGAGCTAGCGTTGAAGTATCACAAGAAGATTCAGGACCTCCAACCGACCCTCCAGTTAATATTGAAATTGTGGGCGATAAGTTTGAAGAAATTGCTGATATCGCTACCAAACTCAATAATTACTTGGATACCAATCGTGTTGAAGGAGTTGAGAATTTAAAACTTGATGTGGATTTAAATAGTCCGGAAATTACGGTTAAGGTTGACCGTGAAAAAGCCATGATGGAAGGTTTAAGCACCGGGCAAATCGGTATGGAAATTAGAACGGCAGTTTTTGGTAAGGAAGTCAGCAAGTTGAAAGAAGGAGAAGATGAATACAAAATTCAATTACGGTATACCGATTTGATGAGAAACAATATCACGGATTTGATGAATATGCGCATCACCTTCATGGATATGAATACGATGCGTATCAAATCCATTCCCATCAGTGCAGTTGCAACTGTTGATTACACCAACACTTCCGGTGCAATTATGCGTAAGAATGTAAAGAGAACAATACAGTTGCAATCCAATGTATTAGATCCATCAATGACTGCAAAAGTAAATAAAGAAATCGCAGAGAAAATAAATACATTTAAAACAATGGTAACGATTCCAGGAGATGTTACGATTCGTCAAACCGGACAAGGAGAACAGGAAGCAGAAACCAACAGTTTCTTAGGAATGGCACTTTCCATTGCATTAGGATTAATCTTTTTGATACTTGTATTGCAATTCAATTCATTGAGTAAACCTTTTATCGTACTCACAGAAATTTTCTTCTCTATAATTGGAGTGTTGCTAGGTTATGCTTTTACTGGAATGACAATCGCAAGTATCATGCTTGGTGTAGGTGTAATTGGATTAGCAGGTATCGTAATTAAAAATGGTATCCTCTTGATTGAATTTACAGATGAATTGAGAGGAAGAGGTATGCGTACAAGAGAAGCTGCCATCACCGCTGGAAAAATTCGTATCATACCGGTAATGCTTACTGCAGTTGCAACCATCTTAGGATTATTGCCATTAGCTGTAGGTTTCAATATCGATTTCGTTTCTTTCTTCAAACATTTAAATCCACATATTTTCTTAGGTGGTGATAGCGTAGTGTTCTGGGGTCCATTGAGCTGGACGATTATTTTTGGTTTGATTTTCTCTTTCTTCCTAACCTTAGTAATGGTACCAAGTATGTATATTATCTCTGAAAGATTAAGAAGACCCATGGATAAATTCTATGGTACTAAATACGTAGCCTTATTTGGATTTACAGGCCCTCTTTTCTTTTTGTTTGTTTTGATCATGTATGTGGGTAGAAGAATTCAGGGTAAGAAAGTATGGGACGGAAGTTTAACTGCTAAATAACAAGCTGTTGAAAGAATAATAATGGAAAAAGAAGTTAACTATATCGAAATTAACAGAAACTCATGGAATGCAAAAACAGATATTCATATCGAGTCTGCATTCTATGATGTAGACGGATTTTTGAAAGGAAATAATTCTCTTAAAGAAATTGAGTTGAAGTTGTTGGGTGATGTGAAAGGGAAAACCATTCTTCATTTGCAATGTCACTTCGGACAAGACTCTATTTCTTTGAGCAGAATGGGAGCAAAAGTTACCGGAATCGATTTGTCGGATATCGCTATTGAAAGAGCAAAAGCTTTGGCAGAAAAAACAAATACAGATACTACTTTTATATGTTGTAATATTTATGACCTCTCCAATTATTTGAATCAAGAGTTTGATATCGTATTCACTACTTACGGAACAATCGGTTGGTTGCCTGATTTAGACAAATGGGCTGAAATTGCTTCAAGATTTTTAAAGCCAGGAGGTGAGTTTATTTTTGCAGAGTTTCATCCTGTAATATGGATGTATGATGATGATTTTGAAAAGATAGGATACAACTATTTCAATACCGGCCCTATCGTTGAAATTTATAATGGTACCTATGCCGAAAAATCTGCGAATCTCTCACAACAATATGTAATGTGGAATCATGGGATTGGTGAAGTGTTGAATGCCCTGATAAAAAACAATTTGCAAATTCAATCTTTCGATGAGTTTAACTATTCACCTTACGATTGTTTCAGACATACCTACGAATTTGAACCCGGTAAATTCAGAATAAAATATTTTGAAGATAAAGTGCCTTTGGTTTATGCATTGAAGGCGATTAAATAATTTGGCTTACTTTCTTTTTTGATCTTTCATATCCTGCAATATTCATCATGATCAAAAGCATGCCATAAAATATGTCCTCAAAAGGAATGGTGTAAATTCTAAAATTTAGATTTTCATTGTTATTGTAAAGCACCACAGGTATTGCAGTAAGTAATCCGTTTACTACTAAAAATGGTATCAGAATAATTAAATAAGAAATTAAAAAAGCATTGATATTGAAAGATTGAAAATACTTTTTTGCTGATGCTAGTATAAAAATAAAAAGTCCATTAAAGAAAAAAGTGTAGAAAGTATAGTCTTTATTATGATTGAGAATAGCAACTAATAATAAAACAAATCCTATCAATTTCAATACCAGTAATCCAGATTGAGTTTGTTTAATTTTTGGGAAATAATTTATCACACATTCGTAAATAAAAATGCAGCAATAAGGAACAATAAAAAAGAATAACACTTCTTCAACAGGTAAATTGTACAATTTGATTCCTGTGATAAAATCTTCATTAAAACTCCAAACTCCTCTCTGAGTAAAAACCATATCCCAGATGATATAAAAAAGCGCAGGTAAGATCATTGCTGAAAACAAATGTTTCCATTTTTTATAAAATGCAACTTTTTTATCAAAACTCAAAATTAAAGGTCCAATTAATGAACCTGCAAGTATTAGAAAGTATGTATAGTTTGGATTCAAAATTATTAATTCAAGATTAAAAAGATAAAATGATTTTACATTTAGTCTTTTAATTTTTACTTTTTACTTTTTGTTTTTGATTTCATTATCCCTTCTCACTTTTTCCCAGTATTTTTTGGCAACAAACAACATTCCAAAACTTTCACCATCTTCTTTTCCCAAATTTTTATGATGCATTTTGTGTGCCCACCGAATCGTTTTTACATAAGTATTGTTGCTTCGTGTAAACCATTTAAATCTCTGGTGTATAATCACTTCATGAACGATGAAATATCCTAATCCGTACATTAAAATTCCAAAGCCAATTGCAGCAACCCAATATAATTGGTTTTGTAGTCCCAACATAATACACAGCCAACTAGGTACTGCAAAAATTAAAAAGAAGGCGTCATTTTTTTCGAAGAATCCAGGAGTTGGCTGATGATGGTCTTCATGTAAATACCAAAGAAATCCATGCATCACATATTTATGAGTCAGCCAGGTTATTCCTTCCATAATAAAGAATGTCAATAAAACAATTCCAATAAAAATCAATGTATTCATAATAAGGTTCTTAAAATCAAAAAAAACATCACTTGAATCATTAACAAATGTAAAGCGAATTTGTTACGTTTTTCAAAATTCAACTGATGGAAAATATAGAGTAATAATAAACTTGCAATAAACCAACATGCATAATTAAAATAGGGAATACTACCATCTCCGCCCCAACTCCAAAATCCTAACTTAATGGCAACCGGTTCCATCAACCAATCAAACAAAACAGCTAGTGTAGCTCCATCGACGACAATGGATAATAACTTCACTAAAGGCCTTTTGTTTTCTGTAATTTCTGTCAACTGATCAACCATTTTGTTGAGTAATAAATTAATACTGATACCACAACAATAAATCACAATAAACCAATTTATTCCGATTATCAAGGGTACATTTTTGATAGAAGGTCCTAATACTGATCCGTAAGAATAATTACCAAATAAATAACCCGTGCTTGTTCCAATGATTTCAATTACGATTCCGAAAATAAAAGTAAGCGATAAGAAAAGAAAGAAAGATTTGTTTAACCCATTCTGTGTGTAAAGTATCAAAAAAAACATCAGTAACAAATTGATTGCAGTCGTATGAATGAATAAGCTTTTATCAAAAAACAAAATTCCCATCAAACCAATGGCATGAAACAAAATGGCAATAGTAGTTGCTATTTGAACTCTGGAATAATTTAATTGAATTTGATTATTTTTCACAATCAGTTTTTATAATTTCACTCATGATGTAAGCACTTTTCAAACAAAGTGGAATACCTCCACCCGGATGCACTGTACCTCCGCAAAAATACAACCCTTTGAATTTTGAAGTAAAATTTGCTGGTCTGAAAAATGCTGCAAATTTAGAGTTTGAACTTGTACCATAAAGAGACCCTTTAAATGTTCCTGTTTTTTGTTCTATACTTACCGGATCCATGATATCTTCTGTTTCAATATGTTTTTCAATGTCTGTATTTAGAATTCGGTTGATTTTATTTATTACCGCACTTCTGATTTCCAATTTTATTTTTTCCCAATCCTGACCAACATTTGCTGGTGCATTAATCATTACAAACCAATTTTCACAGCCTTCAGGTGCCTGGTTCTTCTCCATCTTTGCTGTGATGTTGATGTAGATGGTTGGGTCATCTGTCATTGTCATTGTATCAAACAAATGCTCAAACTCTTTTTTATAATCTTCACTGAATAAAATATTATGCAAACCCAATTGTGAAAATTCTTTTTTGATTCCCCAGTAAAATATCAGGGCGCTGCTACTTCTCTCCAACTTTAAAAGTTGTTCCGATTTTGATTGATGATTCAACAGATTTTTATACGTGTAATAAACATCACCATTACTTACAACGATATCTGCATCTACATGCCTGTTATTGGTAATTATGCCAGTTATTTTTTTATGTTGATGTTCAATTTTTTCAACCTTATGATTAAAATGAAAGCTCACTCCTTTTTTCAGTGCGAGTTGATATAGGGCATTTGTGATACTGATCATACCACCTTTGGGATAATAAGTTCCCTGGTTTTGTTCCAAGTGAGGTATCAAACTCAGCATACCCGGGGCTTTAAAAGGGTTACTCCCATTGTAGGTTGCAAAACGATTGAATATTTGTAT
>JAIXWH010000018.1 GCA_027484165.1 Chitinophagaceae bacterium | reverse complement strand
TGATATTGATGAACACCTACTCTTTCTGTTGATGTCAGTTTCACATCAATATTATTATTTAAAAGTTTTACACTATAAAACCCTGGGCTTGCTTTTTCATTTTTGTGAGAGAATAATGACCCATAAACTTTGTTATTAGAGGAAGGAATGCCATTACCAGGCATCAATAATACATCACCGTAATCACTGCAACCTGTTCCGCTTAAATGGGTGTGTGTAAATCCATAAACAAAACTATCTGAATAATGATAACCACTACATCCGTCCCATCCATCTAATCTGGTATCCGGACTTAATTGAACCATACCATGGGGTAATGTTGCGCCAGGATAAGTATGGCCATGTCCACCGGTTCCTATAAATGGATTAACATACCTAGTGTAATCATTCTGAGCAATTGTGATATTGCAAATCAAAATCAAAAAGATAGTAGAAAATATTTTTTGCATCTGTGAATTTACATTTTGTTGCAAAGATGAACAATTTAATGAGCTCTTAAATTGAATTAAAAATTAGAGTATTTTTAAAATAAAAAACCCACGGCTTTAACCGTGGGTTTTTTATTATATAAATTGAAATTAAAATGGCAATGACTCATCTGATTCAGAAGCCATTTCAATTTTAGCAACCGGCTGTACGCCAGAACCCATATTATTTACCATACCTTGATTGGATCCATTATTTTCACCTGCATTTGTTGTTCCCAATAATTGAACATTTTGAACTCTCATTCTTAAAGTAGCTGCAGCCACTCCTTCTTTATTCATATACGGATCAGCCTCTGGAGTTCCTTCTGCATAAACAGTTCTACCTTTGGTTAAATACTGCGCAACAGCAGTCCTGTCTGTCCAGTAAGCACATTCAACCCAAGTTGTTCGTTCTTTTTGATTTCCCTGGCCGTCCTTGTAGCGTTCAGTATGTGCTACACTAAAATTGATTACATTTTTTCCATTTACTTCTTTTACAATGCAATCCTTTCCTAAATTTCCGATGATCTGTAATTTAATCATAACTGTGTGTTTTTAATTGTTATCGATGTATCTAAAAATCTTTGACTAAAGTTATTATCAGAAAACTGATTTATTGAATTTGTAGTTATAAACTTTTGCACATTAAATAAAGAGAAATCAAATTGAAAATTTAAAAATCAAAAGTAAAAAGGAGTAACTCTAATTTACAATTCCCTTTCAAAACTAATCTCTCCTGGGTATCTAATTGTTATTCTTTCTTTGCGAAAAAACAAAACAGCATAGAACAAGAGAAAATAAGGTTGGGTACAAATAGTTGATAAGTAAAGTAAACCTAACAATAAATAACATACCAAAAACATCAAACTTATCTCCAAATTATCAAATCAACTAACTAGTTCATCTTCTTTTTCAAAGTACTCACCTGCTCATGCAAATTACTCACCAAATTAGCAAGTGAATTCACATCCCATCTTTGCTGAGAAGCCACTTTACCAATTACTACCTGCGCCTGCCACAATTCAACTACATCTTCAGCATTAATTTGATAGGGCTGATAATTGGGATTATCGCTTTCCAGAGATATCTTATTTTTTGCCTTACTGCTTTTATTGATTCGCTTGTATACAATTCCTTCATTTTTACTGACAACTATATAGGCCTGTCCGTTTTTGGTATCATCAAGCGACTCCACTTTTTCACCAACAATAATACTACCGCTTGGAGTAGGCAACATACTATCTCCTATAATTTCAAATGCACGATAATTGCCACCAGAAAGCATCGGCAAAGTAAATGTGTTCAACTCATCGATGAACTCACTGTCGGCATAACTGGTAAGATAACCTGCGGCAGCTTTTACAGGAACAAAATGTATGATGTTTCTGTCGGCAGATGCCATCTTTTGCATTCTTCTTTTTTGAAGATAACTTCCGGTGTTAATTGAATTAGACAAGTCTTTAAGTAGCAATTCATCAAGAGATAACTTGAACATATCCGCCACAACTTCAAGAACGTCTATTCTAGGATCTGCCCGCTCTTCCTCATAAGCACCAATAAGCGACCTCTTGATATCTAACTTGTTTGCAAATTCTTCTTGTGTCCACCCCCTTAATTTACGGAGGTATTTAAGATTTAATCCTGCTTTTGACATAACTAAACTAATTTGATTAGCACAAATATACTAAACATTTTAGTTTTTCAAAATTTATTTTTAATCATTTAGAAATATCAAATTTATGACCAGTAGAATTTAAAATATTCAAAAGATAATTATTGCACATTTAAAGTACTTTTGCATAAAATAAAATTATGCAAAGCATTATTACAATTCATAGCTTAATCAGATGGGCTATTTTATTATTTGGTTTCTGGGCTGTAATCAATGGAGTAAAAGGCCTGCTCAATAAATCATCATTTTCTGTAAATGATAAGCGTAGCGGTTTGTTTTTTATGATCTGTTGCGATATTCAATTACTATTAGGTTTGATTTTATTTATTTCCAATGGATGGTTCGACAGAATGAAAGCTGGAATGGGAGCTGTTATGAAAAATCCAATAGACCGTTTCTTCACTGTAGAACATGGTTTCATGATGATATTAGCATGGATTTTTGTTCATGTGGGATACAGTTCGGTTAAGAAAGCCACTGATGAAAACAAACACAAAAAGATGGTGATTTTCTTTGGAGTTGCACTGATTCTTATTCTTATTTCTATTCCATGGCCTTTCCGTGCAGATGGAGTTCAAAGAAGCTTATTCCCTAAATTTTAATTAGATGGCAAAAATAAAAAAATCCGAACCCATTATTTTAATTACCAACGATGATGATATCACGTCTCCGGGTATCCGAAGCTTAGTTGAAGCAGTAAAGGGCTTAGGCAAAGTGGTTGTAGTTGCACCAGACAAACCGCAAAGTGGCATGGGACACGCCATCACAATCGGCTCTCCTCTTCGGATGAATAAGATGAATCTATTTGGAGATATTGAAGCCTGGCAAACGAGTGGCACGCCTGTTGATTGTGTAAAATTAGCTGTCGACAAAATACTTCATCGCAAACCAGACATTTGCTTGAGCGGTATTAATCATGGAGCAAACCACTCTATTAATGTGATTTATAGTGGCACCATGTCTGCAGCGATGGAAGCCTCTATTGAAGGGATTCCAAGCATCGGATTTTCATTACTTGATTATCGATACGATGCAGATTTTGAGGCTTCAAAAAAAATCGTACATACTTTAGTGTCAGAACTTTTAAAACACAAGAATCTCGACAAACATCTTTTATTGAATGTAAATATTCCTGCTATACCTTACAAAGAAATAAAGGGCATGAAAATATGCAAACAAGCATATGCAAAATATGATGAAGCTTTTGATGAACGTGTTGACCCTCAAGGCAAAAAATACTATTGGTTAACAGGCGAATTCAAAAATTTTGATAAAGGTAAAGACACTGATGTATGGGCATTGCAACACAATTATGTTAGTATAGTCCCAGTTCAGTTTGACTTAACTAACTATACCTTAAAAAAACAACTCTCAAAAAACAAATTATTTAAATGAGATTATTGAAGCTCTTAATTAGTCCATTCAAAATTTTAGGTAAGGATAATTTTAAACTAGGCATTATTCTTGGATTTATAGCCCCTATTCTCGGCTTCCTGACTTTTAAATGGTATAAGTTTGGCATTTTTTCCATGAAGGAATTTTTACAATTCATTTACCTTCAACCAAATCACCAAGTACTTACAGCAGGTTTGAGCATCTCTCTATTGGCTAATGCATTAATTTTCACTTTATGTGTAAATAGCCATAAAGACAAAACAGCTAAAGGGATTTTTATCTCCACCGTATTTTATGGAGTTGTGATTTTATTGATAAAAGCCTTTTCTTAAATAAATATGGAAAATTTAACAGAATAAGTCAGAAAATTATTTATAAATTTATACCCTATTATAATAAATCAACTTTTTCTCATAAACAGTTAGTTTTGGTAAAACGGAGCCCTTATTCTTAAGGGCTCTTCTCTTTTTATGATTGAAGATTAAATAAACCATCAACAAATTCCTGCTTATCAAATACCAATAAGTCTGTCGCTTTTTCACCTACACCAATAAACTTAACTGGAATTTTGAATTGATCTGCAATAGCAAGAACAACGCCACCCTTTGCGGTGCCGTCCAGTTTGGTGATGGTCATAGCTGTCACTTCTGTAGCCGCTGTAAAATGCTTGGCTTGTTCCAAAGCATTTTGACCTGTACTTCCATCTAAAACCAGCATTACTTCATGAGGCGCATCTGGAATCACTTTTTGAATCACTCTTTTGATTTTGGATAGCTCATCCATTAAATGAGCTTTATTATGCAATCTACCGGCAGTATCTATCAAAATCACATCCACATTTTTGGCAACACCGCTGATTATAGTGTCATAGGCAACAGAAGCTGGATCACTTCCCATCTCTTTTTTTACTATAGGCACATTGGTTCTCTCACTCCAAATAGTCAATTGATCAACTGCTGCTGCTCTGAAGGTATCAGCAGCACCCAATAAAACTGACTTGCCTGCCAAAGAAAAGTTGTGTGCCAGCTTACCAATTGTGGTTGTCTTTCCCACTCCGTTTACCCCAACAACTAAAATCACATGTGGCTTATGTCCGGCAGGTAATTCATAATTCAGATAGGTATTATCTTGGGGAGCATCAATTAAAATATGCTGAATTTCTTTTTTAATTAACTGATTTAATTCACTAGAATTAAGATATTTATCTTCTTTAATTCTTTTTTCTAAATTGTTAATAATCTTAATGGTTGTTGATATTCCCACATCAGCTCCAACTAATGCTTCTTCTATATCATCAAGCACGTCAACATCAATAGTACTCTTGCCTGCAATCGCTTTTGCTATCTTACCAAAAAACCCTTCTTTAGTTTTTTGCAAGCCCTGATCAAGTGATTCCTGTTGCTGTTTTTTACCAAAAAGCTTATCAAATAAACCCATATTAATTCAGTTCTAATTTAAAAATTTTGTTCGAAAAAAAATCCTCTATAAACAAATAAAGCCATCCTGAAAACAGAACAGCTTTTTTACATAGTAATTTACAAGAGATCAATTAACTTAAGTGATCCTTAATTTTATCTTTGTGTACCATTGCTTCTTTGAAAGTATAAGCTCCTGTTTTAGGGCTACGTAATGTACGTATAACCTTTGTCCAGTTCTTTGCTTCTGCTGCTGCTTTCTGGTCCTTTGTTTTAATCGCGGTTTTAGCTGCTTTTGCCATTTTATTCAGTTTTACTTATTACAAACTATTAAGAGTGTAACGATTTATTATTTAATTTCTTTGTGTACAGTTACTTTTTTCAAGATAGAATTGTACTTTTTCAACTCCATACGCTCTGGAGTATTTTTCTTGTTCTTTGTAGTGATGTAACGGCTTGTACCAGCAAGACCAGAAGTCTTATGCTCTGTACACTCCAAAATCACCTGAACTCTATTACCTTTCTTTGCCATTTTGTATTATATTTTAAAAACACTGATTAAATTTTTTCACCGGCAGCGCGCAATTCTTTTACAACGCTGTATAAACCATTTTTATTGATGGTTCTTATTGCTTCAGAAGAAACTTTTAAAGTTACCCACTTATCTTCTTCAGCTAGGAAATAACGCTTAGTTTGCAAATTGGGTAAAAATCTGCGTTTGGTTTTAATATTGGAATGAGAAACTTTATTTCCTGTTATTGGTTTCTTTCCAGTCACCTGACATACTCTAGCCATGTTCGTAATTTTTGGACGGCAAAGGTAAGGAATTAACTCGATAAATAAAGTTTCATTTCAACTATTTTTGTAAAAAGTCATGATTTTTCTTGATTTTACATAAAAAACAAAAATAATTCGCCATGAATACCCACAAAATTAGCTCAAATTTCATCTCGGGATTGTCTTTTACAGCAAAGATTGATCAATATCATGTTGAAATGGACACCACCGATGAAAACACCCAAAATCTTGGACCAAGCCCCAAAAAACTAATGCTCGCTTCGCTCGCAGGCTGCACAGGCATAGATGTGGTTTCGATTTTGAACAAAATGAAGGTAAATTTCAGCGATTTAAAAATCGATATTCATGCATCGCTAACAGAGGAACATCCCCAAATTTATAACGAAGTTTTTATTCATTATTTTATTAAAGTTAGAGAGGAAGATCAAGCCAAAGTGCAAAAAGCAGTTGATTTATCAAAAGATAAATATTGCGGAGTTAGCGCGATGTTTCAGTCCTTTGCGAAACTTAACTGGAAAATCAATTTTCTGTAAAACAATTCCTATACTTCTTGCTATAAAACACTCTGATCATCTGCAAAGCAATAGACAAAACAATTAACAACAATCCCAGATAAAAATGATTGTTCAGCATTTTATTTTCATTAAAAACAACAAAAGCAAGAACAATACCATAAAGAGGCTCCAAATTATAGGTAAGATTTGAAGTAAATGCTGAAATTTTCTTCAATGCATTTAACTGCAAATCAAAAGACAAAACTGTACAAAAAACAACAAGCACTAACAACCATTTCAAATCGATAGCACTCGGAACAAAACAATCAGGCTTGTAAAAAATAAAATAAAAAGGAAGTACCAAACTCAGCGAAATAAGTCCACCGCAAAACTCATAGAGCGTAAGGGTTTCAGGAGTAAACCTATTTAACAATCTTTTATTAAAAATTGGGAATGTAGCACTTCCTATAGCAGAGATAATCCCAAAAATTACGCCTACTTTGTAATGTGGATGAAAATCAAAAATGATATAAATTCCCAGCATCGAAAGCAACCCAAGTGCTAATTCAATCCAAACCATTTTTTTTCTAAAAAATAACGGCTCGATTATAGAAGAGAAAAAACCTGCTGCAGAAATACACACCACTGCAACAGAAGCATTAGCATACTTGACACTCCCGTAAAAAGTAACCCAATGCACCGCTAGTATGAACCCAACTACCGAAATTTCTAAGAAATCTTTCAATGATATTTTTTGCAGTTTTTTTCTAAGAGACAAAATAAATGCAAGAATGATACACGAAAACAATAACCGATACCAAACCAATAAACCTTCATTCAAATTGATCAACTTGCCCAAAATGGCAGTGAACCCAGC
>JAIXWH010000155.1 GCA_027484165.1 Chitinophagaceae bacterium | reverse complement strand
TTATGATATTTTTCTCTGATAATTTTTCCCAAATAATATACACCAAAAAATACAGCTCCAAGTCTGAATGAAGTGAGTATTAGTTTCCCCCAATTGCCTCCAAACTTCCATCCGTAAGCCATGCCTGGGTTTTCTACAAAATAGAGTTGAAACCAATCACCAAAAACTGGTTTAGACGTATTTAAATAGAAATTGGTTTTTATATAAAACTTTAAAGCCTGATCAACAAGTAAAATAAATGTAATAATTAAAATGATGTGTATTTTTTTCATAACTCAGTATCAAAGATAAGCAGGAATTGTATTTAAGATTGATAAGGAAAGTGCATCTGAACTTATTCTTCAAAATAAACTCTTTTTACACGTTGTGATATGTTTGTCAGTATTTCATACGGTATGGTTCCTGCCCAACTTGCAAGTTCAGCAACTGAAAGTCCCTCACCAAATACAATGACTTCATCTCCCTCTTCCGCTTTAATATCGGTAACATCTAGCATCGTCATATCCATACAAATGTTTCCAACTACATTTGCCCATTTTTGGTTTACCAACATTTTTCCAACTCCATTACTTAAAATTCTCGGATAACCATCTGCATATCCAATTCTTACTGTTGCAATCCTTGAGTCTCTTTGCAAAACGCCTTTTCTGTTATAACCTACTGTATCTCCCTTTTTTAAATTTTTAATTTGAGAAATTGTGGTCTTTAATGTGGTTACATTTTCCAATTTGAGATTCTTATCTACTCCATACAAGCCGATCCCCAATCTTACCATATCAAATTGAAGATTGGGATGTCTGTGAATGGCAGAGGTATTAGACAAGTGTTTTAAAAACTGATACTTGATTTTTTCTTGAATGAAATCTGTCATTTTTGAAAACAAATCAGCCTGATACTTCGTGTATTCATCATGTTGTGAATCGTCACTGCCAACCAAATGTGAGAAGACTGATTTTATGGTCAAAATGTTATGCTGAGTTATAATCTTGCATAAGCTATCCAAATCCTCCTCATTAAAACCCAAACGATGCATTCCAGTATCTAGTTTTATGTGAACAGGATAATTTGAAATTTGTCTTTGTTTTAAGAAATCAACAAAAGAGTGAATAATGCCAAATGAAAACAACTCTGGTTCTAATTGATAATTAATTATATTTTCAAATGATAATTCAGAAGCATTCATCACCATTATGGGTAATTGAATTCCTGCTTTACGAAGTTCTACACCTTCATCGGCGTAGGCAACTGCAAGATAATCCACTCCTTCTTGTTGTAACAAATTGGAGATTTCAAAGCTGCCACTACCATAGCTAAAAGCTTTTACCATCGCCATAATTTTCACCCGTTGTTGAACTTTCTTTCGGTATGTTTTTAAATTTGAGCGCAATGCGTTCAAATTAATTTCCAGTACAGTATCATGAATTTTATGCTCTAACAACAAATTGATTTTTTCAAACTGAAAAACCCTTGCGCCTTTCAACAAAATAATTTCGTTATTGAATTCAATGCTGTTGAAATTACTAACAAAATCATCTGTTGATTTAAAAATATGATGTTGTGGAATTGAATTAAAAAGTGATTTATGATTAATCAACTCTTGTCCTATTCCAATGAATCTGTTTATTTTTTTTTGAATGAGCAAGGATGCAATATTATTATATAATGATGTTGCTGATTGGCCTGATTCTAAAACATCACTCAAAATGACAGTCTTTTTTGAATGTTCATCCTGTTGATTAAGAAAATCTAAAGCAATTCTTAATGAATCTAGGTCAACACTATAACTGTCATTGATTATTTTGCATTGATTATTACCCTGTTTTAATTCCAGCCTCATAGCAATCGGACGCAAATCTTTCATAGACTCAATTATAAATGAAAAATCTATTTCCAAATACAACATCGTTAAACAACAAATCATTGCATTATAAACTGATGCATCGTCAGTAAATGGTATCGAAAGATTAAAATCCCTTCCATCGAAATTGCAATAAATGAATGAGTTTTTATTTTTTTTAACGACTTCTTTAATATGCAAATTCGCAGTTGAACTGTATCCCCATTTTAATAATTTAATGGAAGGATTGCTCTGAAGGAGGTAGGTCTTTATTATATGCTCAACTAATTTATTGTCTGAGCAATAGATCAACACATTGCTATTTAGAAATAATTTTAATTTTTCTTTGATCTTCTCTTCAAAACTCTGAAAACCCTCTGCATGAGCTTCACCAATATATCCCAATATTCCTATTTCAGGATTGATTATTTTTTGCAGAACCTCCATTTCATTGCATTGCGAAATTCCAGCTTCAAAAATACTTAGGTTATTTGTTGGCTTCATTTGCCAAACACTAAGGGGTACCCCTATTTGAGAGTTGTAACTTCTGGGGCTTCTGACAATATTATATTTTGTGTGAAGGGTTTGATATAACCACTCTTTGATTATTGTTTTTCCATTACTTCCTGTTATTCCAACAACAGGATAATTAAATAGACTTCTATGATAGACTGCTAATAGTTGTAATGCAGTTAACACATTTTCAACATAAAGAAAATTGGCTTCAGGAAAGGAACTTAATTGTTCAGTTGATAACTTGTTCTCTAAAACAAAATTTCTTACACCCTCAACATAAAGTTGTGATACAAAATCTGAACCTGATCTTCGAGGGCCGGGAATTGCAAAAAATAAGGTGTTCGCTGGAAAAAGTAATTTGCGACTATCAGTTAGGATATTTTCAACCAAGACATCGTCAGATTGCAAAAATAGTTTTGCATTAATGATGGATGCTATATTTGATACCAGATATTTTTTCAAAATAAATTTCTCTTTTTATTTGATGTCTTTTGGCGATCCTTTTTTCTGATAGAATATTGAATAAACAATTGAACCCAAAATACAAGATAAAATGATAATCAGTGAAAAAATAGTCTGATGATCTTTATCCATTATTTTGTTTATCCAATTTTCCAACAACATTTTTATTCCGATAAAAACCAATACAATTGAAATTCCTTGTTGTAAATAATCAAATTTTGAAACTGCACCTCTAAGCAAAAAAAACAAACTTCTTAATCCAAGTACTGCAAATATATTAGAGGTGTAAACGATGAGTTTATCTCTTGATATCCCCATCACTGCAGGAATGGAATCTAATGCAAAAACCAAATCGATAAAAGCTAACAAAACAACAACAACAAAAAGTGTTGTATATCGTTTTTTTCCGTTTTCATAAACGACATATTTTCCAGCACCGTCATGATTCGTTAATGGAAATATTTTCTTAATCCATTTATAAACTTTGGTTTCTTGAGGCTGAAATTCTTCATCATTATTTGAAAAAAACAATTTGAATCCAGTGTATAAAAGAAATACACCAAATATATAAATGATCCAGTGAAATTGATTAATCAGAGTAAGGCCAACTGTTATAAATAAAACCCTTAAGATTATTGCAATCAAAATCCCTATCAACAAAGCTCTGCCATGATATTGCTGGTTAATTTTAAAAGCTGAAAAAATGATGATAAAAACAAAAATATTGTCAACACTCAAACTCCACTCCATTACATAAGCACTTAAAAACTGAAGCGCGTGATTCTTATCTTCCTCGTACCATAAGTACAGCATAAACAGCAAGGCTAAAGAAACCCATAATAAGGTTTGTATCAGTGCTATTTTAAAAGATATGATTTTATTTTTTTTACTGAGCAGACCCAGATCTACAAACAAGCCAAGTAAAGTCATTGCTCCAAAAAAAGCATATATAATTTCAGAAAGATTCATCTAATTAAGTTTGTATTTTCTTTTTTTAATCCAATTGATAATGAAAGTAAATAATCCCATCAATAAAATGGGTGATAAAATATTCAGCATCTGCCAATACATCTTTTCATCATTTACTTTTTTGGTGTCTAACAATCTCACTATATACTCTTTTCCTTTTGCCTCACTGAGTCCATTTTCATCAATCAAATAATCCAATGAATTTAACAGGAATTCTTTGTTGGCAAAGGGAAATTGTCTCTGTGTTCCGTATGTAAACGCATTCATTCCCATAGGCAAAGGTTGATTTCCTTTAACTACCTGATTTAAGACCAAATCCCCATCGCCTGCAACAATTAACTTTCCACCAGTTGAAGCATAAGGCATAAAAGTCATTCCATACTCACTAAGTGTGTCCTGCATTTCAGATGATAATCGGTTTGCAAAAAATGATTTGAATTTGCCTTCCAATAAAACTGCAACTGGAATATGTGGTGTTTTAAATTTTTCGTCTTCAGGGGCAGTACTATTTTCGGTTCCACTAATCAGTGCTGGTGTACCCATGATTCTGCTATTCACAGAGGTTTGGAGTAAGATTGTTTTTTTTATACCCTCTACTTCAGTAGTATCTATTGAATTTACAAATCTGCCTGCAACAAATCCTAAGTTCTTATTTATTGGATGATTATTAGCTGATTCAAGTACTGGAAAATAATTCCAGGGTAAAAATTCAAACTGACCATTTCCATTTACATCAAAGGGAAGGTAATCACATTGTAAATCCATAACTAAATCAGGATTGATACGAACACCATATCTGAATAACAAATCGTTTAAACCCAATTCTCTATCGTATGCAATCACCTGATTATTTATTTGCAAACTATCCATTTCTGCATTTAATCTATCAATAAAAAATAGCAATTTCCCTCCATTCATCAGATATTGATCAATCTCCAATTTCTGTTGATCAGTGAATGCAAGTGTTGGTTTTGCTATTATTAATGCTTTGAAATCAGGATTGATAAATTTCTGAGTACTCAGATTCACAATTGATAAATTATAATTAGGCTTCAAAACCATCTCCGCCAAATCATAAACGCTATAATCCATTGGCTCTCCATTACCGATAGCATAGCCAATTTCATGTTTTGTTTCTTGCTGAATTTTTGCAATCGCATTTGCGAAATTATATTCAAGCATGGCCTCAGCATTGTTTAAATCCTGAAAATTGATGATTGGTGTTTTGCCTTTGTAAATTTCCACCGGCAAAACCCTTTCATTAAAATGAACCAATGCAAATGGATAAACATATTGTTGTTGTTGATCTCCTTTAACCTGAGCCGTTAAATTGATGGGCAATAGACCCATTGCTGCAAGAGTATCACTGTATAGAACCTCGGTTCCTTCAACTTTTTCGGAAGGAGAAATAAAACGATACTGAATTTTGTTAGAAGTCATATCTTGAAAATCTCTCAACAAATCTTCAGTACTTGATGCCAATTTTTTAAACCCACTGGGATAATTACCTTTTAAAAAAACATCAACAGTAATTTTATCCTTTGTTTTTTGGATGATTTTTTTTGTGGACGAACTGATTGTAAATCTTTTCTCATTAGTAAAATCAATTCTTGTATGAAACAAAGATGCACCGACGTTTGTTGCAATCAAAAAAATAATAATTGCAATGACACTAAATTGATTGTAATATTTTTTGAGCGATTTTTTCATACTATCTTTTAGCCAGTTGTTTTTTAGTAAGGAAAAGAGCTAATGTGATGATGCTGAAAAAATAAATCAAATCACGAGTATCCAAAACGCCTCTGCTCATGCTTCTATAATGAAAATCTATCCCAAGCATTTCAATATAAAAACCAAATGTGCCAGCAAAAAAAGATAATTTACTTAATGCGCTGAAGCCAAAATAAAGTAACAGACAAGAAAAAGCACTTATTAAAAAAGCAACAACTGCATTTGAAGTCATAGAACTACAGCACAAACCTATAGAACAAAAAACCGCGCTTAATAAAAACAAACCAATATAACTTCCAATTAATCCACCTGTATCAATTGACCCATTCGTGCTGAGAAATTTGATAGTAATTACATAAATGAGGGTTGGTATCAAAACAAAAAAGACAATCAATAATGTGGAAAAATACTTACCTAGAATAATATTGAAGTCCGTTAATGGTTTGGTTTTTAAAATTTCAAATGTACCCACTTTAAATTCATCTGAGAATAACCTCATTGTAATGGCAGGAACTAAAAACATCAATACCCAGGGGGACAATTCAAAAAATTTGTCGAGGTTAGCATATCCAAAATCGAAAATGCTACTATCCTGAAGGACAAATAAAAAGACGCCATTTATTAATAAAAATAATACTATGGCAAGTATTCCGGTTAGATTTCCAAAAAACTGATTTATTTCTTTATTTAATACACTCCACATAACATTGAATAATAGTGCAATTTACTTCTAAATCATCCCTTTAAGCACTATTTAAAAAAAATTATTGGTGAATGCAACGAATAGAATCAAGTTGTTGTCTTATATCTATAATACCAAAAGAGATTTACCAAAACTAACTATAATCCCCTGATTTTCATTGGGGGATTTTTCATTTACATTTTTTGTAATATCAGTTTAGTTTAAATAACAGGGGTTTGATGGGGCAAACTCACATAGAATAATTTCACCCTGTTGTGGTTGAGGATTTTCAAATAAAAAACCTCCTAAATAGGAGGTTTTTATTCTATCTATCAAAATGTGATCAATTAAACAGCAAAACTCTCTCCGCAACCGCAACTTCTGCTCGCATTAGGATTATTGAAATAAAATCCTTTACCATTTAAGCCATCACTGAAATCCAATTCCGTATTTACTAAATACAAGAAGCTTTTCAAATCTGTAACAATTTTAATTCCCTTATCTTCAAATGCCTGATCCATTGGCTTGACCTCATTGTCAAAATCAAGTTTGTAACTTAAGCCGCTACAACCACCTCCAACAACACCTACACGAAGAAAATAAGAAGCGTCTCCTTCTACCCCAGCATCTTTCATGAGCTGAATTACTTTTTCTTTTGCTTTATCACTGATGTAAATGCTATTGTCTGTTGCTACCATCTTATAGAGGTATTAATGAATAACACTTTCTTCGAACTTAATTTTTTCCATACCATTCTTTTCTCTGTAGTCATTGATTGCAGCTTTGATAGCATCTTCAGCTAATACAGAACAGTGAATTTTTACTGGAGGTAAATTTAATTCTTCAACAATAGTCATGTTGTCGATTTTCAAAGCCTCATCAACACTTTTACCTTTCAACCACTCAGTTGCCAAAGAAGATGATGCGATTGCTGAACCACAACCAAATGTTTTGAATTTAGCATCCGTGATCATGCCGGTAGAGCTGTCTACTTGAATTTGAAGGCGCATAACGTCTCCACACTCAGGAGCACCAACTAAACCTGTGCCTACTTCTTTACTTGATTTGTCAAGTGTTCCAACATTTTTTGGATTTTGATAATGATCGATTACTTTTTCTGAATATGCCATATGATTAATTTGAAAATTTGATAATTAGTTTATTTGATGATTTTATATTTTAGTGAGCTGACCATTCTATTGTATCTAAGTCGATTCCTTCTTTATACATTTCCCAAAGCGGACTCATTTCTCTCAACTTCAGAACTGTGTCTGTAATTGCTTTTATGGTGTAATCAATTTCCTCTTCGGTTGTAAATCTGCTTAAACCGAAGCGAAGTGAACTGTGAGCTAAATCATCTCCAAGTCCAAGCGCTTTTAAAACATAAGAAGGCTCTAGAGAAGCTGATGTACAAGCCGATCCAGAACTTAGAGCTATGTTTTTATTGAAGCCCATCAACAATCCTTCTCCTTCCACATGCTTGAAAGAAATATTGGCAACATGTGGTAAGCGATGCTCTCTGCTTCCATTTACGTATGCTTCTTCTACTTTCAACAATTCAGTTTCTAATTTATCTCTTAGTTTTATTATTCTTTTATTATCAGCTTCCATGTCAAGCATACAGATTTCGCATGCTTTTCCAAAACCAACAATACCAGGAACATTCAAAGTTCCACTTCTCATTCCACGCTCATGCCCACCGCCGTCCATTTGTGCGGTAACTTTTACTCTTGGATTTTTTCTTCTAACATACAAAGCACCTACCCCTTTCGGACCATACATTTTATGCGCTGTAAATGCCATCAAATCGATACCATCTTTATTTACATCTACAGGAATTTTTCCTACGGCTTGAGTTCCATCTGTAAAAACCAAAACTCCATGTTTGCGTGCGATTGCGCTAATTTCTTTGATTGGCATTACCGTTCCGATTTCATTATTTGCATACATAATCGAAATCAATATTGTAGTAGGCTTTATAGCAGCTTCCAACTCAGCTAAATCAATTAATCCATCTGGCTTAACGGTTAAGTAAGTCACTTCTCCACCTTGCTTTTCGATATGCTTGCAAGTATCTAAAACAGCCTTGTGTTCAGTGGTTGCAGTGATGATGTGATTTCCTTTTGAAGCATACATCTCAAAAACTCCTTTTATACCTAGATTATCTGCTTCTGTAGCACCTGATGTAAAAATAATTTCTTTAGGATCTGCACCTATCAATTTGGCTACTTGCTCACGGGCGTAATCAACGGCCTCTTCAGCTTCCCATCCAAAAGGATGATTTCTGCTAGCTGAATTGCCAAAATGTTGCAAAAAATAGGGTGACATCGCTTCAAAAACTCTAGGATCCATCGGCGTTGTTGCGTTGTTGTCCAAGTAGATAGGTAATTTCAACATAAAATATAATAAGTTTTTTTCTTTGATTTATATAACGCGAAATTAAGTCAAAAGGTTTTATTTTGCTATAGTATCAATAACTAATAATTCTTAATTAACGTATTTCGTAAACAAACGCAGATGGAACATGTTGAGCATATTGGAATAGCTGTTAAAAAGCTTTCCATTTCAGTACCCTTATTCGAAAAATTATTGAACACGAAATGTTATAAAACCGAAACTGTGGAAGCGGAACAGGTAAATACCGCTTTTTTTCAAACAGGACAGGCTAAAATCGAATTACTTGAAAGTATAACTGAGGATGGTGTTATCAACAAATTCATAGAAAAAAAGGGCGAAGGAATACATCACATTGCTTTTGAGGTGAATGATATCGAAGCGGAGATGAAAAGACTTGTAGCAGAGGGATTTACACTCCTAAATGAAAAGCCAAAAAAAGGAGCAGATAACAAATGGGTATGTTTCCTCCATCCCAAAGGAACCAATGGAGTTTTGGTGGAGTTATGTCA
>JAIXWH010000123.1 GCA_027484165.1 Chitinophagaceae bacterium | reverse complement strand
TTGATTGCAAGCAAGAATGATATTTTACATATAATAGAAGTGAAAACTAAAAGTAAATCTGATTTCGGATTTCCTGAAGATGAAGTTTCTTTCGCCAAGATCAATTACCTGATTAGTGCTGCAGAAATATATTTGAATTTAAATCCTCAATGGAATAGAATTCAGTTTGATGTTTTAGCGATTGTGCTTAAACCAGATTTGAATTTCTTTTTGATTGAGGATGTATATCTTTAATAACAAGGGTTGTTAGGTTTAAAAGGTTCAATGAGTTCAAAAGGTTGGGTATGTTTATGGTTTGTTGTTTGAGGTTATCATCAAGTTATCCAATCATCAAATTATCAAATCATCAAATCAACCAATCAACCAATGAACCAATCAACAAATCAACTTTTCGAGTTACTTCTTCAAATCACCAAACCTTTCTACCAACTTCTCCACCATCTTAAATGTAGCTGGACAATAATCAATATTCTGTTTGTGTACATGAGCATACTCTACCCATTTTTTCTTGGAGAGATGTGGAAATCCTGAACAGTCTATTGGTCTGATTGCATAAATAGAACATTTATTGTCTTTTAGATTTAAAAACTGACAAGGATTATTTTTGTTAACGAGGTCTTTATTGCTATCTTTTTTCAGCCATTGTTTTCTAAATTCATCAGGTGTTTGATTGAAATGCGCGGATATTCTTTTTAAATCTTGTTTTGTAAAAGTAGGAGTCATCTTTTTGCAACAGTTTGCGCAAGTTAAACAGTCCACATCTTTCCAAACTTCTTTTTCAACAACAGGAGTAATTTTATCAATGCCTCTTGGTGGTGTTTTTTCTGAACGGTTTAAAAATTGACGGAATGATTTTCTGTAAATAGATAATTTGCGTTTGAAGGATCTGAAATTTACCGGCTCCATGAATTCATTTAAAGGTTAGTATAAAAAAAATATTGCGCTAAATTAATGTTTAATTAAATTGTAAAGTCATTTGAATCAAAAGAACTGAATAAATTATGTGGGAACCCTATAAAAAAGGATTTAAGGCTTGGTTACAATTAGAGAAATCGCTGGCAGATAATTCAGTTCAATCGTATGTGCATGACCTTGAAAAATTTACAACCTACCTAATAGCGAAAGATGATAAAAAATCTCCTTCAGATATTGATTTAAAAGAGTTGGAGCAATTTTTAGTATGGATACACGAATTGGGAATGACGGCAACTTCTCAAGCCAGAATTATCTCAGGATTGAGAAGTTTTTATAAGTATTGTTTGTTAGAGCAGATTGCTGATAAAGACCCAACAGTTTTACTGGAAGCGCCCAAATTAAAAAGGTTGTTGCCCGACACTCTTGCTTTTGAGGAGATAGAAAAAATTATTGCACAAATAGATTTAAGTTTACCCGAAGGTTCAAGGAATAAAGCAATTTTTGAAACTATGTATAGCTGTGGATTGAGGGTGAGTGAAGTGGTCAATTTAAAAATAAGTAGTTTATATCTTGATGTAGGATTTATAAAAGTAATTGGTAAAGGCGACAAACAAAGACTTGTACCAATTGGTTCAGATGCAATCAAACATATCAACATATATAGAAACTCAAGTCGAAATCAGTTGAACATAGTAAAAGGGCAGGAGGATTTTTTGTTTTTAAACAGAAGAGGTAAAGCATTAACCCGAGTAATGATTTTTTTGATTTTGAAAGACTTAGTGAGAAAAGCAGAAATTCCAAAAAACGTTTCACCGCATACATTCAGACATTCATTTGCAACACATCTGGTGGAAGGTGGTGCAGATTTAAGAGCAGTTCAGGAAATGCTTGGGCATGAGAGCATCACAACAACTGAAATCTATACCCATCTTGATAGAGATTATCTGAGATCAACATTACAGCAATATCATCCGGCGTTCAAACAATAAACTTTGATTTAAAAGGTTCAATAGGTTTCAGTAGTTGAATGAGTTTAAAAGGTTCAGTATGTTGAATAGGTTTTGTAGACTTAAAGCTTGATTAGTTGAAAAGTTGATTGTGATATATCAAGTTTATATCAAGATTAAACTTTAAACAAGCGAAGCGAATTAAACCTTTGAAACCAGCGTAAGCGTTTTAAATATTTAAAGCTTTAATTAGAAATATTCTTTAAATAGTTATTCTTCATGCTCATCATTTTCAATTGAAGGACTCCTAAAATTCCTTCCTTGATGATGCCTTTACTCATTTTACTTGCGCCTAATTTTCTGTCGATAAATGTGATGGGTACTTCGGTTACTTTGAAACCTAATTTCCAGGCTGTAAATTTCATCTCTATCTGAAATGCATATCCGATGAATTTTATTTTATTGAGGTTGATTTTTTCAAGTACTTCTCTTCTGTAACAAACAAAACCGGCAGTAGGGTCCTGAACTGGCATCCATGTTATTGCTTGAGTGTAAAAAGATGCACCTCTTGATAATGCAATTCTGTTTGCTGGCCAATTTTCAACAGCGCCACCTTTTACATATCTTGATCCCACTGCTACACCAGCACCTTTTGCACAGGCATCATGTAATCTGATTAAATCTTTAGGATTGTGAGAAAAGTCAGCATCCATTTCAAAAATAAATTGATAGCCTTTCTCTAAGCACCATTTGAATCCATGAATATAAGCTGTGCCCAAACCCAATTTTCCTTTTCTTTCTTCAAGAAACAATTGGCCGGGGTATTCTGTAAATAATGACCTAACAATATTTGCAGTACCATCAGGTGAGCCATCGTCTACAATAAGTACGTGAAAGTTTTCTTTTAAATTTATCACAGCACCAATTATTGCTGCAATATTTTCTTTTTCATTGTAAGTTGGTATGATAACAATTTTTTCCAACGACGCTATAGTTAAGGTAAAGTTTATGTTTTTAGATAGTGATAAGCGAAGACATAAACGTTAATTATAAAATTTTAGTGTTATAAATTTAAGTTATTTTAAAAAAGAACGGTTCATAATTTCAGTTAATTTTTGTTTGGTATGAAGAGGAAAGTCGCCTTTCATCATCCAGTCATAATATTGGGGTTCTGATTTTAAAACTTCGCTAACAGCTTTTCCTTTATACTTTCCAAAGTTAAAAACTTCAACTCCATTGCTATCATAACTAAATCTTCTTGCATAGTCAACAATTTTTTCTTCACCGATAACGCCCAAAATACTATCTATTGTATTTCCCAGATTTTGGTAACGACTCATTTGCGACATGAGTACATCAATAGTTGCACTGATGTCCGCTTCGGCACTATGAGCATTAATCAAATCTTTTTGACAATAAAATTTGTATGCTGCAGATAGCGTACGAGGTTCCATTGAATAAAATATATGCTGAACGTCTATCATTTTTCTGTTACTTAAATCAACATCCATTCCAGCTCTCAAAAATTCCTCCATTAATATGGGTATGTCAAAGCGATTACTGTTGTACCCCCCTAAATCACAATTATCTAGAAATTGTTTGATTTCATTTCCTGATTGTTTGAAAGTAGGAGCATCTTTAACCATATCATCCGTAATGCCATGAATATCACTTGATTGCTTTGGAATAGCCATTTCTGGGTTTAATAATTTTCTTTTTACAGAACGGGTATTGTCAGGCATTAATTTGATTATTGCTATTTCAACAATTCGGTCTGACGATAGGTTTACTCCGGTTGTTTCCAAATCAATGAAAGCAATAGGTCTGGATAATGATAGCATGTATTCTTTAATAGTTTAAATTAAACAGATAATAGGCGGTGCAATATACTTAAATGACAATAATTATCAATAAAAGTATAATATATCATTCGTATTATTTATGATACTTTGTATATTTGCTGAATAATTAAATCTATTATGAAAACAGCAATTAAATTATTAGTTATCATCGTTATCACTACAACATTATTGATGAGTTGTGGAGCAAGCAAAAAATTTGGATGCCCATCTCAAGTAAGTAATCCTACTTTGCATTTTCAAACTATTGCGTAATGAATTGGATTGATTTGGTAGATATTGATCAAATAAAAAAAATACAAGAAGCTTCATTTATCAACCCACAGTTGATTTTCAAACATAGTACACGTTGTTCAATCAGCGTCATGGCTAAAAGTCGTTTGGATAGGAGCGAACAGCCCACTGATATAACCTTTCACTATCTGGATTTATTAAGCTACAGACCTGTTTCAAATTTCGTAGCAGATTCTTTTCAAGTTCATCATGAATCTCCACAGGTTTTGTTAATCAGAAATGGAGAATGTATTTATGAAGAAACTCATAATGCTATCTCAATGGAAGATATCATTGCACAATTATAGTCAACGCTCTCCGTCCTTTAAATGATGTTGCTTTATTCTTTGCAATCCTAATTGCCATAATTTTATAACAGTGAAGGTAAATGCAATCATCAATAAAACAGAAAACAATGGGTTATCTTCATTTTTACTTGCATAGAATAATGTAAAATCAAAAAGTCCATGAAATAAAGCGGGCATTAATAATGATAACAACAATAATTTATTGATGTCATTTTTATTATGAAATCTTGCTAATGAAAAATAATATCCCATAATTACTGCAAAAAAGCCATGTCCTGGAACAGATAATACTCCTCTCCAAATAGCGGTAATTAATCCATAATTAGAAACATACATGATGTTTTCAATCAAAGCAAATCCCATCGAAACAAATACGGCATAAATGATTCCATCAAAGTGTTGATCGAAATCTTTGCTTTTCCAAACTAACCAATACAAAATAATGAATTTTGAAAGCTCTTCAGGCAGACCTGCAATAAGAAAAGCTTTATAGAAGGAAGATCCCAGTGCACTTGAAGGTTCTGGAATTGTAATCTGTATGATACCATCAATTATTAATGTAACTATGACAGATAAAAAGCCTCCAAAAAAGCATTTGGCTAATAATTTTACAGGTTCTTTGATGCTGTCTTTGTTATAAATTAGGTAAAGAAAAATGATAACAGGTGTAATGGATGCGATAAGAAATGTCATGATTTTTACTTTACTCAGGTTGTCCGGATACTCTGCAAATAATTAATACTAAAGATACGTATTTCAATAAAAAAAGCTCCTCATATAGTAGAGGAGCTTTTTTATTCATTAATGTGTAACTAATTATCTGCCCATCCAACCGCCATCAATTGTTAGTATTGTGCCATTGATGTAATCAGATGCTGGTGAGGATAAGAATACAAAACCTCCAGCTAAGTCTTTTGGATCACCCCATCTACCTGAAGGTATTCTTGCAAGTATTGAAGCATTACGATCAGAATCAGCTCTTAACATTGCTGTATTATCGGTTGCAATATAGCCTGGTGCAATTCCATTTACAGTTATGTTATATTTTGCCCATTCATTTGCAAATGCCTTCAATAATGAAGATACTGCTCCTTTACTCGCTGCATATCCTGGAACGTTGATGCCACCTTGAAAACTCAATAACGATGCAGTGAAAACAATTTTACCATAACCATTCTTTATCATTTGTTTTCCAATCTCTCTTGTAATAATGAACTGTGCATTTAAATTGATATCTATTATGGTATCCCAATACTCATCAGGATGTTCAGCTGCAGGTGCACGCATAATGTGTCCTGCATTATTGATGAGGATATCAATTTTATGATGGTCTTGCTGTACATCTTTGAGAAACTGATAAATAGAATCTCTGTTAGTGAAATCAGCATTGTAGGCATAGAATTTTTTACCCGCTGCGTTAACAGCTTTTTCTACATCCTGTCCTGATTCTTTCATTTTACTGCTTACTCCAATGATATCAGCACCGTTTTCAGCTAATGCTATTGCAATATCAAGTCCAATGCCTTTATTGCATCCGGTTACAATTGCCAATTTGTTATCTACTCTAAAGTTTATCATCTTTAAAAATTATTGTAGTGATTTGATATTTACAGGGTCCATATCGGTGAAAGAAATATTTTCTCCGGCCATTGCCCAAATAAAGGAGTAAGCAGCAGTTGCTACACCACTATGTATACTCCATGAAGGAGAAACGATTGCTTCTTCATTGTTTAAAAACATATGTCTTGTTTCATGTGGTTCACCCATGAAATGAATCACTCTTTGTGTTTCTGGAAGATCAAAGTAGAAATAAGCTTCCATTCTTCTGTCGTGCAAATGTGATGGCATTGTATTCCAGATGCTACCTGCTTTGAAATTGGTTACACCTAACATCAACTGGCAACTTTTCAATCCGTCCATATGAACATATTTGTTTATTGTTCTGTGATTTGCAGTTTCTGCACTTCCCATTTCTGCAGGTGTTGCATCAACTGCTTTCATCAACTGAACTGGATGTTCTGCATGAGCAGGACAAGAAAATAAAATAAATTTGGCACCATTTCCTTCAAATGAAATGTCTTTCTTTCCTTTTCCGATATAAAGACAATCTAACTTGTCTAGACTGAATTTTTCTCCTTCAACGCTGATTGAACCGGTAGCTCCAATATTGATAATTCCCATTTCTCTTCTGTCTAAAAAGTTTTCACTTTTTAATTGGTCGTAAGTTTCAAGTTTGAGTGCAGCTGATGATGGGGTAGCGGCTCCAACAATCATTCGATCGTAGTGTGTGTATACGCAATTGATTTTCCCTGTTTCAACTAATTTGTCTAATAAAAATTTTTCTCTGATTTGTTGGGTGTTGTACTTCACAAAATCTTCTGGATGTACAGCATGAATGATTTTCATTGTTGTTGTTTTTTATTTTTATGTAATTAAATTATTTTGAGTTTATTTTAATTCCTCTGTTGGAGGATTCTCTGATGAAAAGTTTTGGTTTGATAATGATATCTTTTTCCATTAAATCTTCTTCACCATGTAGAAGTTGAATAAATAATTTAGCGGTAGCTTTTCCCATTTCAAAGGCATGCATTTCAACGCTAGTAATGCTTGGCGTTAGTAATTTGGTTATGGGCTCATTATTGAAACCAACAAGTCCGATATCTTTCGGCATGCTTAAACCTGCTTCTTTTATTGCAAGCATGGCTCCAACTGCCAATCGGTCACTGATTGCGAAAATAGCGTCAGGCCTTGTTTTCATCGATAACAACTCTTTAGCTGCCATATATGCATAGTCTTGATTAAAATCGCAATGAATCAATAAATTTTTGTCGTATTTTATTTTGTTTGATTTGAGTGTTTGAGTGAATCCTTCGATTCTCTCATTACTGATATTTAAATTTTCGGGTCCCCCTAATATGGCTATTTTGCTGTAGCCTTGTTCAATAAGGTGTTTTGCAGCCAATCTGCCACCTTCAATATTGTCAAGTCTAACTTTCGGGACATTAATATTATTGATTACCCTGTCGAATAAAACCAATGGAATTTTTTTGGACTGAATTTTTTTGATATGCTCAAATACCATCGTTTCACTGGAAACAGAGATTATAAATCCATCTACCAAACTTTCTAATAATCGTTTTGTGTTTACCATTTCTCTGCCAAAACTTTCATCACTCTGGCAAACCATTACCGTGTAGCCAGCTTCTAATGCAACTTCATCAATACCTTTTACCATGGTTGCCAGTACATAATCTAAATTGGGAATGATCAGACCGATGGTATTTGTTTGTTTCTTTAATAAACTTAATGCAAGTTTATTGGGCTGATAATCTAATTCTTCAGCGAGTGCTTTTACTGCTTTGCGGGTTTCTTCTCCAACATCAGGAGCATCTCTTAAAGCTCTGCTTACTGTAGAGATGGATACTTTCAATGCAAGGGCAATGTCTTTAATGGTAGTCTGCTTTTCCATTGGGGTAAAAATAGCACTTGTTTTTGATAATTTTTCAGAAATTACCGGAACCCTTTCCGGCATCGTTGTCAGCTTTTAATTTTGATGTTACTATAATCAAATCTCTAAGCAGTTAGATAAAATCTATAAAATCGAACAAATATTAGACAAATAGAATTAAATAATTGATGGTCAAGTGCGCTTTTGCTGATAATATTACACATCTAAATTACAAGTATAGTACTTGTAAATAATAAATACGAGTAAGGTTTAAATTTTTCTCATTAGAAATCATCTAACTCGAATTAGATTGCTTGAATTCATGAAAAAACTATTTACGATTATTGCTTTTACTGCACAGTCATTATATGCTCAACAGCATCCCGTAACTTTTGCAAACAAGTCTGACTTCAAATATGTTGAAACTCAGATTAATCAATCTGAAGTTTTAAACAGTTCTTTCCGATCAATTAAAAATCAGATAGATTCTTTACTAAATAAAGATATCGATGTGCCAGTGCCAAAGGATCCTGCTGGAGCTTATACCCATGAGCAACATAAATCAAATTACACTTTGATGTACAATGCTGGGATGTTGTATCAAATAACCGGAAATTCCAAATATGCGTTATTTGTAAAATCCATATTTTTAAAATATTCGCAATTAAATCCTACTTTAAAAAATCATCCTCAAGCTACAAGTGCATTTCCGGGAAGATTATTCTGGCAAGCTTTAAATGATGCCAATTGGTTAGTATATGCAGGAATGGCTTTTGATTGCATACATGATTATCTAACACCAACTGAAAGAGTAGCCATTGCTGATGGTGCATTCAAGCCCATCGTAAACTATTTTATCAAGGATAAAAAGAATTGGTTCAATCTCATACATAATCATGCAGTTTGGGCCTGCGCTGGTGTTGGAATTGTAGGAATAGCAACCGATAATGAAGATTATTTAACTGCTGCATTATACGGAACTGAAAAAGATGGGAAGGCGGGCTTTCTTGCTCAATTGAATGGCTTATTCTCACCTGATGGGTTTTATCATGAAGGTCCTTATTATACCAGATATGCATTGCTTCCTTTTTATCTTTTTGCAAATGCGATTCAAAATGTGAAACCTGATTTGGGTATTTTTAAATATAGAAACAGCATTCTTAAAAAAGCACTTGATGTAGCTTTAAATCAAACGAATTTAACTGGAGAGTTTTTTAGTTACAATGATGCACTAAAAGATAAAACCTATCACTCCAATGAATTAGTGGTAGCTATAGATTTGGCATGGCAAGCTTATGGATTTGATTCTTCTTATCTAATAATTGCAAAAGCACAAAACAAAGTTATTTTGAATAAGGGCGGGGTAGACATCAGTAAAAAGATAAAATCACTTCCAGGTAATTTGATTTATCCATATCATTCAGCTGAATATACTGATGGGGCTAATGGAGATTTTGGAGGATTATCGGTAATGAGAAACGGTAAGGGTGCTAATTTATCGTCACTAATTTTCAAATATACTTCACATGGATTGTCTCATGGCCACTATGATAAATTAAATATTCAATTTTATGATAAGGGAAATGAAATTTTACAGGATTATGGTGCAGTAAGATATATCAATATAGAACATAAATGGGGAGGAAGGTATTTGCCCGAAACTAATTCCTATGCTCAGCAGACGATAGCTCACAACACCATAACTGTAGATGAAAAGAGTCATTATAATGGCAAGGAGGACGTTTCAGAAATGAATCATCCTAATCGTGTATTCGGAAGCGTTAGCTCCTCCAATTTAAAGGTTGAGTCAGCAATTGATGACAAGGCGTATGACAATGTGAAATTATTTCGAACCGTTTATTTATTCAATCTTCCCCAATCAGATAGGAAATTTGTTCTTGATGTATTTAAAACTTACTCCGATTCCACTCATCAATATGATTTACCTTTTAATTATCAAGGCACGTTGATGAAGACTAATTTTAAATACATCAGCAATACTAATGCGTTATCAACATTAGGAACAAAAAATGGTTATCAACATCTATGGAAAGAGGCTTATGCTAATCGTGTTAATCCATTTACTCAATTTACTTTTTTAAATAACAAAACTTTTTACACCATTTCTACTTTGGCAGATGATTCATTAGATATTTTCTTTACCCGAGTTGGCGCTAATGATCCCAATTTCAATTTAAGAAGAGAACCTTCTTATATTTTAAGGGCTTATGGAAAGAATAAAACCTTTTTTAATGCCATTGAAGTTCATGGAAATTTTAATCCTACCACTGAATTGAATGTTGGCTCTGTTTCTGCTGTGACTTCAATTCAAAAATTACAGGATAATGATGAGTATTCAGCGTTTGAAATTTTAATAGACAATAAGAAGTTGTTGCTAATTCAATGCAATAAAGATTTTCAACAAAAAAGTGAGCATGTTTTCAACTTTGGATCACATCAATTAAAATGGACAGGTCCTTATTATTTATCATACAATCAACAACAAATACAATAATATAAACAATCAGTTATGTCAACATTAGAAACAACAGAAATTCAAACATTAAATTTTATCGAGGGTTCAAAAATGCCATTAGAGCAAGTTGCGGATGGCGTTAGTCGTAAAATTTTATGTTATGATAAGAATTTGATGATGGTTCGAGTAGAGTTTGAAAAAGGAGCTATTGGCACTTTACACACTCATCCTCATATTCAAATGACTTTTATTGAGAGTGGTTCTTTTGAAGTGGAAATTAGTGGAGAAAAGAGAGTATTAAGTACTGGAGATGTCTTTTATGTTCATTCAAACTTGGTTCATGGTGTTGTATGCTTAGAAAAGGGTGTGCTTATGGACATGTTTAACCCAATGCGTGAGGATTTTATTAAATAATCACATTTAATTACCATTAAATGTTAATGTTAGTTATAAAAAAAGCAATTAGCTGTTTAATGTTTGCTAATAGCATTAGATTGAGAGAGTATAAAATTTTAAAAGTTTTTCTAAAATACTAATTAATGAAAAAAATAATTTTCGTTGCTTGCTTATTGATTTCAGTATTTACCGCTATGTCTCAAACTACTTATTACTGGGTTGGAGGTCCTACAGGAACTTCGGGTAGCGGATGGAATACAGGCTCAAACTGGAATACTCGGTTGGATGGTTCAGGAACTACAAGAACCACACCCACTGTAGCCACTACGGATATTCTGATTGTAGATGGAAATAATATTGGTGGCGCTACACCTACAACAGGAACTATTACCATTAAGGTTTCAGGAAGCAGTGCCATATTGAACATTAATCAATTAAAATTGATTAATAATGCAAACTTAACTCTACAAAGAGTTACTGCAGGTACAAGCACTTTAACTGTCAACGGAGATAATGGAGATGATTTTGTTGTTGATGCAACCTCAAGTTTGACTATGATTGGTACAGCACCTTCTCCTGATTCATCCTCTGTAAGAATTATATTAGGAGCTGCATCCACCGGAAGAGTCAGTGGCTCTGTTACTTTATCAAACTGGGGATCAAGAATTATTACATCTAATCCAGTTGCTGGTGGAGCGCTTATTTTTGAAAGTGGTTCAATAGCTAATGTAAACACCTATGAAGCAGGTTCTTATCCTTTTGGATCAGGATCTTCTGGAACAATTGCAAATTCAGTGATTTTTAATGCAGGTTCCAAATTATATTATAAAGGGGGCAATTCAATATTTTCAAACACATCTACCTATTCTCCATTAGTTTTTAATTCAGGCAGTGAATTGATAATCGATGCAGTTGTTCCTAATAGTTATTGTACTGCATCAAACTTATTCACCGGGAGAAGACTCGCCAATCTCACCATTTCAACAGGCCAAACCGTTGACGTAGATAATTTTTCTAATGTTGATAATCTCACTGTGCAAACGGGAGCAACATTAAAATTAAAGACATCTGGAGCGTTCTCAATTTCAGGCAATATCATAAATAATGGTTTATTAAAAGTGAATACTTTGTTGCCTGGTTTATCAGGTACATCTAATTTGTTATTCAAAGGCAATACGATTCAAACAATTGGTGGAAGCGGAGTGTATGATACTTTGGGTGTCATTACAGTAAGTGCAGATGCTCACGTTGTATTGAATGCAGATTTAAAGCTATATGGGTTAAACTCATCAGGTACTAGTGCAAATACTGCTTCTGTGGTTGGCACATTGAATTTAAATAATCATGTAATTACAGGTACCGCAAAATTTCAAACACGTGAAGCAGCTTCTTCAACAACATCAGTAGTAACTGGTATTGCTGGCACTAACACTTTAACTCTTGACCCAACTGCCTATAGCACCGCAAATGTGGCTCTTGGTATATTGGTTTCTGGAACAGGGATAGCTTCAAATACATATATTACAGGAACGAATAGTGGAACAAGCACAATTACTTTATCCAATACGTTAACAGCAAATGCTACAACTGTTACTTTAAGTAACAATGCACCCACCTTAAAAACTGCACATCCAGGTGGAATTGACGGAGCTTTGACCTTATCAGGAGGTTTAGCATTGGGAACAGGAACCCATTATGAGTTCAATGGTCCTACAAATACTCCCTTTTCATTAAGTACAAATAACATAACGGGTAACGTTACCTGCAATTCACCACTAACTACTAATAAATCACAATCAATAGGGGGTGTACTTACATTGAATTCAGGAAATTTCACCATTAGAACTTTAGATACCATAAGGTTGAGAAATGCATACAATATAGAAGGGGGGCCTTTCAGCAACAACAAACATATTGTGAACGAAGTAAATGCTGGAAATATTGGAGTATTGAGAATGGATAGTATTACTTCAAATATACTTTTACCTATCGGGAGCTCAACTCATTACTTGCCTGTTTCTTTAAGTTATGGCAACACTACTAATGTTTTCGTTTCAGTTTTTGAGGGAATTACACAAGATGGAACGATAACTGGTTCCCAATTCACTTCAAATGAATTGGAGAATGTTGTAAATGCAGTATGGAATATTACTCCAACCTCTTCTTTAGCCATTGCCAACAATTTGCAATTAGGATGGGATCAGGTTTTGGAAGGAACTTCGTTCACATCTTTACCAAACAGTCAGATTGGTATCATTAAAAATGATGGATCAGCTTGGGGGCAAACGCTTTCAACAGGAGACAATATTTTAAATACTGCAAGCTTGTCGAATGCTGGGTTAGGTGTTTATAGTATTGGATCACAACAACAGACACAGATTAACAATTTTGTGTTCAATCCAATTTCAAACAAAACATATGGCGATGCTGATTTCTCAAACATCGCAACTAGTCAGAATCTAACACAACCTATTAGCTATTCCAGTTCAAATACTTCAGTTGCAACAGTATCTCCTGCAGGTATCATACATATAGTTGGAGCAGGTACTACTAATATTACAGCATCCCAGTTAGGTGATGGAGTATATACTGATACTAGTATAACAAGATCCTTCACAGTAGATAAAGCAAGTTTGACTATTGCCGCAAATGATGTCACTAGAAATGAAGGGATTTCAAATCCTGTACTTACTGCAACGTATAGTGGCTTTGTAAATGGAGAGGATAGTTCGGTGTTCTTGACTCAGGCAGTTGTAACTACCACAGCAACACAATCATCTCCTGTAGGTACCTATCCTATAACTGTGTCTAGTGCAACAGCTGCTAATTACAATATTACTTTTGTAAATGGTACTTTAACGGTACAAGCAGTGTTAGGAGCATTTACATTTAATGCTATACCTAATAAAACATACGGCGATGCAGATTTCTCAAATGTGGCTGTAAGTCAAAATATAGCACAACCTATTATATATTCAAGTTCAAATACTTCAGTGGCAACTATTTCAGCCTCAGGGGTGATTCATATCGTTGCAGCAGGTACTACAGATATTGCTGCTTCGCAGGCAACAGATGGGACCTATCCAGCTGCTAGTGTAACCAGAACATTTGTTGTGAACAAAGCTAATTTAACGATTACTGCAAATAATATAACTAGAAATGAAGGTGTTGCAAATCCTGCGCTAACGGTTATATATAGTGGCTTTGTTAACGGCGAAGATAGTTCAGTTTTATCAGCATTGCCATCAGTTACCACAACTGCTACACAATCTTCTTTAGCGGGTACTTATCCTATAACGGTTTCTGGCGCAACAGCGGCTAATTACAATATTACTTTTGTTGCTGGCACATTAACGGTGATTGCTATTCCAACAACAGGGTTAATTACTTATTTCTGGGTTGGTGGTACAGGATCGGTTCAAGCGCCATCAAGTTTCTCAACAGGTTCAAAATGGAATACGAGGTTAGATGGAACGGGTGTAGCAAGACCAACAGGTGATACTACTGGTATTTTAATTTTCGATGGTTCAAATATTGGAGGAGCAACACCTGCAACAGGAGATGTTTTTGTTTACTCAGGTTCAACTCGTATGAGTCAATTAATATTAAGAAACGGAGCCAGAGTTACATTGTCGAGAATTACAACTGGAAATGGAACCATTTCCATAAAAGGCGATAGTACTGTTGTTGAAGACATATTGATTAATTCAGGTTGTAGCTTTACGATGAATGCTGCAGATTCTGTGTCAGCAACATCAGGTAATAAGTTATTAATAACTCCTAATGCCACAGGTATCATATACGGTTCGTTTACGTTAAATGGTGGAACTTGCAGGGTTGAACAAACTAATCCTGTAGCAGGTGGAGCTATTATTTTTGAAAATGGTTCTATATGTAATGTCAACACTCAAGTAACTTATTATCCTTTCGGATCTTCCAATGGAGTTAATAAGGGAGTAGTTTTTAGAAATGGATCAAAACTTATTTACAAAGGTGGAAAATCTTTTTACAGAGCATCATCATCTTCCATTATACCAATTGTTCTTGAGAAAGGAAATATATGCAGATTTGAGGCGTCTGTTCCTAACATCTATTCAGATTCTTCATTATTCTTTAGTAACAGAACTTTTTCAAATGTTGAAATTGCGGCTAACGTTTCAGTTAACGCAGATGATTTCTATAATGTAGATAACCTAACCATAGAAACAGGCGCTACATTTAATTTAAAGGGATCAGGAACTTCTCCTGTTTCTGGTTCAATTTTAAACAATGGAACTTTTGGTGCAGTTTCAGGTTTCACGTCTTCTGTTTTATTGATGAAAGGAAATACACTACAAACTATCGGTGGTACAGGAGTATTTAATCCATTGGGTGCATTAGTTGTTGCTGCCGGATCTGACGTTGAATTGAATTCAAATCTTGTAGTAAATGGAACAGCAACCTCTATTATACATGGAAAATTGAATCTTAAAAACAGTACTATCACAGGAACGGGTACACTACAAACTAAAGCTGCAGGAACCATTACATCAGCTGTTACCACTGCAACCATAGGAACTCGTGTTTTGACATTGCCAAGTATTACAGGAATTTTTAATGGTATGATAGTAACTGGTAACGGTATTCCTGCAGGAAGTTATGTAATTGGCTCTAGTAGTTTAGCAAGTACTATAACCATTTCGGAATCTGTGCAGTCGTCTGTAAGTTCGGTTGATATTAATGGTTCTATACCCGTAATCGAAACATCAAATACAAATGGAGTTGATGGAAGTATCGGTGGTGTTGGTTCGTTATCACTTACTTCTTCTACAGATTATATTTTTGATGGGGCAACTACACAACCTTTCAGTTTGATTTCGCCTGCGTCTGCAAGAAATATAACTATCAATGCGGCTGTAACTTCAAATAAGTCACAAATTATTGACAGCACTTTAACATTGGCATCTGGTATTTTTTCAATCAGAGCTACTGATACTATTAGAATCAAAAATGGAAACGATATTGGTGGAGCTCCCTTCAGTGCTACAAAATATATCATCACACAAAATGATGGATTTAATATTGGAGTGCTAAGAGTTGACTTTTCAGTTGGCAATAAATTTTACCCTGTAGGAACTTCTGCTCATTATCTGCCAGCAAAAATAAATACTACAAGCGGATCAACTATTAATGCATCTGTTTTTGAGGGGGTTACCAATAATGGCGAACTAACAGGAACAGCGTTAAACAATAATCAATTGCAATCATTAGTTAATGCCGTTTGGAAATTAAACAGAACTTCTGGTAGTGGTAATGCTGATGTAGAGTTGAGTTGGGATGCAACATTGGAAGGCGCGTTGTTTACAGCAGCAAGCAGTCCATTAATTGGGGTAATACAAAACAGTAACAATGTTTGGAGTACTCCATTTGGAACAGGAGATAACAATTTGAATACTGTTGTTGGTAATGTTACAGATTTCGGTTCATTCTCAATTGGAGCTAATGCTAATAATATTCCATTTGTATTTAATCCAATTCCAACTAAAACATATGGTGATTCAGATTTCAATACCAGCTTGTATAGTGCTAACACAACGCAGCCAATAATTTATACGAGTTCAAATACGTCAGTGGCAACTATCTCTGCAACTGGCCTAATTCAAATCGTTGGTGCAGGTTCAACAGATATCAATGCTTCACAGGCAACTGATGGAGTAAATCCTGCGGCTAATATTTCAAGAACTTTTGTGGTTAATAAAGCAGCTTTAACCATTACAGCAGATAATAAATCTAAAGTTCAAGGAGCTGTAAATCCGGTACTAACAGTAACGTATAGTGGATTTGTGAATGGTGAAAACGAATCTGTATTATTAACTCCTGTTGATATTGTTACAGCTGCAACTCAAACCTCTCCAGTAGGAAACTATGCTATTACTGTTTCTGGCGCAACTGCTGCTAATTATACTCTATCATTTATAGCAGGCAATTTAAATGTGTACGATCAATTGAATTTTGCATCACTTCCTGTTAAAACTTATGGAGATCCAGACTTTAATACAACTGTAACAAGTCTAAATATTGCCCAACCTATCTTGTACTCTAGTTCAGATACAATGGTAGCTAAAATTTCATCAGCAGGAAGAATTCGTATTGTAGGAGCAGGAACATGTACCATTAATGTTAGTCAGGCAAGTGATGGTACTTATCCAGCAGCTAGTGTTAACAGAGATTTAATTGTAAATAAAAAATCACTCTTGGTTAAATTAGTTGATACTTCAAGATTACAAGGAGATGAGAATCCTAGTTTTAGATTTATCTACACCGGTTTTGTTTTAGGAGAAAATGAATCCGTATTTACAGTGCTGCCATTTGGTAATACTATTGCAAACAGATCATCTATTCCTGGTGTATATACCGTAACTCCAGAAGGAGCTCAGGCTGCAAATTATTCATTCGTTTACACAAGCGGATTATTAAAAGTATTTCCTAAAGATGCTACACAACAGGATATTCAACTATTTTCCAATAATGGAAATTTGATAGTTAACATATTCTCTCCTTATGTTGATTTAGCTGATTTATTATTGTATGACATCAATGGTAAGTTTATTAAGAGAAAGAACATATTGGTATCTTCTGGATTAACAACAAATAGATTGGATGTTTCGAATCTTGCATCTGGAACTTATGTAGTTATATATAGAGGTAAGCAAAGAAAAATTGCACAGCAAGTAATGATTATTAAATAAAAAAAATAACTATGAAAAATAAGACTTTGAATTTGATGGCAATATTCATGTTTACGGTATTGTCTGTTTTTGCTCAATCAAAAACTGCTGATGTTTTTGCATTGGATTTTAATGTGCTTTCTGCAAATAAAGAGAAATTAAAAAACGGGGATAAAAATTTGCAAAAACCTTACAATAAATTGTTGCGTGATGCAGATGAAATGGTAAAGGAAGATAAGTTATTTACTGTAATGGAAAAAAAACAAACTCCACCCAGTGGAGATATGCATGACTATATGAGTTTGGCTATTTATTTCTGGCCTAATCCAGATAAGCCTAATGGTTTGCCTTACATCAGAAAAGATGGACAGATTAATCCGGAGGTTGAAGATTACAAGGATAAAGTAAATATTAATAAAATGATAAAGACTATCGAAGTAACATCTTTAGCTTATTATTTTTCGGATGATAAAAAATATTCAAAAAAAGCTATTGCTCAAATCAGGGCTTGGTTTTTAGATTCTGCAACCAGAATGAATCCCAATTTCAATTATGCACAAGCTGTGAAAGGATTGAATAATGGGAGAGGCGTTGGTATCATTGAATGTAGAGAATTTATCAAAGTTATAAATGGCATTGGGTTAATTAAATCTGATCCTTCATGGACAAAAAAAGATCAAGAAGCTATTGAAAAATGGTTCACTGATTTCTTGACTTGGTTCACTACGAGTAAAAATGGCATTGATGAAATGAAATCTAAAAACAATCATGGCGTATGGTATGATGCTCAAAAATTAGGGTATGCTTTGTTTACACACAATAAAGAAATCGCTTTAAGTACAGTAAAGAGTGTGCAAAATAGACTGGAATTACAAATGGATGAAACCGGATTTTTTCCAGAAGAAATGGC
>JAIXWH010000149.1 GCA_027484165.1 Chitinophagaceae bacterium | reverse complement strand
CCATAATCGCCTGATTGTATTTTCCAGCTTGTCTTTTGTCTAATAGTTTCTGTGCGAGTACATTAAACTCTACCTTGCCTTTTGTTGAATCTATAGGAGTTTTTATTCCAAAAAATCGCGACAATACTCTGGTCACATTTCCATCAACAACAGCATACGGTAATCCATATGCGAACGAAACTATTGCAGCTGCTGTGTAAGGACCAATTCCTTTAAGTGACAAAACCTCCCCATAAGTTTTTGGAAACACTCCAAATAATTCAGTTGAAATAAACCTTGCTGTTGTCAATAAATTTTTACACCTATTATAGTAACCCAACCCCTCCCACAATTTAAACACCTCATTATCATCAGCATTTGATAAATCATGAATGTTGGGATAATTTTTAATAAAATTATTATAATAGTTCCATCCCTGCTCGACCCTGGTTTGTTGTAAAATAATTTCACTGAGCCATATTTTATAAGGATCGGGTTCATTTTTCCATGGCATTTGTCTGAAATTGCTTTTTTTATTCCATTCCAGCAGCTTTTTTGTAAAAAATGAATATTTCATAAACTAATTAATACCTATTTAGAGGCAAATTTTCAACAAACCTATTGATTATCATGATTTTATTTTGGTTTTTACAAAAAAATAATATAATTTACTACTAAATTTATTTGCATATGAGAAAAGCAGATTTAATTACGAAAATTTCAGAGAAAACAGGAATCCCAAAAGTAGATGTCCTGGTAACTCTTGAAACCATGTTTAAAGAAATCAAAAGTTCTTTAGCTGGTGGTGAAAACCTTTATATACGTGGTTTTGGCAGCTTTATCATCAAAAAAAGAGCGGCTAAAATCGGCAGAAACATTAAAAAAAATGTATCTGTTCCTATTCCAGAACATTTTATTCCTGCATTTAAACCCGCAAAAGAATTTGTTCATGAAATTAAATCTTCCCCGAACATTAAAGAAGTTCCGGAATTGAAGGAAGATAACGAAGATTAAATTAACTTTGCGCCCTGCCAAAAATGGCTTTCTAAATTTTTAATTTGAAAAAACAAGTTTTAATAGCAGGCGCCGGAGTTCTAATTGTAGCATTACTTTTCCTTTTAGGAAAAACAACTACTGATAGAAAAAACTTACCCGAAATTTCTAAAAAAAAGGTTGAATTATTTGATATTCAATCTTTTATAATTCAAAAGCGTCAAACACTTTCCCCTACACAAATCAATATCATTTCCAGACTGGAGCAAGATTTTAATGGCCAAAAACCTGAGTTACAGATCATTGCATATAACAATGCTGCTGCATTCTGGAAAGACTCCATTGGTTCACCAGAAATCTATATGTATTATATTGGAGAGTCATCAAAGTTGGATAATTCAGAAAAAAACCTCACCTTCGCTGCCCAATTGTATTTAAACTCATTAAGAGACGAACAAAATGAGGCTAAATTGGATTGGGAATCATCAGAGGCGATTTCTCTTTTTGAAAAAGCAATTGCCTTGAATCCAAACAATGATGATTTAAAAGTTGGACTTGGAAGTTGTTATGTTTTTGGAAAGGGTAGAAATGGCAACCCTCAGGAAACAATGAAAGGTATTCAGGAGTTGCTTGGGGTGGTAAGAAAAGACTCTCTGAACATGAAGGCCCAATTAGTTCTAGGAATCGGAGGTTATGTTTCAGGACAATACGATAAAGCCATAGTAAGGTTTATCAAAGTGATCGAAAAAGAACCAGGAAATGTTGAAGCCATTGTATTTTTGGCAGATACATACGCAGCTCAGGGGAATAAAGCTGAAGCAATTAAGTGGTACAACATCAGTAAGCGTTTTGTAAACGATCCTGATTATTCTAAAGAAGTTGACAATAGAGTGAAATTGCTTCAGGAAAACAAATAATTGAACAGATTAATAATATTCATAAACAAAAAAGACTAGGTTATGCCTTGTGGTAAAAAAAGAAAACGTCATAAAATCGCAACTCATAAGCGTAAAAAGCGTTTGAGAAAGAATCGTCATAAGAAAAGATAATTTTTAATTAGCAATAATTAAAACATATTACATTACGCACAATTTTGTGTGCCTGTAATCTATAGTATCATTTTCTTTTTTTGATGAATGTGTGCTTCTTGCCTGCTCACTTGTACTTGTAGTACTTAGATTAATTTCTTGTACATACAATTTTCTATCGTGATGCATAAGGGTCTTAAAATCAAAAAAATTGACTAAGGAACTTATTATTAATGCTACTCCGCAAGGTGTGGAGATTGCATTATTGGAAGACAAACAATTAGTAGAGTTGCACAACGAAAAGGTTGATGCCAACTTTGCTTTGGGAGACATGTATCTGGGAAAAGTAAAAAAACTTATCCCAGGACTTAATGCTGCTTTTGTTGATGTAGGGTTTGAAAAGGATGCTTTTCTTCACTACACAGATTTAAGTCCTTATATACGCTCCATCCTGAAATTCACCAACCTTTCTGTAAACCAGAAAAAAGGCGAAACTTTTGATTTTTCAAAATTTAAAGTTGAGCCGGAAATTCTTAAAACAGGAAAAATAAATGAGGTTCTAACTGGCAAACCTAATGTGCTTGTTCAAATCCTTAAGGAACCCATCGCTGCTAAAGGTCCTCGTTTAACCTGTGAAGTTTCATTACCCGGCAGATTTGTAGTTGTTACTCCATTCAATGATATTGTAGCAGTTTCCAGAAAAATACATTCAGGCGAAGAACGCAAGCGTCTTCAAAAAATCATTGAGGCTGTAAAACCAAAAAATCTGGGTGTGATTGTGAGAACAGCAGCCGAAGGAAAAAGCACAGCTGAGCTCCATGAAGATTTGCTGACACTTGAAAAAACCTGGAAAACAATTCAGATGAATCTTTCAGGAGCCGTTCCTCCCACAAGAATTTTGAGTGAACAAGGAAAAACAAACAGCATCCTAAGAGATTTACTAAGTCCCGACTTCAACAAAATCGTTGTGAATGATAAAAAGATTTTCACTGAAACGAAATCATATCTTCAAAAAATCGCTCCAGACAAATTAGATATTCTTGCTTATCATAGTGGTTCAAATGAAATTTTTGATACGCATGGAGTGATGAAACAAATCAAAGCTTCTTTTGGAAAAACAGTGAATATGCCCAGCGGAGCCTATCTGATTATTGAGCATACAGAAGCCTTACATGTTATAGACGTCAATAGTGGTTATAAAAGCGTAAGCAACAATCAGGAAGAAAATGCTTTGGAAACCAATTTGGAAGCCGCAGCAGAAATAGCACGTCAACTAAGATTAAGAGATTTAGGTGGGATTATTGTGGTTGATTTCATCGATATGAAGTTAATGGAAAACAAAAAGAAACTGGCTGATGCCATGGAAGAACTAATGCGTACAGACAGGGCTAAGCATTCCGTTCTACCCATCACTAAGTTTGGTTTGATGCAAATTACCCGACAAAGAATGAAGCCCGAAATGAATATCAATACCAGTGAGCTTTGTCCAAGTTGTAATGGTTCAGGAACTGTTTCATCTACATTGATAATGGAAGATGAAATTGCGAAGAACCTCAACTACTTAATCATGCAAAAACATCAAGGCCTTACCATTATTGTTCATCCGATCATGCATACTTATTTAACTTGTGGATTCCCCTCACGCAGATTAAAATGGATGTGGAAATACAAACAAAAAATCAAAATCATTGCTGATACAAGCTATCATCTAACTGAATTTAGATTTTTTGATAATACAGATGAAGAGATAAAATTATAACAATAAAAAAAGTGAGGGAATTCCTCACTTTTTTTATTGTTATAACAGGACAATTCACTCATTATTCTTTCCAGGTTTTTTCTCCTGTTTTCATCTTTTTGATGGTTTCCTGATAAGAAGCTTTGTCTTCTTTTTCCAAATCCAATGCCTTCGTTTCCCATTTTATTGCTTCATCTACATTTCCTAATCTGTATAAAAGATTCGCATAAGTATCCATATACATTGGATTATCTATATCTGCTCCACTTAACGATTTCTTACTCCATGACAATGCTGCCTTGACATTGCTATCGTTTTCACCATGCAAGAATATATTCCATGAAAATTCATTGAGTTGAGCATTATTATTCGTGATTCCACCATAAGACTTCATGTAATCTGTTAAAGCATTTTCATAATTCTTCCAGTCTTCAAGTGGTGAAGCTAAAATATTTACTCTTGCTAAAGCTAAAACCTGACCCGCTTGTTTTGGAAAATTTTTTCTGATTTCTCCTGTTGTTTCCTCATCCATTTCAGCAGAACCCTTTTTACGGAATAATTTTCTCATATAATTATTCAAAACAACTGAAACAATAAGTTCATTTGATTTTCCATTTCCTTCAATTTCATCATACCTGTTCTGATTATTTAAAATGATTTTAAATGCTGTGTCTGTTGTTTTTTCAGAATAAGATTTGAGATATTCAATATTCTCTTTGGTAAACATCGACTTTTGAGTTTTCACATAAGCTTCAAAATATGGATTGGCATCATCGTAAGCTTCAGCCGCTGCTGTCATTAACTTTTTCGAAAGTGATCCATCAGTTTTATTGGCTTGAAACTTCTTAATTAAACTATAATACTGAGTTTCAGGACTTAATGATTTTTTTACTGCGGTAATAAATTCTTGTGCAGGCATTCCTCCTGTAAACTTATGAACCAAATCTCCATTAGGTGCAAAAAATAAAAATGTTGGATAAACCTGAATATCGTATTCTTTATTTATCAATGCGAAATCTGCATAACTGTTTTTAATCTCATCATTATCTTTTTCACTTGAATCTATTTGAGCTTTATAACTTAGAAAATTTTCATTCATAAATTTTCCAACCGTATCATTCGTAAATATTGCTCGAGACATATATTTACATGGGCCACACCAAGTTGTGAAACAATCTACAAAAATGTATTTTTTCTCTTTTTTTGCCTGTTTCTTTATATCACTCCATGACTTGTTATGAACAAACTGTATACCTCTGTCTTTATGTTGAGCAAATACAGAAAAGGGAAGTGTAATTAACAATAAAAGCTTAATGATTTTCATATTTATTTTGTTTAAAGTTTTAGAATGAATGATTTCAATGCTACTTTCTAATTAAAAATAACACTTCTTATTTGAAGTCCTTTTTTTGATGTTACATTGATATTTATAGATTTACCGGAACCATTCAATATTAATTTATTTTCTCCAGGATTCAATTGGATTCTTACATAACTGATATAAGCAGGTAAACTCAACCAGGTTCTAGTGTCTGCTTTTTCAGTAAAAGTATTTGTCATGTTAACTAAAAAACCAATTGCCTTACCAATGTTTTCTGCATTTTCTTTATTTTCTTTTTTCTCTTTCTCGCTCATTTTATCATCTTTTTTTTGCGCTAAGCTTTCCGCCAGTTTTGATGAACCCACCTCCATTGTTTTTTTTACTATGAATCTGGTCATCGCTTTTGCGATTTCAGAAAGATACCTTTCATCAAGGATTTTAATGGCTAAAGAATTAAAGTCTTCTACAAGTTCAGGGCTGTATTCGCTATCATTCACTTTAATATTGATACTATTTGATTTATTCGAAACAACTCTAAAGGAAGGTAAGGATACTTTTATGGTTCTGATATTGCTGATTTTATCGTCTTTAATGCCGTAGTTTCTGTGATTATACGGAACCGAAACATAGGCGCCATATCTGTCCATATATTGATATGAGCCAATTCCATTGGTATTGGTAATAACAATACTGTTATCTTCTTTTACTGGCGCTGACCCTTCCTCTATAAACAAAATCAATTCAGAAGTGGAGTCGCTTTTTTGCGAACTTAATTTTTGATTAAAAAGATTTTCATATCTGCTTTGCTCGTCCGAAAATCCCATCATGTTGGCAGCATGCAGCAAATCCTGTTTCAATTGATTGGGGATTTCTACACCATAGTATGCCGAATTTGCATTCAAATAAACATCTGCGGCATTGCGGTAAGCAATAAACGCATTATTCCAGTCGCCATTCATTTCGTAAATCAACCCCTGAAGATTCAGAATAAAAGGGTCTTTACTATATCTGGATATTTTACCATCAAATTTTTCATTTAATCTGTTTGTCGCCAAAGTGATTCTTCTCGCTTCAACCACAGCATCTTCAGTTTTATCCAAGTTTGCATAATTAATAGCTTTAAAATAATTGACCATTAATTTTTCATATTCTTCTCCCCTGTATGTTTCCAGCATAGGGTTGGTTAAGTTACTTACTGCAACATCTTTTATATTTTTGTAGTTTGATTCCAATAAAGCATCTGCAGCATTGAAATACTCATTACTTTTTTGGAGATTGTTATTAAGCATATGCAATCTTCCTAATTCCATATTGTATAAAAGGCTATTGCGCTTATGTTTTAATAATTTATTTTTTTCAATACTTTTTATCGCTTTATTGTATTGATGTGAATGAAGCTTATTGCCATAATCACTCATCTTCATTTGATAAGTGCTGCATGAATAAAAAAATGGCATCAACAGAATAACTATTAATGCCTGATTATTAAATGACTTCATTTTGAAAAAAGAATCTAAAAATAAAATTTAGTTTTTTACCAATTTTGAAATTTTCTTTTCGCCTATCCACACAATTTCATTGGTCTCAATATTGGTAAGCTCTAAATTTATCTGATAGGTAACTGATTTTTTTCTTTTATATGCATCAACAATAGAGTTGATAGATCCTTGTAAAATAAAATCAGCTCCATTTTCTAAACCGAATTTCTTCATGGAGCTTACAGAAGCGTTGCTTTGTTGGTCTGCTTTTTCAGCTCTGAGCTCTTCTCTTTTTTTACCGCTTTGAACCAATCCAACTTTAGCTGTTTTGATGAAAGTTCTTTCCAAGTCTTTTATAAATGTTTCGGCTTCGATGTGCTCATGACTTTTATTGGCAACCATTCCAACTATAACCACAGGTTTTTTGCCCTTGCTATCATTATAATTTGCCAACCATGCTTCACCTAAGCATTGCTTGATCATCTCCTCTGCTGTTAATCTGCTGTCTGTGTTATTCCATGAGCCGTTAATATCGGGAGTTGCTGTAGGTTCAATTCTGGTTACTTGATGCGAGCAGGAAAATGTGAATACTGAAATTAAAATGACTGCAAATAAATAAATTCTTTTCATAAAATAAATAAAGTTTAAAGTGCTGAATTAATATCTGTAAAAAAAATAAGGTTGACTCCATAACATATAATCCATGAAACAACTTCTGTTGTTGATTCTTGCCAAAGCGCGCTCCTGTCTTCTTGCAATCCTGTCTTTTCTTTTTGCTTCTTTTGCTTCTGTCCAATCATATGCTTTGTAAGTATCCTGTTCTGTTGTGTTCATAGTTGAAGTTAAGGAAGCTGTTTGGTTTTCATACTTTGCCAGACTTACTTTATAATTTGGATTTTGGTTGGAGCTAAGTTCTTGAGATTTGACTTGACAAGCACAAATCAAAATAAAAAATGAGAATATAAAAGATTTCATATCTAATAATTTAGAGTCAAATATATTAATGTTATGGAAATGTGCAATCAAGAAGATGTTAATTGTTTCTTAGAGTGTCCGGACACCCTGAAGAAACATAAAAAAAAGACCTTCAAAGGAAGGCCTTAATAGATTAAATCAGTTCAATCAGGGTGTCTGGACGCCCTGGCCTGATTATTAATGTTGATGATTATGTTGTAATCCGTTCAATTCTTCAGGAGTAACTTTCTTGTCTTTTGTTTTTACTTGTTTTTCTACAAAGTCAAACAAACGCTCAGTAATCATTCTTCTGTAGGTCGCATCAACTTGCTTTTCGTCTTTCATCATTCTGTCTAAATAACTGTCCAACCAGCTCATGTCTTCACCCATGTTCATTTGACCAAAATAACGCATTACTTCTTCCTTCATGTGAACTCTTAAATCATCCTGAGTTACTTCAAGCTTATTATCAACAATGATTTTATCACTGATTAAAGTCCATTTTAATTGATTGCTGAAAACTGGAAATTCCGCTTCTGCTTCTTCGGCAGTTTTTGGTTTCTCTCCTCCCGACTGCAACCATCTTTTCAAAAATGCTGCCGGAAATTCCATCGAAGTTTTATCTAAAAGCAAATGATAAATCTGATCATGAAGCTGGTTACGGCTTTGTGATTCCCAATACTTTTCAATATCTTCTTTTAGTGTAGTTCTGAAAGTATCTTCAGATGCAATTCCTTTACCAGGATATACTTCATTGAAGAACTCTTCATTTAATTCACGTTTTTCTATCAATCCAATTTTTACAAGGTCTAATTTGAAAAACTTTGAAGCCGCTTCTTTATCTTTTTTATCAAAGCCTAAATCATGCAACATCATTTCCAACTTGTCGCCTTCAAAAGTTTTGTCTAATTGAAATACAATCGAATCGTTTACTTTTTTACCCATCAATTGCTTTTGCATTTTTGGAGTAAAGTATTTTAAGAGTACTGAATTCTCTTTACTGACACCTCCTTCTACAAGGTTTCCTTCTTTATCCGACTCAGAAATCAAAATATTCAATACATTTTCTTCATTATTAATCGCCTCTGGTTCTGTCATTTTACCGCCTTTGATTTGCATGCGGTCGATTTCTTCCTTAATCATGACATCAGTTACTTCAACTTTATGCTGGGTTAATGTTTCTTTACCAAAGTTGGGCAACTCAAAAGATGGTTTTAATCCAATCTCAAAAGCGAAATCATAATCTGATGGATTATTGATATCCAATTGATTTAGATCTTTTTCCAAAGGAAGTGGTTGTGCGAATATATCCGGCTTCTCTTCGTTTAGATAAGCGTATAATTTTTTCTCAACACTTCTTAATACTTCATCGTTGAAAATCGAAGGACCATACATCTTTTTAATCATTCCTACCGGAACCATACCCTTACGAAAGCCAGGTATGTTAGCTGTTTTGCTGTATTCTTTCAACTTTTTTTCAAATGAAGGGAAATAATCATCCTTACTTACTTTAACTGTTAATTTATCAGTTAATAATCCCATGTTTTCTCTAACAACTGCAGACATATTTTTTTAATTGAAACGTTTTAAAATAAAATAAGTTGATAAGCGAATCGTATCCTGTATGCAAGAAGATTGCTAACATTCAACCTTACTACTTATCAACTTAAAACTGTGCGGATGATAGGGGTCGAACCTACATGCCTCGCGGCGCCAGATCCTAAGTCTGGTGCGTCTGCCAATTTCGCCACATCCGCTTTGATTACAATAAACATAAATGTTCATTTGTAAACGGGGGGCAAAACTAAGACTTTTATTGGAAAAATAGAACGCTAAATAAAAGTATATTTGAGTGCCCGTTTATTTTCAGTCCAATCCTCAAAAATCAGTCTATTAAATAATCAAAATCCTTAAAATCAGTCGTTTCCAAGCAGATTTTAAAGTAAATTCGTGCTGAAACATGCCCACAACTGACATTATATCGAATTACCATCTTTCAGAAGAAGAAGAAAAAAAAGAAATTCTGCGCGAATACAGGGGTTTACTGAAACTCGTTAAGGAAAAAATGAAGCCCGGAGACAAAGACCTTATCCGCACTGCTTTTGAAATGGCTGCCGACGCCCATAAAACCATGAGGCGAAAAAGCGGGGAGCCCTATATCTTACACCCTATAGCCGTTGCCAGAATTTGTGTAGAAGAGATCGGACTGGGAATCAGAAGTTGTATTTGCGCCTTGTTACATGATACGGTTGAAGATACCGATATTACACTTGAAGATATACAGAGAGAATTTGGATCGGAAATCACCAAAATTGTAGATGGACTTACAAAGATTGCTAATGTGATAGATGCCAATACGAGTCAGCAGGCAGAGAACTTCAAAAAAATATTGTTGACTTTAACTGATGATCCGCGTGTAATCCTCATCAAGCTGGCAGACAGATTACACAACATGCGTACGTTGGATAGTGTGAAGAGAGAAAAACAACTTAAAATATCTTCTGAAACTGTTTATGTTTATGCTCCGCTAGCGCACAGAATGGGTTTGTATAATATCAAAACCGAGATGGAAGATTTGTCGATGAAGTACATGGAGTCGGAAACCTACAAAACCATCGCACAAAAATTACAGGATACCAAGAGAGAAAGAACCAGATACATCAACGATTTTATAAAACCCCTGAAAGAGAAACTTCAAAACACAGGGTTGAATTTTGAAATTTACGGAAGGCCTAAAAGTATTCACTCCATTTGGTCTAAAATAAAAAAGAAGGGTATTGCATTTGAAGAGGTTTACGATTTGTTTGCTATTAGAATTATTGTTGATTCAGAAGCTGATAAAGAAAAAGAAGATTGCTGGAAAGTATACAGTATAATAACGGACGCGTATAACCCTTCTCCCGAAAGATTAAGAGACTGGCTGAGCAATCCTAAAAGTAATGGCTACGAAGCATTACACACTACCGTTATGGGGCCACAGGGCCAGTGGGTGGAAGTTCAGATTCGCACCAAAAGAATGAATGATATTGCAGAAAAAGGTCTTGCTGCTCATTGGAAATACAAAGAAGGTAAAGATGATGAAAGTAATTTCGACAAATGGTTCAACCAAATCAGAGAAGCGCTAAGCAATCAAGAGAGCAACTCTTTAGATTTTTTACAGGATTTCAAAACCTCATTTCTTGCTGAAGAAATTTATGTATATACACCCAAAGGTGATATCAAAATGCTACCAGTTGGAGCAACTGCACTGGATTTTGCTTTTGGTGTTCATACCGCTGTTGGTACAAAATGCATCGGCGCAAAAGTCAATCACAAGTTGGTTCCCATCAGTTATAAATTAAGAAGCGGCGATCAAATTGAGATCATCACCAGTGCCAAACAAAAGCCCAATAACGAATGGCTGAACTTTGTGGTTACCACAAAGGCAAGGGCTAAGATTAAAGACTCACTCAAAGAAGAAAAAAGACAAGTAGCAGATTTAGGAAAAGGAATTTTAGAAAGAAAGTTCAATGCTATGAATGCGGTAATGAGTCAGTCAAATATTGAGGAGCTCGCTAATTTTTATAAATTAAACAGCTCGCTTGATTTATTGTATGATATTGCTATCAAGAAAATCGATCTCAAAGAATTAAAAGAATTTACAGTTCATGGCGACAAACTAATTCCACCTAAACCTTTAAAAATAGTTGAGGAGAAACTTGATTTTACAGAAAAGCCGCTAAGTAAGAAAGAAACAGAGCTTATCATTTTCGGTGAGAGCAGTGATAAGATCATGTACACTTTGGCGAACTGCTGTAAGCCTATTCCTGGGGATGACGTATTTGGATTTATTACTACTGGCGAGGGTTTGAAAATTCACAGAACAAATTGTCCTAACGCAACAAGATTACTCGCAAACCATGCGCATCGTGTGGTAAAAACCAAGTGGGCGAAAAACAAAGAAATCTCTTTCTTAACTGGTTTGAAGATTTTAGGATTAGATGATGTAGGTGTGATACATAAGATTACGAATCTGATCAGTGGTGAGATGAAAGTAAATATTGCGGCTATGACTATCGAAGCGAAGGACGGTATTTTTAAAGGAAATTTAAAAGTGTTTGTTCAGGATAAAGATCAATTGGAGAAATTGGTTGCTAATTTATTGGACTTGCCTGGCATTGAACGTGTTGATAGATATGATACGGAGGAGGCTTAATGAAATTGCAGTGATTTTTTCCGGATAAAAAATGGGGATTTTCCCAAAAATATTAAAGCCCACCATTTAAATGGTGGGCTTAATTCTATCTCAACACCTCCCTACTAATCACCAGCTTCTGTATTTCACTGGTTCCCTCGCCTATGGTGCATAATTTACTATCGCGGTAAAACTTTTCTACAGGAAAATCTTTGGTGTATCCATAGCCACCAAATATTTGCACCGCATCGGTACTGATTTCTACAGCAATTTCACTGGCGTAGTATTTTGCCATTGCCGATTCTTTGGTCATGGGTAACCCTCTCATTTTTAAATCGCAGGCCTGATTGATTAACAGTTCTGCGCACTCGATTTTAGTTGCCATATCAGCTAGTTTAAAAGCAATGGCTTGAAAATTAGAAATGGGTTGATCAAACTGGTGACGTTCTTTTGAATATTTTACTGAGGCTTCATACGCTCCTTTTGCAATGCCTAAACTTAATGCTGCTATGGATATTCTTCCTCCATCCAATATTTTCATGGCTTGCTTAAATCCTTCTCCTACTTCACCCAAACGATTTTCATCAGATATGATACAGTTATCAAAAATCATCTCGGCAGTTTCACTGGCGCGCATGCCTAACTTATTTTCTTTTTTCCCGGCTGTAAATCCTGGAGTATTACGGTCAACTATAAACGCAGTTGAATTATTTTTTGCCCTTGGCTCCCCTGTTCTGCAAATCACAACGGCCACATCTCCTGATTTGCCGTGGGTAATCCAACTTTTTGCTCCATTAATTCTCCAGTTGTTTCCTTCTTTTACTGCAGTAGTCTTCATATTGCCAGCATCACTACCGGTATTGGGCTCAGTTAAACCCCATGCGCCTATAAATTCGGCTGTAGCCAATTTGGGAAGATACTTCTGCTTTTGTGCTTCGTTTCCGAATGATAAAATATGTCCCGTGCACAATGAATTATGTGCTGCTAATGACAAACCTATTGATCCGCAAACTTTTGCGATTTCCTGAATGATTACATTGTATTCAAAATAACTCAATCCTGTTCCGCCATATTGCTCAGGCACCAATACTCCCATCATTCCCAACTTGCCTAATTCTTTAAAAATAGGTACCGGAAACTCTTGCGATTCGTCCCACTCCATCAACGAAGGACGAATATGTTGATTAGCAAAATCTTTGGCAGTCTGCGCTACCTGTTGCGTTAGTTCACTTTGTAGAAAGTCCATTGTAGGTTTTATTTGTATGCAATTTAGCCAAATAAAAATACCAACAAGCGTTAGTTTTTGAGTTTATTCCACTACTAAATAATGACTGATTTTATTGTAGATTTCTTCGTTAATGAGGATAATTTTTTGAATATCCTCTAATGATTTAAATGTTCCATGTTGATTTCTAAAATTGATAATTGTATTGGCTAATTTATAGCCGACATAAGGATGCGCTTTTAATTGCTCAAATCTTACTTGATTGACATTGATTTTTTGAATAGCAGCTGCATTTACAGTGATTTTGTCTTTAATTTTTTGATAAACAGAATCCTGTAAACCCCAAACTTCTTTTAATTGTTCCACCTCGTAATATCCTCCTAACTTATTTCTATATGCAATAATTCTATGCGCTAAAGCAGGACCAATACCCGGCAAACTTTCAATCAGAATTGAGTCAGCACCGTTAAATTCAATAATAGTTTTTTTATACGCTGATTTTTCTTTTTTTGACATTTGTGTAACTGTTGAAACAGACTGAAAACTCGAATTAATTTTGACAAAGGGAATCAACTCATCACATTTTTGAGATGAGAGTCCCCATATTTTTTTTAAATCCTCTGGCTTGTAAAACCTTCCCCCTTTGTTGATGTATTTTTTTATCGTGGCAATGGTCTTGTGCTTAACTCCCAAATCTGCCCATTCTTTTTCAGTAATCGTGTTTGGATCAAAATTTTGATAATAACTTGAGGGCTTTTTACTCTCTTGATGATGGATATAGGCAATTGAATCCTCCTCATCTGCACTTTCGCTTGTAATGAGTTTTAATCGTTTTAATTCCTCTATTTTTTTATAATCAATTTTATCTACTGTCGGAAATAAATAATCAAGTAAGTCAGGCATAAAATATATAAAGAGATTAAGCAACAGCACAATTACTATTCCATTCTTTTCCCTTTTTGTAAAATAAAAGAAATGAGGATTTACTCTATTTTCCATTTAGGAAAATTAGAATCCTATGAAATAATTTTCAAGAGAAAAAAACAGTAATCAATTGCAGTTTATCTCCATTCCATCATAAGCCAATTCGATATTTTCCGGCAATTCTTTATTGATATTTTGATGAAAGCCCAATTGATGACTGATATGCGTAAAATAAGTTTGAGGAATGTTCAACGATTGCGAAACAGCGATGGCTTCATCCAATGTAAAATGAGAAAGATGTTTTTCTTTTCGCAGTGCATTCAATACTAATGTTTTTGAATATTTTATTTTTTCCAACTCGGCGTCTTCAATCAGATTTGCATCTGTGATATAAGTAAAGTCGCCAAAGCGAAATCCCAGAACGGGCATTTTCAAATGCCACACTTTTATAGGCAGAACAGGAATGTCTCCAATGAAAAATAACTCCTCAGGGATGTCATGCAGATTTACATCAGGTACTCCAGGGTATTTAAAATCTTCAAAAATATATCCGAACTCTTTTTTCAACGCATTTTGGGTAAGTGTGTTTGCAAATACACGCATCGGATGCTGATGAAAATAATTGAATGCTTTTACATCATCCAAGCCAGCAATATGGTCTTTGTGAGGATGGGTATAAATTACCGCGTCTAATTTTCTCACTTTTGCATTCAGCATCTGAGTGCGAAAATCAGGAGTAGTGTCAACAACTAGCGTTGTTGTATCGCTTTCAATCAGAATACTGCTTCTCAATCTTTTATCTTTTGAATCCACAGAGCAACAAACATCACAACTGCATGCAATCATAGGAACGCCTCCGCTGGTTCCGGTTCCTAGAAATGTAATTTTTAATGGAGGTGATTGCATTTTATAATTTGAAGTAAAAATAATTGATTGAAATTATTTAACGCCTTTAAATATTCGGTTGTATAAATATTCTACCAAGGTTGGATGTGTCCAAATGGATGATTTTCCTTCTGTTTTTACGTGTTGAATATTGTTTGTGAGCGCATCTTCAACCGCCTTTACCAAATAAGGCAATCCTGCAATCATTTGTTTTACCGGATACACCGCAAAGTTATCTTTTGATGATACGTCAATTCTGGATTGATACAACACATTTCCTGTATCAATACCCGAATCTACCAAATGAACAGTAACACCACAATTCGCTTCATCCTTGTTTACCAGTGACCAATAACCACCATAAACGCCCCTATACATGGGTGTAATTCCTACATGCATATTAATGACCGGGCATGCAATGGTTGACAAAACTTTTTTGGAAATAATACTGGTTCCATTAATCACAATAACATCTGGTGATTCACTTGAAATCAAATCAATAACATGGTCTGAATTTACTGAGACAACATGTACTACTTCAGTAGATATTTCATTGCAATTGATATGATGGTGTTTTAAATAAGCTTGAATTTTTTGTTTGGAAAAATATTTTAAAATCGGAACTGCAACCATTTTAAAAATCACTTGTCCAAATACTACGGTGTATCCTAATTTTTTTATTCTTCTTTT
>JAIXWH010000118.1 GCA_027484165.1 Chitinophagaceae bacterium | reverse complement strand
TGTTACATGCTACTTCGCTATAATTGTTATAAGTACCATTATTTATGGTTAAGTTCAAGGTAACTACTGAATCACAGCCTGCTACATTAGTAGTAATCCATGTAGGTGTGTTTGTTGAAGCAGTGTATGTAGTGCCATGCCATATGTATGATCCACACGCACTAATCGTCTCTGTTGATGAGGTTGGTGCACAAGTAATCGTTAATGATAAAATCACAACACTATCGCAACCTGACGCATTTGTCAATCCTGTCTTTGTGTAAGTTCCACTAGATGGGTACGATAAACCTGTTACTGGCCATGTGTATGATCCTGGTGAACTTACTTCCTCAATTGATGAGGTAGGTTGATTGATGGTTAGGTTTAATAATTCTGTATGACAACCAGTAACTTTTGAATAAGATCCTGATGTTGTATAAGTTAACCCTGTAACTGACCATAAATAGCTATTACAAACACTTTCAATAGTTGTATTGCTAGTACTTGCTGTAATTGTTAGATTTAAAATCTCTGTATGACAACCAGAAACTTTTGAGTAAGTACCTGACGTAGTATAAGTTAAACCTGTAACTGACCATGTATAACTATCACAAGTAGACGCAGATGATGCATTACTTGTACTTGTAGTTATTGTTAAGTTTAATGTTGCTGTTGAATCACATCCTGCAGCATTGGTACCACTCCATGAATAAGTACCATTTGTTGTGTAAGTAACACCATTCCATGTGTAACTGTCACAAGCAGATTGGGATTGTGAAGAAACAGTAGATACTTTTTCAACAATACTTGCAGTTCCAGTCATTGTGGTAGTGCATTTTGTTGTTGTATCCGTTGCTACTAAAGTATAGGCTCCTGGAGTGATTTGATTTCCAAAGTCAAGAGCAGCACCTGTTCCTGAAATTGCAGACCCAACGTTTATAGAACCATTTCTAACTAATTGGTAGGTTGTTCCTGCAATTGACCCACTTAATCCAATTGAAAATCCGGTTGTAGTATTACAATAAGATCCTCCACCAGTAACATTAAATGTAGTTAAGCCTTCACAAGCTCTACCGGTTAATGTGAAATTATCAATTCTTGATGCACCTGCTGCTGCTACTGTACCTCCATTAATTGCAACATTATCCGTATTCACGATTCTGAAATACGCAGTGCTAACTCCATTCAATGTTATAATTGAACTTAAATCGAAATTCATTCTTGAAGCGTTGTTAATACTTGAGGTGCTCCAGCTATAAGCAGAAGTTGGGGTTGCAGTTGTATTATAAGGAATTGTAAATGAAGTAAAATCCGTATAAGTTGATCCATTTTTGCTATACTGCAATTTGAAATTTCTTGGACCTGTACCACTACCTGTTTGATCAAATAAAACACTTAAATTATAGTAGCCATTTGTATTCACAACAAATTGATAGTAATCTCCAACACTCCAATTATTAGAACTGATTGATTTGGTTGATCCATTACCTGCAGGGTTAGACCAAACTGTTGAAGCACTTGAGTGTACCGCTGCGAAACTAGATCCTGATGTTTGAACACCCTGATCAGCTGCTGTAGAACCAGATCCTAGACTTACTGTTGTACCTGTATTTGTTGAAGTTATAGCATCAAAACTCCATTTTGCTATGGCTGCTAAAACTGTTAATGTTTGTTGAACATTTGTTGCAGCTGTATAATTGATATTTCCAACTTGAGATGCTGTAATTGTTGTTATACCTGCACCAACTATGATAATGGTGTCGCCATTAATACCTCCGATTGTTGCAACTAAAGGATTGGAGCTGGTATAGGTAACAGGAAGGAATGAGCTTGCGGTTGCAAGCAACTTAAAGTTTGCATCGCCTGTTGATTTTACAGGGATAGCATTAAATGTAATCGTTTGTGAAGCTTGTGTAATATCAGCTGTCAAACCAGTTGGTTGTGTAAAATCATAGTTACTTGCTGCAGTTCCGGATATGGTATATCCTGTTACAGATACTGGTTTAGTAGCACCAACTATTGAATCATTGAACAATGCAGAAGGGGTACCTCCAAGGATAACTGTTGCCGCATCTGTAGAAGCCAATCCAGATAAAATTGCAGTGCCGCTCAAGGTAGCCGTTTTTGTTCTGTCATATACTTTATTGTTTGCAGTAATTCCGCTAACAGTTAATGCAGCTTTTGTGATGTTAGCAGTTAATCCGTTAGGCTGAGTTACTGTATAATTTCCTGCCAACGAACCGGTAAGCGTATATCCGCTAACGTTAACTGTTATTCCGTTACCAACATTTGCAGAACTAAAATTAGCAACTGCTGTTGTTCCACTCAATTGAACCTCGCTTTCCTCTCCTGATAAAATTCCATTCAATATAGGTGTTCCGCTAAGAGTGGTTGTTGTTAATCCATCATAGGTTTTATTATTCGCACTAAGTCCTGTTATATATAAAGAAAGTGGAGTGATGTTAGCAGTTAAATCAGTTGGAATTACAAGTGAATAATTTCCTGCTGCTATTCCATCCAGGAAGTAATCACTAATGATGATTGGAATATTGTTTCCAACTGCTGAAGTAGAGAATGTGAATGATGCAAAATCTTCAAACAAATAAACATCATTAATATCCGCACTTACAATTCCTGATAATGATGCGATACCATTAACTGATGCGAAGTTATTTGCATCGTAAGGCTTATTCGAAAAACTTAAACCTATAATATTTACTTCTTTAGGATTAATATCGGCTGATAATCCAGTAGGTTGACCCGCCAAAGTATAATTACCCGCTTGAGCACCTGTTAAGGTTAATGATGCTGTTACACTAATTGCAGAACCTACATTTTGGTCTGCAAAAACCCCTCCGCCAGTAGCACTTACATTGTCAGTTCCAACTACTCCATTTAAGATTACATTATTTATGTTTGCTGTTGTTGTACCATCATAAGCTTTGTTTTGTGCGGTGGCAGCAGTAACGGTCAATGATTTAGGATTAACTACTAAAGTACGATCTA
>JAIXWH010000064.1 GCA_027484165.1 Chitinophagaceae bacterium | reverse complement strand
TTCGTATTGTTTGGATTGATGTCAACAGCTAAATTGTACCAACCCTGACCGCTTGCCCAGCCACTAGAGGGTTGTCCGGATGTAGGACTCCAGTTTGCTCCACCATCAGTTGATTTGTAAATGGTTGGCACTTCATAATTTCCGTCAGCAGGTAATGCATAGAGTACATTTCCTCTACAAGCTATTTCTGCTCTTTGGCTATAACTGGGAAAAGCAGTTGCTGGTGTATTCCAACCACTTGAACTTGAAACAGTTGCTGGGATATCTGTATACCTGTATGCTTGTGTTGAGAATATTCCTGCAACAACATGAAGTCTTGCAGCAGTAGCTGTTGAGCTTATTTTCAAATCACATATTCTATTACTGAGTCCGGTAGGAGTGATGGTGGTCCAGTTGTTCCCTCCATCTATTGAACGTAAAAGTCCATTTCCTCTGGTTGCTAAATAAATATTGCCTAAATAATCACAGAGAATTCTGGTACAGTATCCATATGAAATTGTACTTGTCAGTTGTGTCCATGTAACACCATGATCTACGCTTTTGAAAACGCCGTTTCCCTTTACCGCATCTAAGTTCGAGTAGGCTTCACCGGTACAAAAGTACATCGTGTCTTTTGTGCCTCTTGGATTTTGACAAATATCAGTTACAGCAAGGTTGCTTAGAAAATCATTTACTAAAACCCAGTTTGCAGGAGAAGTGGTAATGTCAGTAGTTTTCCATAATCCGCCATCAACACCGCCAACCCAAACAGTTTTTTTTGTTGCATCTGAGGAATCAACTAAAACAGCTCTAACTCTACCTGCGGTTACTCCATTATTGGCTCTGGTATTACCATTACTTGCACCAACGACATCTGTATAAGGTCCTCTCTCAGTCCAAGTTGCAATTGCAGATCTTGAATTTAAATTTCTAAAAATCGCATCTACTTTTAATTTTTTTGTTTTTTCAATTGCAGTAATAATTCTTTCTCTCGGTACTGTTCCAGTTTTTGGATCTTTAGTTTTATTGAACTCAAAAAGCGCTGCTTTATCTGGGCCATCATACTCATCATTTTCTTCTTCATGTTCCAAATCTTTTCGAATATTTTTTTTCTTTTTTTCCTTTTCTCTTTCTCGGAAACGATTAAATGCATCTCTCTTTTGTTTTGTTTTTTGCCGATCCTGTGCATTTACATCACTTGTCAGATTAATTAATAAAACAAAAAATAATACAGGTGTAATTTTTAAAATATCCATATTTAACAGAATCGATGAAAAATACATCACAATAAAAAAAATGTTTATACGATAGGGTTGGGAAGTTAAAGTTATTAAACATACAATCAAATAGGTAATAATACTTAATTCTGTAATTATTTAATCAAGTTTTATTAACATTTCATTATTTGTGGTGATTTATTGCAATAAAAAGAGCAAAATTTGGTACCTTCAATCCATAAATTATATAATAATTAGATATAATCTAACTGAAACTTTTTTAATTATAAAAACAATAATAAAATTAACATTTTATCGTTGTTATTTATTTGCGTTTTTTTAAAATACAAGTTAAACCACCTATATGCAATCTTTATTCAACAAGCAGTTTGGAATCTCAAAAAAATCAATTCAAAGATTATTTTTGAAATCATGTTTTGTATTTAGTTTGATTTGCTCTTCATTTCATCAATTGGAAGCAAAGAGTTTTGAAGTGAAAGAATATACTTTAGAATTAAATTATCATTCTAGTACAAACACAATAGACCCTCCGACAGCTTCAGGAGTTTCAATATGCAGCGGCAATACTGCAACTCTAACAGTTACAAACAGTATTACTGGAAATCTTCGCTGGTATAGTTCTTCATCAGGAGGAACACCACTATATGAAGGGTCTAGCTCCTCAGATTTAACTTATGTGACAGATAACTTAACAACTACAACATCATTTTGGGTGGAAGATTTTGATGGTACTGAATCTAGTAGTAGGACTGAGGTGGTTGTAACGGTAACAGCGCCCCCAAGCGCAGGAACATTGAGTGGAACAGAAGAAATATGCACAACAGGAACAACAACATTCAGTTCTTCAGTAAGTGGAGGAAGCTGGAGTTCAGCAACCTCATCAGTAGCATTGATAGATGCATCAAGCGGAGTGGTTACAGTAATAGGAACTGGACCATCGGTTATGACCTATACAGTAACAGGTTCGGGTGGTTGCAGTGATGCAACGGCAACAAGAACAGTAACGGTAACAGCGCCCCCGAGCGCAGGAACATTGAGTGGAACTGAAGAGATATGCACAACAGGAACAACAACTTTCAGCTCTTCAGTAAGCGGAGGAAGCTGGAGTTCGGCTACTCTATCAGTAGCAACGATAGATGCATCAAGTGGAGAGGTTACAGTAGTAGCTGCTGGATCATCGCTTATGACCTACACAGTAACAGGCACGGGTGGTTGCAGTAATGCAACGGCAACAAGAACGGTAACGGTAACAGCGCCCCCAAGCGCAGGAACATTGAGTGGAACTGAAGCTATATGCACAACAGGAACAACAACTTTCAGTTCTTCAGTAAGTGGAGGAAGCTGGAGTTCGGCTACTCCATCAGTAGCAACGATAGATGCATCAAGCGGAGAGGTTACAGTAGTAGCTGCTGGATCATCGGTTATGACCTACACAGTAACAGGTACGGGTGGTTGCAGTAATGCAACGGCAACAAGAACGGTAACGGTAACAGCGCCCCCAAGCGCAGGAACATTGAGTGGAACTGAAGCTATAT
>JAIXWH010000021.1 GCA_027484165.1 Chitinophagaceae bacterium | reverse complement strand
TTAATGCCAAGATAATAATTGTCAGTTGAAGGAGTTCCATAAACTTCTTCTATGAAAATTTTTTGAAGTTTTTGTGATAATGCATTTGTGGTCATGTTGTTTTTTGAGTAAAACTAAATAGCATGACCTCAAACTATTGGAGGAGTGATATAAATTATTCGATGAAGAATTATTTTAATTTCAAAATTCAGCTAGAGTTGAGAAATTAATTGTTATGAGCAATATTATGACTAATAAAATCTTGACAATAATCCTTAATTAAATTTCGAACTCGATCAAATTCTATTTTCACTTGTTCATCTGTTCCAACAGCCTTTGCAGGATCAGGAAAGTTATAATGAAATTTTATTGCTTTACTTGGAAAGTAAGGACAACGTTCCTTTGCATGATCACATACCGTAATCACGAAATCAAATTCAATTCCTTGATATTCTAATACGTTATTAGAAGTGTGGCTTGAAATATCAATTCCATCAGCTTTCATTGTAGCAATGGCTTTGGGATTAACACCATGTGTTTCTACTCCAGCACTATATACTTCTACCTTATCGCCGCCAAATTGTTGTAAATATCCATGTGCAATTTGACTACGACAGGAATTTCCTGTACAAAGGACTAAAATTTTCTTTTTCATAATTTAAACGAATAACCAAACGATATTAATAATTGTGAATTTGGGGTCAAAACCAAACAATAATTGCAATGCCACTAAAGATGTGGTAATGATAATTGGTTTCTTATATTTAATGATAAATTGTTTCATATGAATTAGTTTAACAACATCCTGAACCTGGTGTACAAGATGTTGATTTTTCTGATAAAGGTTTTTGAGCATAAACTGTTATACTAAAAATGCCTGAGGCACCACTTTTAAAGGATTGTATTTGCTCTACACTCAAATAGTTTTTTAATATATCGTCTGGAATTACAATTGGTTTTTCCTTTTGAATAATAATATTGTTAAACCCATTCGATTTGATAAGTTCTAAATAAACTTCTTTTTGAATAGCACCCGAAATACACCCTGCATACATCTCTGCGTCTTTTCTCAAACCATCTGGAAGTGCACCTTCTAATACAACATCGCTAATACTAAAATGACCGCCTGGTTTTAAAACTCTATACATGTCTTTAAATACACCATTTTTATTGGGTACAAGATTTAAAACACAATTACTTACAATAACATCAGCTGCATTTGCTGTTATAGGCATGTGTTCAATGTCACCTTCACGAAATTCCACATTATTAAACCCTCTCATCTCAGCATTTATTCTCGCTCTCTCAATCATTTTAGGAGTAAAATCTATCCCAATTACCTTTCCTGTTTCACCAGTTTCGTGTCTCGCAATAAAACAATCATTGCCGGCCCCACTTCCCAAATCTACAACTACATCCCCCTTTTTAATTTTTGCAAATTGGGTAGGCAAACCACATCCCAAACCTAAATCAGCGTCTGCATTGTATCCTTTCAATGAAGTATAATCATCGCTCATGATGTTATATATTTCAGTAGAGCATTCTCCTGCACCGCAACAAGATGACATGTTTATTTCCTTATCCTGCAAAGCAATCTCGCTATACTTTTGTTTTACGATTTGCTTTAATTCTGCTTCTGATTTCATTATTTTTTTTATTTGTGATAACTAAATATGCAGATAGGTTAGGTCAAAAAAATCAACAACACTTAGTCTTATTCACAGCAACCTTGTCAAACATCTGAACAAATAATAATCTTGCTTTTGACCATTCTTTTTCATCAAGACAATAACAAACTGAGGCGCCTTCAATCTCTCCCTTGATTAGTCCAACCTCTTTGAGTTCTTTTAAATGTTGTGATACTGTGCTTTGAGAAATAGGTAATTCATCAACAATATCACCACAAATACATGATTGCTTTTTAAGCAGTAATTGAATGATTGCAATCCTTGCAGGATGCGCTAAAGCTTTTGCATATTTGGCAATATCCAATTCTGCTTTCCTATAGTCGATTGATTTTGTAATGCCCATTTCATCGCAATATTACGATGAATATTTTGATTTCAAAATTTTTTTTACATTATAGTGTGTAAATAAAACAATGAGAAGGATGATTGGTTTAGAAAAAAATCATGAAAGAAATTTCCAAAAAGCTAAAGAGTTTATAAACAATTAATTTAATAAATTATTGTAGAAAAAACTAAAAAGATGCAGCTATTACACGATGATTAACGTTATGATTATTGTGAGTCCTGATGTTTTTAAAATGATGTAAATTCACGAAATGGCAATAATGAAAAAGACTATCTTCCACTTGATTTGGATTACCATTTTAAGTATTAACAATTTGTTTGCTCAGCAACTCGGACCGATACAGTTGGACAGGCCCGACCAAACCGAAACACCTGCTATTGTTCCTTCAGGATTCATACAAGCTGAAAACGGTTTTTTAATGGAAAAAACAGATGAGGCAAACAGAAACTTCACTTACCCGTCGTGCTTGTGGAAATATGGCATCAACAATCTTTTGGAATTAAGAATAATTACAGAAATCACAGAATTAAAAAACAAAGTGAATAAAAACAGCGAGATCGGACTGATGCCTGTCACCATCGGTTTTAAAACAAATCTATGGAAAGAAAAAGGCATCATACCACATACCTCTTTCATTGGTCATCTGACCAGTGCCAATATCGGCAGTAAAAATTTAAGGACGACTTTTGCTGCACCCTCTTTTCGGTTTTTAATGGCCCATAACATCACTTCTGCATTCTCTATCTCCTACAATCTGGGTGCCGAATGGAATGGGGAAACACCTGAAGAAACATATCTTTATACTTTTGCTGTCGGGTTATCCGCTACTGAAAAACTGGGGATGTATGCAGAATTATACGGCTTCGCACCACGATCATCAAAGGCTTGGCATGGTTTTGACGGCGGTTTCACTTATCTAATCAACAACAATTTCATGATTGACTTGTCTGGTGGATACGGTATTACAAAAAATGCCCCCGATAATTATATTGCTTTCGGATTTTCATACCGTTTCAAGGTTTTGGGAAAATCATCAAAGTAGTTTTTTCCAAAAAAACGAATGTTCTTTTCAATATGCAAAAGTTGTTCATGCAGACAAAATTAGCAGGTGAAAAAAGCGGTTTTATGTCGATGGTTTAGTATGTGACTATCTGGAAATTAAAGACTTGAACTTATTGTAATATTTCAGGCCGTTTATTTGTCATTCAACCCAATACCAAATCCAAACATTGCTGCAACTAATGCAAGATGAATAATCATAACTGCCTTTTGCCAAGTTGGTCTGTCATTCCACTTTTGTTCTTGATTGAATGGGTCGAATGCCAATCCTATACCCATAGATGCAGCTGCTTGAATATAGTCTTTAGAAATAATTGCTTGGTATAAGCCTAATAGTAAAAAACCAATGTAGAGGAACTTGTTAAAAGGTGAATTCATTTTGAGTCTATTTGATTTAGACCTAAATTAAAACAAACAACTTTAAAAAAAGAAAAGATGCAACTATAATGTGATGATTAAGGTTGTAACTATCCTAAAATTGAAGGGTTGAACTTCCTGCAATTTTACAGAAAGGACTTAATTACATCTCTGAAAATGAAATAGAGAAACACAAGTACTCCTACGATGACTTCATTTCGGTACTTTTTTAGAAATTGAACTAGCTTATCCATAAAACATAAAAAAGGTTACACTATAAAAGTATAACCTTTTTCAGTTTACACTTTCTTTTTCAATTTGTTTTAATAAAAAATCTTGTCCAAATGTGAGTTTCTTGGCTAATGCACTATTCGGTTCAATCACTCTCCAAAAAGGAGTGATTTCCTCAAAACAATTTCCTTGTTGCAACTTTTCATAATTTGCTTCTGCTACAATTCGCAAAAATATTCCAGTAGTTACAGGACAAGTGTAATCAGCATTATGATCAATAGCAAGGTCTTTTCGTAATGTTTTTATGTTTATGCGTTTTCCAACACCAATTTCTTGAATATACTTATCTATGATTTTTGGGGTAGCAATTAACATTTTACTGCCTGATGGAATATCAGCAAAATCAATATCAATTCTTTTAATTATTGGCTCTTTATTTTCATTCAATTTATCAAGCCAACTTTTCTTCATTGCCATAGTATTTAATTGTAATTATAAAAATACAAAAAACTGAAAAAAGATGCAGCTACCCTAACTCACTGATAGACAAATGTATAAGCCATCATTTCTGATGGCTTATCTAGTATTGCTTCCCTTACTGATTTACTTTTTTTTCAAAATGGCATCTGCATTTGAAAGCTGTATTTGGTTATCAACTATACTGTAAATTATTCGATGTACATCTTCTATTCTTCTACCTCAGAAGCATGCATATTTAAAATTTAAAGATTCTGCCAATTCCCTCGTAAGGATTGCGAGAAATTTCCTTCAACCACTTATGGCTTTGTTTCAGTTTTTGTTAATCGTTGTATAGCAAGAGCTTTAGGCGTTGTTTTAAACAAGCTTATAAAGTGTTGATTAAGGTTATTGTTTTTTTTCTAAAGAAAACACTTGTTCGCTATATATCTTATGCGGAATGATTTTGGGATTAGGTTGAATTTAAGTAATTCTTTCCCAGAGATAATTTAGGTTACTATTGGAGACGGATTTTTTGCCATGATCATTGCTTTTCTTTTTGCTATATTTGATACGTTTATTTAAGGACTAATTAAAAACAAATTGCATTATTGGCCTTATTGGTTTAATCATGGAAAATTCACAAAACAAAGAAGAAATCAACGAGAATTTGTTTGCTGTCATCAATAAATTAATTCTGATTATTGTTATTTTAATTATCGGAATCATTTCTATTCCCTTTATCATTTATCATGGCAACCAGCCTATTGAAGTTCAAAAAAACAATTTAAATTCATCATATTCATCGGCTTCAACCAATTCAGCAGAAAAGGTATATTGGACAGCTTCTGATGTAGAGAGTATCACTGATTTAAAGTTGAAAGCATCCGTTTCTTATGGAAAAGAATTGATTTCGCATACTTCAAAATATTTAGGTCCTAAAGGTTCTGTATTTCAAATGAGTAATGGATTGAATTGCCAAAATTGTCATTTGGATGCAGGTACAAAAGTGTGGGGTAATAACTTTGGCTCGGTAGCTTCATTATATCCAAAGTATAGAGCCAGAAGTGGTGCTATTGAAAATATATACAAACGCATAAATGATTGTTTTCAACGGAGTTTAAATGGCATTGCATTAGATACAAATGGTAAAGAAATGCAGGCGATTAAAGCATACATTACTTTCATAGGTTCTAATGTTGAAAAGGGCAGAAAAGCGGAAGGGTCGGGGTTTAAAGATTTGGATTTTTTGGAACGCGCTGCCAATCCTGAAAATGGAAAAAAGGTTTATATCGCAAAATGTCAAAGTTGCCATCAGGAAAACGGACAAGGCGTTTTTAATTTAGATTTATCAGAATATACTTATCCCGCATTATGGGGAAGACATAGTTTTAATGATGGAGCAGGGTTGTATCGCATCAGTAATTTTGCCAAGTTTGTTAAATACAATATGCCTCAAGGCGTCAATTATCAAAATCCTATGTTGAGCGACGAAGAAGCTTGGGATGTAGCTGCATTTGTTGTTTCTAGAGACAGGCCACACATCAATGTTCCAAAGGATTGGCCCGATATTTCGAAGAAACCAATTGATCATCCTTTTGGACCTTATGCAGATTCATTTACTGCAAATCAACATAAGTTTGGGCCATTTAAACTAATAGCTTTGGAACAGAAAAAAAAGGAAACTCAAAAAGTAAAAAGTAAATAGTGAAAAAATATTTTTTAATAACGTGCCTTTTTTTTCGAACGATTCAAATTTTTGCTCAAAATCAAAAACTTACAGAAGCTCAGGAAAAATTTAATGAGAATGTAAATGCCAATACAAAATCTCTTTTGAATGTATTTAAATCTGGTACGGTAAATGGACATTTTAGGTATTATTTTATGGCCACAGACAATCAAAATAATTTGACAGATTATTATGCAAATGCGGTTGGTGGAAGATTGAAATTTGAAACAGCAAAATTTCATGGATTTCAATTGGCAGTGGGTGGTTATTATACGTTTAACTTGGGCTCTTCAGATTTTACAAAACCAGATTCTACAACCAAACAGTTGAATAGATACGAATCTTCTTTATTTAATATTGAACAGCCAAATAATAAAAATAATCTGGCCATACTTCAAGAATTTTATATAAAATACCAATTTAAAAAATCAAATGTTATTTTGGGTAGACAATTAATCAATACCCCATTTATCAATACGCAAGATGGCAGAATGATGCCGTCGGGAATTTGTGGCATTTGGTTGAATATTAATGAAATCAAAAAAATGGGATTTGTTGGAGGCTGGATTAAAGGAATATCACCAAGAGGAACATTGAAATGGTTTAAGCCAGGCGCTTCTATTGGACTTTATCCCAGTGGCGTAAATATCGATGGTTCCATTTCGAATTACTCAAATAATATAACAAGCGCAGGAATCGGCATGTTGGGCGTAAAATATGCAGTCCATTCAAAATTGAATATCCACTTTTGGGAAATGTTTGCAGAAAATATTTTTAATACAGAAATGATTCAATTTGATTGGAATCATCGATTGAAAGATAGCACTACATTTTTTGCAGCGGTTCAGGCAATACATCAAGCGGCTATTAATGATGGTGGCAATGCCAATGCAACCAAATCATACTTCACTAAAGGGCAGCAATCATTTTCATTTGGAGGAAAAATTGGATGGCAAAATAAAAAAATGGAAGTTAGTATCAATTACAATCGAATTACTTCAAATAGTAGATATTTGATGCCAAGAGAATGGGGCAAAGATCCTTTTTTCACTTTCATGCCAAGAGAAAGAAATGAAGGTTTTGGAAATTTAGATGCTGTCGTAACAAAATTAAATTACAACATTCCTAAAACCAATTTAAAAACATCTTTATCATTCGGATATTTCCACTTACCTGATGTAAAAAATTATAAGCTAAATAAATACGGAATGCCATCTTATACCCAGTTAAATGCGGATGTTAGATACCTATTTTCTGGACTATGCAAAGGGTTGGAAACGCAATTGTTGATAGTTGGAAAATTTAATCAAGGCAATACTTACCAAAACGATAGGTATGTATTTAATAAGGTAAATATGATTCTATATAACCTTGTAATAAACTACTATTTTTAAACTGTAACTGCCGAACTTTGGATACGCTTACTAAAGTCTTTTAAGCTGTTCGAAACTTGTTGAATAAATCGTTTTAAACTAAAATTTATGTTTTTTTTATTTGCTGCTTTATTGGTTATGATAATGGGGGCTTTCATAAAACTTGGAAACACTTGTTTGGTTGCGTCTACGGAGCAATTGATTAAACATAAAAATCCATCAAAGATTTTTGAAATAATTAATTCCTGGTTTTGGGTTATACTGCTTATTACTTCCTTGCAATTAACCATTGGTTTTGATGTTATAATAAATTCATTTGCGCTTTCATGGATGACTTTTGTTGGCGGTATATTGATAGGTCTTGGCGCTTATTTCAATAGAGCCTGCGCAGTTGGAACAATTTCAAAAATTGGCATTGGGAATTTGAATTATTTGTTTACGCCAATTGGCATGTTGATTTCTGTTTTTATTTTTTATCATTTTCCAATTGATGGTCCTATACAAATAAATGATGTTTCACTAATTACTCTTTATCCAATTTTATTTTTTATTATTTCTGTTGTAGCCATAATTTTTCTGTTTATTTATTTTACGTCACGTAATAAAAATTTAAAATTTCCACGAAAAATCATTGGCGCTCCTACTACCATTATTTCCATTTGCTTTGTGTTGTTATTGTTATTAAAAAAACCTTGGTCTTACACAAATGTGATTAGTGATATTGCACAAAAAAATTTCAACGATAAAAAAGAAAATTTAATTCTGTTTTTGATATTTTTCATTGCTGTATTCTTAACTAGTTTTTTCACCAAATCGTATAAACCAATTGCTTTGAAATTTAAATCAGTTTTTAAATGTATAATCGGGGGTGCTTTAATTGGATGGGGAAGTCAACTTATCGTCGGATCGCATGACACCATTACATTGTATGGTTTTCCATTGCTATTGACATCCGCTGTAATTGCTTTCCTAGTTAATATGTTCACCATTGCAGGATGCATTAAGTTATTTGGATAGATTAGGTTTAATCTTATTATCCAATTATTTCAAAATAAAATCCATCCTACTATTTTACTGCAATGCCTGTAGAGCCTGATGGAAGATTGAATTTATCTTCTGTTTTTTCTAATTCTCCTGTAGATGTAACATTAAATACACGGATACTTTGATCATCATAATTGAGTACATAGGCAAACATAGAATATTCTGAAATGGCGATGTCAAGTGGTTTTAATCCAGTCATAGCTGTGATGCCATTAGGTTGCATTATTGTAAAAGAAGTTAATGAATTAATGGTGTAGCCTGTAATACTATTGCTGTTGGCATTAAGAATATAGATATACTTACCATTTGGTGTAGTGGCAGCCCAACAAGCAGAAATTTGATTGGTAAGTAATGGACCTGCAACAGAAGTAATACCTGTTGGTGTAATATTATAAACACTCATTGCACTTTGTGCTGCTTCACTTACATAAATATTGCCTTGTTGCCCAATAGCAAATCCATAAGGTCTTGGCGAGTTGCTGGATAAAGAAAACTTTTCACCGAGTGTTCCGCTGTCATTCAATTTATACGCAATGATTTTATTGGTTGCTTTAAGTGTTATAGCCAACATTTTACCATCTGGTAAAAATGAAATCTGAGCAGGATTAGTGGCGGTTGTATCCAATGTTACAACTCCATTTTCAATTGCTGTGAGGATTCCGTTATCAGATAAATTATAGCCAGAAACATTACCGTGATCATTGGCATTTACTACATAAACAAGATTATTGAAACAAGTTACGCTTACGGGCTTATTGCCATTTGAAGAAATGGTAGAAGTAAGTTGTAAACCTTTATTGGTGATCATTAAAGCACTAATTGTATTGCTTGCCGCATTAACAGCAATAATCCACTTTTTATTATTACTTATCGTAATTGGCCCTTGACTCATCAATGGCAATCCTGTTCCGTTTCCACCGGTAAAGGTCTTGGAAAGATACGTCAAAGATCCATCCGAACTATTTCTTCTATATGTCAACACTGCATTAGAATCAATATTGTTTGTTAATACATACAGGAATTTATCTTCAGATATGTTGTCACATTCATGTTTTCTGCAAGAGTTAAATGTTGTAATTACAAGTGAAAAACAAATGACTATTAATAAAGATTTTTTCATGATTTTTGCGATTTTATTTTTTAGATTAAGATTTTAAAAAGGCATTTAGACAATATAAATTTCAGTTATAAAATCTGTCCTATTTACTTCTTGGGAGAGAGGTATAATTTTTACAATTCCCTTTAATAAATGATTTTTTCAAAATGGATTTTAGAAAAAATAATTACGTTTTTATACTACTGTTATAATCATACTACTCCTTAAAAAAATGCAATGTAGTCAATCCATAGGTGAACCAAAAAAATTAAATATAAAAAGAAAAAAAGGGGTTTGACATCACTGCTTTAAACGCTTTTTTACAATTGGTTGGACATCAATACCGATGGGATTTTGCACTATAAAATTTAGCAAATCATTACTGCTTGGAATCATCCAAAAAGGGGAATTTAAACACTCAATTAAACCAACGCTTTTACATAACGGCAGTTAGCAGTTCTGGGTTTTTGTCTAGTTATTAAAGTTCATTTCAAATTTGTTTTCATTTTTATCATGAATTCCAACCTCTGTCCAACCCGCTTTTCTATATAAAAAATTTCTACTCTTGTATTAAAAGCTGTTCCTAGCCAAACTTTTTCTTTTTTCTTTGTAAAATACCAGTCCAACATAATGTTGTATAATCGTTGTCTGATACCTTTCTTCTCAAATTTCGGTTCTAAAATAATGCCCAAATGATTTTTTCTTTCAAGTCGACAATTGCAAATCCTACAATTTGTTTCTCTATTACACAAACCCAACCTTTTCCTCTTTCTGTGATAAATTCTTCACAATCTTGGTCTGTTACCAAGTTAGGATTTGACAAGGTATTTTCATTTACGGCGTTTCTTACTATTTGAATTTGTTTTATGTCGTAAATTTTAGCTTCTCTAATCGTCATTTCCAATTTTTTCGGCGAAAAAAATTGATGTAAATGTGGCTGACATCCTTCTAATCAAATTTTTCTATTGA
>JAIXWH010000128.1 GCA_027484165.1 Chitinophagaceae bacterium | reverse complement strand
TTACTACATCTTTATTAGAATCATAAGTAAAAGCTCCCCAGGTGTCTGTTTCCTTGTTAATCATGATGCTCCATTTGTTAATATTCGGAATAGCATACAGGGTATACCTCCCTTTTTTTACTTTGGTTTTGTTGATATACACATCTTTAAAAAATTCAATTTCAGTAGCTTCATTAGCGCCCACTCTCCAAACTTTTCCATACTCCAATAACTCTCCGAAAATTTTTCTTCCATTTTTTGAAGGGCGGCTATAAATAATTCTGGCAATCAAATGCTCTTTTGAATTTGACTGCACTTTTAACATTGGATAATTAGGGGGATAGTAGGAAATATCCAATTGAGATTTGTCTAATGGAGGAAGTTTATCCTGTGCTATTGAAAAATGAATACTGAATACGCTGATAACTATCATTGAAAAAAGAGACTTCATCTGAATAATATTGGTTTTGTATGCTTTTAAAAAAAATTATTTAATTTTCGTTGCCGTAATATTGCAAAAGTAAACAGATTTGTTTTTTAATATTGATTTTTTATGTCTACTCTTACTATTACAACCATTCAATCTGATTTATTTTGGGAAGATGTGGTTTCAAACCTCAATAGCTTTGAAGCTAAAATCAAATCTATTGATACCAAAACAGGTATTGTTGTATTGCCTGAAATGTTCAGCACAGGATTCAGCATGAATACTGAAAAACATGCAGAAACGATGGATGGCTATACCTTAGAATGGATGAAGAGAGTGAGTAAAGAAAATAAAATTATTCTTACCGGGAGCTTGATGATCAAAGAAAAGGAGCAATGTTTTAATCGTTTGATCTGGATGATGCCGAATGGAACTTTCGGATACTATGATAAAAGACATTTGTTTGGATATGGTGAAGAGGACAAGCATTTTAGTTCGGGTAATAAAAGACTGATTGCTTCAGTAAATGGATGGAAAATCAATTTGCAGATTTGTTACGACTTAAGATTTCCTGTTTGGTCAAGACAACAATCTCAATATATCAATGAAGCATTCACACCAGAGTATGATGTATTGATTTATGTGGCTAACTGGCCAGAGAGAAGGAATCATGCCTGGAAAACCTTACTATGCGCAAGAGCTATGGAAAACCAATGCTATGTTGTAGGTGTAAATAGAGTTGGAAAAGACGGAAATGGTATTTATCATTCCGGAGATTCTATTGTTGTTGATCCTATTGGAGAGGTTTTATATCATATGGCTGATAAAGAAGACATCTTTACCATTACATTAGATAAGAATAGCTTGTTGGAAACAAGAGCTCGTTTCCCGTTTCTGAAAGACGCTGATCAATTTAATATTGAATTATAAATCATCTCTTTCACTGCACTCATTTTTTTATCATACCCTTTTTTTATCGCATCATAGCTTGTAGGCACATATATATCTGGCATAATTCCACTGCCCTTTTCTGAAAAATGTTTTTGCTGAATAATTCTGAACAAAGGAACACGCACTCTGATTTTTGTTTGTGGCAATATTAAGTCTGGTATAATTATTCCATTGTTACCATAACTTCCTCCACCTGTTTCCTCTCCTACCAATTTGATATTTTCTTGTCCCTTTATTGCATTTAAAAACAAACAAGATGCAGAAAATGTGGGGCCACTAATCAGCACATAGGCTTTTCCGCTATAATGATTTTTCTTTTTTATTGAGTAAAACTTGTTTTCATATCTCGATAAATGATATAACTCATCCTTATGTTTCTTCGAAATGAATAAAAACTGTAAATTATTAAGCCACTTACGTTGAAAGTATTTGGAATAGGGACTAACGGTATTCACTTTTGAATAAACACTGTCGGCTATTTTGAAAGGTCTATCCGATAGGTATTTTGTGAAAAGGGTTGATGAGCTGATATTTCCTCCACCGTTAATCCTGAGGTCAATTATTAAATTTGTAATCTTATTTTTTCGAAGCGTCCGGAATGATTTTCTGAAAAATGTTCTTAACCTGCCTTGTGAAAAAGTATGGAGTCTGATGGTAGCGAATTGTTTTGAACTATCAATTGTAAATGTTCTGTAACGTTCAACTTTTTTAACCCTCGGCTCCGATAGCTTTTTTATTATCGTACTGTCTTTTTCCTTTTTTAAAGTATCCACTTTGGGATTATATAAAGGAATTGGAATACTTTTTTGATTACCCAAACTGTCTATATATTCAACCTGATATTCTTTACTTAACCCAACGATACTTTTATAAAAGTATGGAAAATCAGAACTTACTCTAATAAAATTGAGATTCTCAGCATACCCGTCTTTGGATAGATAATTAAAAAACTTATACTCAAAATCGGTTGCTGTCATTCCATTAATACTTTTGATAATTGTACCTCTTCTAAAAACAGTATCTTTTTTTAACAAAGAACCCGTAACCGCCATCGTATCATTCCAGATTTTTAAATACAGTGGAAACAAAGAAGATTTTAGATGTTTAGTAGCTTTTTCATAATTTTTACTCATCAATACACTAGTATGTCCACATCTTATTTTTGCAATCAAGGGAGATAAAATATTCCAAACATAAGTCTCTTCAGTCATGCTGTCCTTTATCAAATGATATTGTTGATTAAAATAGAAATCCAATGTATCTTTTGAAGTGAACCAATATAAAGACGGGTGCTTAGCTTCCAATACTTTTCTTAAAAAGCGATAATCTTTTCGCAAAACCTCTGTGGAATATTTTTGAGTTGGAGAATACTTACTTAACCCCACTCTGCATGAAGAAAATGCAAATAAAAAACACACTAAAAAAGAAAGAAATAATCTCAACATGATATCCGGATAAACACAAATGATATTATGCGGATAAAATTACGGATAATTAAAAGAGTGTCGGTTAATTTTTAGACAATCGTTTGTGTGGTTGTGCAATTTGATTGATGGAATAAATGACATTGTTAAAAACATCTTTTAACTGTTCGTCCTTCTTTTCCATCCTTTCAATTAATGCATAGATTAATTCTTTATCCATTAAAGTGTGAGTTTCGTTTTTTCCAACTGGGTAACTACCCGCTGAAAGAACTTCCTGTGGATCGGAAAACAATTGTTCAATATTGATATCGAGCGTTACCGAAATATCTTCGATCTGACTGAGTGTAATGTCTGTCAAATCGTTTTCGATATTGCTGATTGCCGCTTCCGACATTTTAAGTGCTGAAGCCAAGTCTTTTTGTTTTACTTCTTTGATGTTTCTCCATTTGCGGATATTACAGCCTATCCTTAAACGTTCATAACCGTTTGCATTTTTTCTTGTTTTCATTATTTATTTTTTATCAAAATTATTTTTACCGAAAATATCTGCAATGAGATTGTAACAAATTCAGGGGGAGAAAATAACGGCTATCGAATGAGTTTTTTACCAATTAATTCCTGCTTTATAAAATTATCTTGTTACCGAATTTAATTAAGTACTATTTTTTTGAAGCGAACCGTGTGTAGTCGAATTTTACATCATCAATGGCCATTGAAACGGAATCTGCCGAAAGCCGTAATCAACGTAGGCAAATCAAATTATAAAAATGAAAAAAATACTTTTAATCGCATTAGTGCTATACACATCATTAGCTCATGCTCAAAAAAATGCCGTTGGAACAGAAAGTTTAACTGATGGTAGATTTATTTTTTGTCCAGATGGCACCTACCCAACAGCAACAGTTACACTTAATACTTTTAATTTTCACAAACCTCGAACGAATTGTTTGAGTGGGTTTGGAATGTGTATTAAATTCAGTGTTAGTCTCTACTGCGCAAGTACTACTGGCAAAAGCTATATTAAAAATGACAAGACAATAGCAACCGCAAAAATCAACTCGCAAACAGTAGAACTTCATTTACCAGTTACATTGAAATATGAAAAAGGTTTTGAGAAAACTGATTTTACAAAGTTTGAGATTGAAGACAAAACCTTAAGTTTTAAATCATCGGCTGGGATTGAAAAATTTGTAAAAGGTGGGGTTTATCCAGTTACTGTTGTAGGCGATGAATATCTAGTCGTTTTAAACCTATATTGATTTATAAAAAGAGGCGACATGAACCATTGCCTCTTTATTTTTTAACCATTGCTCGGTCTATAATACTAAATAATTATGAAAATTGTTTTCATGTTAATATTGACTGTAAGTATCACTTCTTGCAGATTTTATGCTACAAAAAAATACCATCTCAACAATAGTTTTGATTTCAAAACCAAAGCATCTTATCTGAATGCATTCAAGAATAAAAAGGTTGGCGAACCCTTTGAGCTATTGTATATAGATTCTGCAGACTATCTAAATTTTTATATTCAAAAATTGAGTAAAGACAGCGCTGTAGCTTATTTGGGTTGTTTCTTCAATGATAGCTCTGCAATAAAAAAAAGTGAATCATTAGCGGAAAACACTTCTTGTTCCGGAAGAATACAACAGGAAATAAAAACAAATTTGCAAATGAATAAAGATACTGTAATATACAATTGTAAAAGGGAACTCATTCGTGATTATAAATTCAGAGAAGTTGTAACAGGAAATCTCGTCAGTTTCAACAGTGAAGGCGAAATAAAAATTTTGCTTATTTATACTACAGGCTTTGGAACATACTATGATGAATTGTATAAATCGATAACCAATTCAAAAAATGAATGTAATTCTAAAAGTAAAGTTTATTTTATTTCGATAGATCCTGTATATCAATTGAAATAGTTTTTAATCCGCCCTATCAAAACTCAACCTCAAATGAAAAGAATTGTTTCAACTGTGTTTTTAGTATTTCTGTGTTTCAATATTTTGGCTCAGAAATTCAGTAAAAGATTTTCAACAATCATTTCGCCTGACTTAATTTCTATCGAACACTACAGCGCGCTTCAGATGGAAAATAATAACACAGAAATGAAATTCAACAAGCAAAACCCTTATACTTATATTTTACTGATTAACGATAATCAACAACAACACCATCAGCTTTTATACCAAACTGACATCTGGGAAAACTTGAGTTATGTAGCACTAAGCAACAACCTCTTTTCAGTTTTTGAATGCAATAATGATAATTGGTTGTTATTTTGGAAATGCAGTAAAACAGCTGCATCCTCTGTTTTAAGATCTGTGGCAACTGATCAAAAGCTGAGTTGTATTGTGGAGCGACTGAATGATTGTGTAGAAAAGTCGTTTTAGCACTGGTATTATCTTTAGTCTCGCCGGTCTGAGACCGGCGAGAATTATTTCTTCCCATGATTCCAACCCTGAGCAATCAACTCATGCTTATTACCAGCCCTTGTAATCAAATGCTTCCCTTCATTTTCAGGTGAAATATATCCTATAATTGAAATGGATGGATTGGTTTTAATTTTTTCATATTCATCTTGGGAAACTGTAAATAACAATTCATAATCTTCTCCCCCACTCAACGCACACGCAGTTGGATCTATTTCCAATTTGTAAGCGAATGCTTTTGCTTCTTCGTTGAAAGGGAACTTATCTTCATACAACACACAACCAGTTTGACTAGCTTTACAAATATGCAACAAGTCGCTGCTCAAGCCATCGCTGATGTCAATCATACTGGTAGGAATAATTCCCGCTTCAGAAAAATATTCTACAATGTCTTTTCTGGCTTCGGGTTTCAATAATCTTCCCACAATATGCGACTGTCCTTCCAAATCGGGCTGTGCGCCTGTTTCTTCAAATATTCTTTTTTCTCTTTCTAGTAAAGTCAATCCTAAAAATGCGCTACCTAATTCACCACTCACACAAATCAAATCATTTACTTGTGCCCCACTTCTCTTTACAAAGCTATCAGGAGCCGCTTCTCCAATTGCTGTTACGCTGATGATAAATCCTTTTTGTGATGTACTGGTATCTCCTCCTATCAAATCCACATTATATGCTTCGCATGCTGCATACACACCTGTATAAAATTCATCAAGTGCTTCCAAACTAAAACGATTACTAAATCCAATATTTAAAAGAATTTGTGTAGGCACCGCATTCATCGCATAGATATCACTCAGATTAACGATTACACTTTTGTAACCCAAATGCTTAAGCGGTGTATAACTCAAATCGAAGTGAATGCCTTCAATCAACAAATCGGATGAAACAACGGTTTGACGGCCGAAATGATCAATCACGGCGCCATCATCACCCACACCTAAAAGTGTAGATGAATTTTTGATGTCGATATTTTTGGTGAGATGCTCTATCAATCCAAATTCTCCTAACGATGCTATTTCTGTTCTTTGACTCATTTTATAAATTTTATTTTTCTCCTTTTACATAAGCCATCAGCTCATCATGAATTTTTCCATTGGTAGCTAAAATATGTGGCTGATATGGTGAGTAGTAATTGCCTTCGAAGTCTGTTATTTTTCCTCCTGCTTCTTCTACCATTAAAAATCCCGCCGCACTGTCCCATGCTTGCAATTTGTGTTCATAAAAACCATCGAATCTTCCTGCCGCCACCCAACACAAATCAATAGCAGCGCTTCCCAATCTTCTTACAGGAATACCCTGACGAATCAATTTTTCAAAAACCTGTATCGGACCGTTAGGCGAATCTAAATAAGTGTATGGAAATCCTGTAACCAAACAACTTTTTATCACTTCTGATTTTTCACTTACTGATAATTTTTTTTCATTTAAATAAGCGCCATATCCTTTTTGCGCGAAAAACAATTCGTTCATAAACGGATTATAGACACCGCCTAAAATCATCTGGCCTTCTTTTTCCAGCCCTATGGAAACACAACATAATGGAATACCATTCGCGAAGTTAACGGTGCCATCTATAGGGTCAATGATCCATTTAAATTCACTGTTCGTTTTGATTTCGCCAGTTTCTTCACTCAAGATGAAATGATCAGGGTGAGCAGATTGAATCACTTCAATAATAGCTTTCTCTGAAGCATGGTCCGCTTCAGTTACCAGATTGTTGATACCTTCTTTATTGGTGATTTTGAAATTTCCGTTGAAGTAATGCTGAAGCTGTTGTGCTCCCGCCTGCAATGCATTAAGTAATGTACTTTTAAACATGCTGCAAAGATAATGATTTGAAATTTTGCCTGATATTAAATGTATAAGCGGTTAATTATTTAATACTTTTACAACTCACTTTTTTTATTGATTTGTATTGAAGATTTCAATTGTCATAGTAAACTATAATGCAAAAATGCACTTGGAAAACTGTTTGAACACAGTTATTAATGCATGTAAAAATATTTCAAGCGAAATTGTTGTTGTTGATAATGCTTCTACAGATGGGAGTGAAGATCATTTCAAAAACAAATTCAATCAAGTAAAATTCATATGGAATAAAAAGAACCTTGGATTCTCAAAGGCGAATAACCTTGCCTTAAAACAAACCACTGGCGACTATATTTTGTTTTTAAATCCCGACACCCTAATCCCTGAAGACTGTTTAGAAAAGTGTATTCATTTTTTCGAACAACATAAAGATTGTGGTGCATTAGGTGTGAAAATGTTCAATGAGAATGGCGGATATTTAATGGAAAGTAAGAGAGGCTTGCCCGGTATAGTTACTTCTTTTTATAAATTGACAGGGCTTTATAAACTATTTCCTCATTCCAAAAGATTTGCAAAATACTATGAAGGACATCTGGATAAAAATAAAAATAATCCAGTTGATGTTTTATCAGGGGCCTTCATGATGTTGTCAAAACAAGCTTTGGAAAAAGTCTCCGGCTTCGATGAGCAGTTTTTTATGTATGGAGAAGATATCGACCTCAGTTACCGTATCCTTCAAGCCGGTTTTAAAAACTATTATTTCGCAGAAACTGAAATCATTCACATCAAAGGAGCAAGTACCAACAAGAAAGAGTCTTCTTACACGACCTATTTTTACGGATCAATGAAATTGTTCGCTAAAAAATATTACTCTGCAACTCCATTTAGATTATTTTTTATCTTGAGTAGTATAGCATTTGTAAAATTTCTCAGCAATATCAAAAGAATATTGAGTTAACTATTTTTGAGCAGTTTTTTCAAATCTAATTCGGCTTGCGATATCGATATGAACAATCCTATTTCTGATAAATATTTTGCTAAATACTCTTGCTCAGTTTGTCCAGGCGTGGGCACCAAAACTGCCTTCTGTTCTATTGCTATCAAATCCATTATAGTGGAGTATCCCGATCTTGATAAAACTATTTCTGATTGTTGCATGGCAACACTTAATGCTTCTGCCTGAAGATGATCATACCAAGTGACATTTTGAGGTAAAGCTTTCAAGGGTTGTTTTTCATCAGGCAACCCTCTTACCAACAAAACAGAATCATTAATGAATTTTAATTGATTGATAATCTTGTTTTCAAAAATTGTTCTCTGCGGCTCCGGACCTGAAAGCACTATCGCTAATCTGTATTTTTTTTGTACATCAGATTTTTGAAAACGAGAAAGCAATCCAATATATTTTACCGGCACTTGTGGCAATATTTTTGGATGCGATAATTCTCCGGCGTAGTTGTCTTGATTTTCAAAATCGGGCACCCAGCATTCTTTAAATTGATTGAGATAAGAATAATTTATTTTTTGGATGATCTTGTCTAAAAATGAAAACCCGGATTTAATATGAAGCTGATGCGTGATGAAATAACAGGGGATTTTTTGATTACTCAAACCTAATCTGTTATCGCTGATAACGACATCTATTTTTTCAGACTCAATCATTTTGTCGAGCCATTTTTTTTCATAGTTAACCGCTCGAGCTATTTTGGGAAGTTGCGATAATATATTAAAAAAAAAGAAGGCTTTGGATTTGGAGTATTTGATTCGATAGCCCTTTAAAGGAAGAATTTTAATATTGGGAAATTCACGATTTTGCAATAATGCAGCAGGACCCTCGGCTCCGATAAGCACTTCTGCTTTGCAATCTTTCAGCATCTTTATGATTGGAATACAGCGGGTTGCATGCCCTAAACCCCAATCCAAAGGAGCTACCAAAACCTTTTTGCCGGAAAATTGTTTTATTAAATGTTCTAAATTTGACAATTACATACAATATTATTCCGTGAAATTAGTTTAAATTGTAACTCGAAAATTATGAAACAATCAATTAAACTTATCGCAGCTATCGTCTTACTAACTTCATTGCTCGTAACCGGTTGCTCAGCAGGAAAAAAAGTATTTTGTGGCTGTCCTAACGAGCATGGTATGGTAGGCTACAAATAAGCAACAATTTTATGAAGAAACCCAATCGTGATTTATTGGTAATGTTGAAACAGGAACTCATGACTCCTGCATCTATGCAGCATGAGATTGATTTTCTTAACGGCATGTTGTTTGATGCAGAAAGACTCGACAATTTTGTAACTGCTCATGAATTAATCGATCTAAACCGATACAAAATCTATAAGAGTGATTTTGAAATCAAAAAGTTTGTGAGGACTAAAGGAGAAAAGCCTTTCCAGTTTTTATTCCCTTTAAATTAGAATTAACTTAGTTCTTGTAACGCTTTTTTTAAATTACTGAACACTCCTTCTATCTCTTCTTTTTTACAACAACCAATACTGAGTCTGTACCAACTGCTTTCTTTATCAGCACCAAAAAATCCGAAGGGAACTAAGGCCAGTTTTGCTTTGTCAAGAATATATTGTGTCACTTCCTGTTGATTTGAAATTAATTTTCCGTCTGCAGTTTTCTTTCCAACTAAATCTAATTGTACTGTAAGATAAATCGCAGCCTCAGGTTTGATAGCATCAACACGATACCCTTCCGCATGAAGATTTCTGAATCCTTCAAACAGATGAGCCAATCTGTAATTCACTTCAAACTTAAAGTGATCGAAGTATTTTTTTAATGCGGGTTCATTCATCAAAAATCTTGCAACTGCTTTCTGCTCTGCCATTGGGGCCCATGAGCCAACATGGCTGTTAATTGATTTCATTTTTGCAATCAAATCCTGTGGTCCCATCGACCACCCCACCCTTACACCGGTTGCAGCAAACGCTTTACTGATACCGTCTACAAAAACAGTGTATGCTTTCATTTTCGGACGAAGCGTAACCGGATTATGATGAATAGTTTCTCCGAAAGTGAGTGTCCAGTAAATCTGATCAAACATCACATATAACTTCTTTTGTCCTTCAGTTCTGCTTTCATTTTCTGCTATAACCAAATCACAAATCGCTTCCAACTCAGCTTTTGTAAATACAGTACCTGTTGGATTGAGCGGAGAACAAAGAGCCAAAAGTGTTGCACCTTTCAAATGGGGCTTAATTTGTGCTGCTGTTGGCATGAAATTGTTTTCTCTAACAGCATCTATCTGAACGTGTACCGCTTCAGTAAAATGAACATAATGATTATTGTTCCAGCTCGGAACAGGATAAATTACTTTATCACCTTTGTCAACAATACTTCTGAATATGGAATAAATGAGTGGGCGTCCTCCATTTGAAATTAAAATTTCGGATGGGTCATATGTTAACCCTTCATTTTTTTCTAGAAAAGAGGCGACTGCATTACGTAAATCAAGTTCACCTTCTGCTGTGGGATAAGTAGTGTAACCCTCGTTGTAAGCAGCAATAATTTCGTTTTTTAACTCCTCAGGAATAGGGAATTGCGTGCTATCAAAATCACCGATAGTATAGTTGAAAATTTGTTCTCCTGCCTTGATTTTTTCTTTGATCATGGCCCCAAGTTTAACAATCTCAGATCCAATCAAAGTTTCGGCTAGCTCACTAAATTTATAATTCCCCATCTTTATGTCTTATTTCTGTCCGTAAAAAAAGCAAAAGTATTGTTTAGGTTGGTTAATTCAAAAATTACAAAGAGAACATTTGAATAAATATATATTTGGCCTAATTGTATTGATGTTTTGCTATTATATTAATCTATTTTGTAAAATTAATTCAATCCTATTAATGATTTAGTCAAATTTCTATCGTTTTTTATAAAAAACAATGAATTTTTTATAAAATAATATTTTGGTTGTTATCTTTGTTATCATTTAACACACGATTGTTGTGTTTATCTAGTTTATCATTCAGAATTTACTTGTTATGTTCAATTTAATTTTATTTGGTCCTCCCGGCAGCGGAAAAGGTACGCAAAGTGAAAAGCTAATTGCAAAATATGGTCTGGTTCATTTGAGCACAGGCGATTTGTTGCGTTCTGAAATATCACGCCAAACAGCTTTAGGTATGGAAGCCAAAAATTTTATGGACAAAGGCGCATTGGTTCCAGATGAAGTGGTTATTGGCATGATCAGTTCATCTATCGACCAAAATGAATCTGCTAAAGGTTTTTTATTTGACGGATTTCCAAGAACAGCCGCTCAGGCCGAAGCTTTGGACAAATTACTGGAATTGAAAAAAGCACCTATTGATGTTATGCTCGCCCTTGAAGTGAGTGAAGAAGAATTGGTGAAGCGTTTGATGAAAAGAGGCGAAACTAGTGGAAGAAGCGACGATACCAATGAAGAAATTATTAGAGCTCGCATCTTAGAATATCACAACAAAACTACTGCAGTTGCTGATTATTATAATCAATTCAACAAGGTATCCATGGTTGAAGGCGAAGGTTCTATCGACGATATTTTCGGTAGTCTTTGTGCGGCAATCGATGCCAGAATTGAAGCATAGTTTTATTGAAAAGCTATTATTCTCCCCTACTTTTTAGATAATCCTTTCTATCTTGCCTGATGTAAAGAAATCAACTAAAATTTCTTTGTAAAGATTCCTGCAACTATACCTTTGCATCAAATAACGATTATGACAAAACTTGAAAATTTCATTCTTGGCAGGTGGATGACCGGAGATGGTGAAGGACAAACGCTTTTCAATGCGATAGATGAAACCTCCATTGCTACCGCAAGTACAAAAGGCATTGACTTTGATGCCGTTTTAAAATATGCAAGAGAAAAAGGCAATCCCGCTTTAAGAAAAATGACTTTTCAGGAAAGAGGCAGAATGCTCAGAGCGCTAGCGATTTATTTGCTAGAAAGAAAAGAAAAGTTTTATAAAATCAGTGCGCAAACTGGCGCAACAAGAATAGACAGTTGGATTGATATTGAGGGCGGAATAGGTAACCTTTTTTCAAATGCCTCTCTCCGCAGAAAACTTCCTGATGAACCTTTTACTTTAGATGGTGACGCTATTCCTTTAAGCAAGCAAAATACCTTCATGGGGCATCACATTCTTGTTCCCAAAGAAGGGGTTGCCGTTCATATCAACGCTTACAATTTTCCAGTATGGGGAATGCTCGAAAAAATTGCGGTCAACTTACTGGCAGGTGTACCTGCAGTTGTCAAACCTGCAACAGTTACTTCTTATTTAACAGAAGCGGTTGTAAAAGATATCATTGCTTCAAATATTCTACCGGAAGGGTCGCTACAGTTATTATGTGGAAGTGCAGGAGATATTTTAAACCATGTTAATTCACAAGATGTGGTAACTTTTACCGGATCTGCACACACAGGTTTAATGCTAAAATCACATCCAAACATTTTAGCTGAGAATGTACCTTTTAATATGGAAGCCGATTCTTTGAATTGTATAGTGTTAGGAGATGATGTTGTTCCTGGGCAGTCTGAATGGGATGTTTTTATTAAAGAAGTGAAAAAAGAAATGACCGTTAAGGCGGGACAAAAATGTACCGCTGTTCGCAGAATTTTTGTTCCTGAAAATAAAATGGAAGACGTTTGGAAGGCTTTGATTCCTGAGTTGGATAAAACTATGATTGGAAACCCTGCTAATGAAAAAGTAAGGATGGGTGCTTTGGCGAGTAAGGATCAACGTAATGAAGTAAAAAGTCAGGTTCAAAAATTACTAGCTTCGTCTGAATTGATCTACGGTTCTTTAGACAGTGTCAATGTTGTTGATGCAGATGCTGATAAAGGCGCATTCATGAGTCCGTTATTATTGTTGAATAAAAATCCATTTGTAAATGAAGATACTCATAACATCGAAGCCTTTGGCCCAGTAAGCACTATCATGCCTTATAAAAATATGGACGAAGCCGTGGAATTGAGTAAGAAAGGAAAGGGAAGTTTATGCTCATCGATTGTTACAAACAGTTCAGCAAATGCAAAAAAATATGTTTTAGGTGCAGCAAGTTATCATGGAAGAATATTAGTCCTTAATAGTGAGTGTGCAAAAGAAAGTACAGGTCACGGGTCACCATTACCGTTACTAGTTCATGGTGGTCCTGGCAGAGCTGGTGGTGGTGAGGAAATGGGTGGTCTTAGAGGAATCAAACACTATTTGCAACGCACTGCCATTCAAGGGTCGCCTTCCATGATTACAGCAATAAGTAATGTTTATCAGCCAAATGCTAAAGGAAATATTGATGGCATTCACCCGTTCAGAAAATATTTTGAAGAATTAAATATTGGAGATCAGATTGTAACAGAAAAAAGAGTCATTACTTCTGAAGACATTACCAAGTTTGCAGATTTGAGTGGCGATCATTTTTATGCACACATGATCAAAACCGACTTCAACGGAACGATGTTTGAAGAACAAGTGGCACATGGATATTTTATAATGAGTGCAGCAGCAGGATTGTTTGTAGATAGCTATGAAAAAAATCCAGTTTTGTTGAACTATGGCATCGATGAATTGAGATTCACAAAGCCTATGTATGCAGGTGCATCATTCTATATCAGATTTACCTGTAAAGAAAAGACTGCTCAGGAAATGAAAGAAATCAATCCTGATGTACCAATGGTAAAAGGACAGGACATTCCTAAAGGTATTGTGAAGTGGTTGGTAGAAATGTTTGACGAAACAGATGAACTGGTTGGCATTGCAACGATTTTAACAATGGTACAAATAAAAAATAAAATTTAAGATTATGTCTGAAGAAATAATGGAAGCTTATGTAAAAACAAATACAAGCAATGGAATCAGTACCATTGAGTTTTTTCACCCTCAAAGCAATTCGCTTCCCGGAAAAATACTGAATGAACTTGCGGAAGCAATTAGTAATGCAGGTTTGGACAAAAATTCATCTGTTATAGTATTAAGAAGTGGCGGAGCGAAAACTTTTTGTGCCGGTGCTTCTTTTGATGAATTGATCAAAATAAAAAGTGAAGCCGAAGGATTGACTTTCTTTTCAGGATTTGCAAAAGTAATCAACGCCATAAGAGTTTGTCCGAAATTTGTAATTGCAAGAATACAAGGCAAGTGTGTTGGTGGTGGCGTGGGGCTTGCGGCGGCGGCAGATTATGCGATAGCGTTAGATACGGCTGATATCAAATTGAGTGAGCTTGCAGTGGGTATTGGTCCTTTTGTTGTTGGACCTGCAGTGGAAAGAAAAATGGGAACAAGTGCTTTTACATCACTTGCTATCGATGCTTCCTCATGGAGAAACAGTCAATGGGCTTTTCAAAATGGTTTATTTTCTGAATTACATAATAACATTGAGAATGTTGATGCCGCAGTTGAAAAATTAGTACACACGCTTTCTAAATCAAGCCCGGAAGCTATGGCTGAATTAAAAACAATTTTTTGGAAAGGTACAGAACACTGGGGCACTTTGCTAAGTGAACGTGCAGCAATCAGCGGACGCTTGATACTTAGTGACTTTTCAATAAATGCGATTGAAAAATTTAAAAGTAAATAAGCTGACTAAACATCTAGAGATGAATTATGAATAAACTTCAATAAGGAAGCCGTGTTTTTTAAATTCAGCTTTTTTAAAATATTGGAACGATGTACCTCTACTGTTCTAGATGATAAAAATAATTTCTCAGCAATTTCTTTTGATGACAGGCCGTCTTTAATATGTTTAAGCACATCTATTTCTCTTTCAGATAGTTTACTAATATCTGGAGTGTCATCATCAACAAAGATTTGTTTTGACAAATTCTCCTGAATTTCTTTACATATATATTTTTCTCCGGAAGAAACTGCTATAATAGCTTCAAACATTTCATTTCTGTTACTACTTTTTGTCACGTATCCTGTTGCGCCGTTTTTCAGCATACGCTTCGCAAATGAAGGTTGATTATGCATCGATACCCCTATAATTTTTGAGCCTGGCGACTCTTTCCTTACTAACTTAGTTGCATCAATACCTGATAAAGGTTGAATATTAATATCCATGATTACCACATCGGGTTTTTTGGTCTTCACCAATTCAATAGACTTTGCGCTAGTATCGTTACATATTGCTATTACTGAAAATCTTTCGTCCGAATTAATCAACTCCGACCACATTTCAGCTACAAGATTGTGATCGTCGAAAATTATTATTGTTATTTTTTTGTTCATAAGGAAATTATTTTAGGGCTGAATTGTATCAATTTTTATTTAAAATATTATTTAGTGGCAACTCAAATATGTAATGAGTACCTTTATTTTTGGAGGATTTGATATCTGTTTTTCCTCCATAAAAATACGCTCTATTTTCTATACTTTTTAAACCAATGCCTCTTTTTACTTTTTTTATGTCGAAGCCTATACCATTGTCAAAATATTCAATAAACAACCTTGTTGTTGTTCGTCTAAATACCACATTTACCTGATTAGCTTTAGAGTGTTTTACTGTGTTGTTGATTAATTCCTGAACAATTCTATAAATATTTCTTTGAGCATTAAATTCAATGCCTTTAACAGCATTGCTGCTGCAATCAATATTAAAAATAATTTTTTCAAATTGAGCATATTGATTGAATAACTCAATAATAGCATCTCTGAAACCAAGATCCAAAAGAGCTGGGGGAATTAAGTTTCTTGAAATTCTTCTCACTTCATTAAGAGCCTCTTCAACTTTTAATTGTGCTTTTTTGAACAATTCGGATGAAATGTTTTCAGAACTTGATGCCAGTTGTAAAAAAAGACTGGTATAGGTTAGGATATGCCCTACTCCGTCATGAAGTTCATTGCCTAATAATTGACGTTGCTGTTCCTCAGCATTAAGTGTAGCTTGCATCACTTCTTTTTGTCGCATAGATTTCTCCTCCTCTATCATCTTTTCCATCTTTCTAATTTGAGTCACATCCCAATGTATACCAACAGATCCCTTCACATTTCCATCAATGTCAACAATCGGAGAGCCGCTAATCACAACATCCATCAGGTCACCCGACTTATTTTTCATTTTGATTTCATAAATGGAATCAACTTTATTTTTTCTTTGGCTTGCAACATCATTCATTATTTTTCTTTCTGTCGTATTATTTAAAAATAAACCAAATGCGTTTTTGCCTTTAATTTGATTGAGTTTATAGCCAGAAAGCAATTCGAAAGACTTATTGACCCATTGAACTTTATCTTGTAAATCAACTTCCATTACACCCAAATTCATATTCTCAAAGATTCCTCTGAACTTTTGTTCATTCTCTATTAAATTAAACTCTGCTTTTTTTATTGAATCAATATCTCTGTTATGCATCAGAATTTTAGTTCCTGATTTTCCATTTCTGATTTTTACAACCGATGATTCTATCCAGATTAATGAGCCATCTTTCTTTCTCATTCGATATTCAAACTTTTTCTCCTTACTTGAAAAATTGTTTAGCCATGAAAAAGCATTAAGACGATCGAGACATTCTTTACAGATAAATGAGTTGATACGTTTGTGTAGCATCGATTTTATTTCGTAGCCTAAAATTCTTTGTGCTGTAGGTGAAACAAATTCTAAGATGCCATTTTCGTCAGTCAATAATATAATATCCGGGGAGTGCTCAGTTAAAAGTTCGAGTTTATTATTTTCAATAGCCAAATGTTGTTGCGCCACTTTCTCTTTAGTAACATCAAAGTAAGCGCCTATGTAACCTGCAAAACTTCCATCTTTGAAAAATCTCGGTATTGCTTTTTCAAGAATATTGTGGTAGAGCCCTTTTTTGTCTTTTAAACGATATTCAGAAATGATCTCTTTTTTATTTTTTATGCTTTTGTGCCATTGGCTTATTGCAATTTTTCTGTCATCAGGATGAACTAATGTGGCATATTGTTTATAGTCCTTTAATTTTTCTAATTCATATCCTAAAAATTCTTTAGAAGCTCTATTGCTGTATGTAACTATATTTTTTTCATTTGATACCCAAACCATAACCGGAGTTAAATCCATGAAATTTCTAAATCGGTCTTCGCTCTCGGCAAGCTCCATAACTTTTACTTGCTCTCTAGTAATATCTGTAATTCTGCCTCGGATTACATTATCTTTTAGTTCTTTGTCGTATTTTTTATTTATAGTTTCAGATAGCCAGAATTTTTGTCCTGTAGTTGAATTTAAAACCTGATACAAAAAGCTTTTCTCTTCACCAACTTTAAGTTTTTTGATTTGGCTGTAGTGCGATTTAGGATTTTCACTTATAATACACTTACTTTTATCTGAAAAAATATCATTCGATTTTGTAGCATCGAATCCAAATATTTTTTTCCATTGACTGGTAATTAAATTTTTATTTTGATTGGAATTATAAATGATATAATAAACGTCTGTTGTACTTTCCAAAAAATCACTTAATCGTATAGCGTTTTCTTCGGCTTGTTTTTGTAATCTTAGTTTTTCTGTAACATTAGCTCCGTAAAAATTATAGTAGTTTTTCCCTTTAATTTTTTTATATGAAAAAATATAGATTTCATTTTTTATAGTTAGATCAAAGGATCCGGAAAATTTTAATTTGTCAACAATATTTGCAAAGAAAGAAGAAATCGTATATTTTTTGTTTTCCCAAAGTATTTCTTTTAATTCTAAAGCAGTAGGATTTTTAAAAAGGATTTCCCCTGATTCACTAATTCTTAAGATTGGATTAGGATTCTCAATTGGAAATTGAGCTACCTCTTCTAAATCTCTGGTTCTGTCATTTACAATTTGCTCCAGATTTGCATTGAGCTTTTTTAGTTTTGTATTAACTTCTTGATACTCTTGCTCATTAATAAAAAATGCATGCTCATTTAGTTCTCTGTCTCTTTCATAGGCCTCGTAAGATCTACTTACAGACAGAAGCAGCTGTTTTAGCTTTTCATCAACGATGCTACCATTTCCAAGGTGCTTCTTAATCTGTCTCTCTAAATGACTGTGATACATAGGGTTTCTACAATTCCGATAATGTTGTTACTGAAATAGTTTGATTGTGTAATCTGCTGTTTTTTTGTTCGTATTGACGAGCAATTTCTCCATATGAAAAAAAACCGATCGCATTCACATCATTTGAAATGTGATCAAACGCGGCTTCAATTTCTTCTTCTGCTCTGTTTGATAAAACAAGCTTTCTTCCAACACAACTTACTATAAATGCTACTTCGGGTTTAATATGTTTACCTAAGTTTGCTAAAGAAACTTCTGACGCTTCTCCTGCTGCATCAATCAATCGATCAAAGTTTGACTTCATAAATCTAACAACAGCGCCTTGTGGTATATTTCCTGCAAATCTCATTGATTTTGATTGCTCATCAATAGACAAAATAGTTCTTACAATAAATTCATCTGTGTTTTCTGATTTTATGGAAATCGGAAATAATAATGCTGAGGAAGGCAATTCATTTGCATATTTTCCTAGATACTTTTTGTATAATTCTAATGCGCTTTCATTATCAATTTCAAACAACACATTTCCTTCTGATTTTGTTACAATTCTCTCCGGACCAAACACATCCCAGCCACCTTTATATCCTGAACCCACTTTTATATTGTTGCCATAAAGCGCCATCATTACAAGATTTCCTTCTTTTATATTTGAATCTAATCCAACTAATGTTTTTTGGAAGTTGTTACCATCTCCTGCCATTCCGCCTGTTACGACAACTTCAGGACTCAAAACAGATTGTATTCCATCAATCAATTCATCTCCATTTATCAGATTGCCATCAGAAAGGACTAAAACATACTTGAGATTTTTTTGATTTAGTTTTTCTGTGGTCATTTTTCCCAGATTAAAACTAGTTTTTGCTTGCTCGATATTTCCAATAGCAACGTCTATTTTTGTTTTTTCAAATTTCAACGCAATCGCAACAGCAGAATTTTCATCAATAGTTTTACCATTGATTTCACCTGCCGTTGAACAAGTAATTATTTTTGTTTTCTTGAACTCTTTTTTTAGTTGAGCATAAATTTCATTTGACTCCAAAAGCCCTCTGCTTGCAAAACAGATTATGATTTGAATATCTTGTTTAGGAATTTGATTTTGTTCTATATTTTTCCATTGCCCCTCTTTGTAATAGAATATTTCGCTTAGCATTTTAAGATTATTGTATGGTACAAGAAAAAAGGATATTTTTTGTATCCCTTTTTAAAGAACGGCAAAACTAATTTAGTTATTCTGTGAAGTACTCGGTATACGATAAACAATAATATATTTAGTAAGCAGTACCTAATAGAACTAAGTAAAAATACTTACCCTTTTTGGACTTGTTTCCATTAAAATTGAATAGGCTGTAATTTTTTTAAACTTTGGACTAACATTATCAGAGAGTCTCTTTTTCAAGCTTTTAGTCTGAGAGTAGACTGTTTATGGAAAAAATATAGTAGAAATTAATAAAGAAAGTAACTTAGTCATTTCAGCATCATTGTTTTAATTATATTTATGTAAGAAATATTTTTTATTATAAAATGATTTTTGCAAATAAAATCAGTTCAAAAATTTAACTTATTTTCTGATTATATACTTAAGTATCAATAATTTAATACGCTTCTAAGAGGAAACAACTATGAAAACAATTGCACTTATTCCTGCACGCTATGCCGCTACGAGATTTCCGTTCAAATTAATGCAACAGCTTGGAAATAAATCTGTAATAAGACACACTTATGACAATACATTGGCAACCGATTTATTTGATGAGGTAATAGTTGTTACTGATAGTGAAATTATTTTAAATGAAATTGTTGAGAATGGAGGAAAGGCGGTAATGAGTAAGAAAAATCATGAAAGTGGTAGCGATAGAATTGCAGAAGCAATGGAAAGTAATGAGGCAGATGTTGTACTTAATGTTCAGGGAGATGAACCCTTTATTGATAAACGAACCCTGGCTAAATTATTAGATGCATTTAAAGATGAACAGGTACAAGTTGCATCTGTAATGAAAATTTTTAAAGATCTTTCTTTAGTGAGCAATCCCAATTATGTAAAAGTAGTTGTAGATCAAAACAACAACTCCCTTCTTTTTAGTCGTAGCCCAATTCCATATCACCGTGATCAGGAATTGAATCCCACTTATTACGAACATATAGGTGTATATGCTTTTCGAAAAAAAGCTCTGATGCAATTTACTCAATGGCCTATAACACCGCTTGAAGCAATTGAAAAAATTGAATGCCTAAGGTATTTGGAAAATGGTGTTCAATTGAAGATGGTGTTAACCGAACACGAAGGTGTTAAAATAGATGTGCCTGAAGATTTAGAGAAAGCGCAGAAGTATCTAGAAAATTTGAATTAATGTTTTGTGGCTACTTTTTTATAGAAAGATAGAAATTTTTCAGTGATGCTTTCTATTGAATATTGAACTGTTGCTAATTTATACGCCACTTCCTTGATAGCTGGATCAGTATATTGAAGCGCATTTTTTATTGCTGATAGAAATTCTTCCTCTTGATTTTTTTCAATCAACCAACCTGTTTGATTGTTGATTACAATTTCTTTGATACCTCCAACATTATATGCTAACACAGGTAATTTCATCGAAAAAGATTCTAAGATTACACCGGGCAAACCCTCTATCATGCTTGGAAGAACAAACAAATCACAACAACCCATAATTTCCAATACATCTTTTCGCTTGCCGAGAAAAAACACTTTATCTATTATCTGTTCCTGTTTAATAATTGCTTTGATGTGGCTTTGTAATTTTCCTTCTCCAATTAAAATGAGTTTTGCATCCGGATAAGAGTGTAAAAGTTTTTTAAAGATTCGAATTAATCCTTCATGATTTTTCTCCTTTACAAATCCAGCAACGTTTAATAAAAAAGGACCCGCTCCACTTATTCCAATCTCTTGTAAAGTAGAGTATGGTTTTACATTATTATTTTTTATTCCAATTGGCAAACATTCGATTGGCTTTACGATCCATGAAAATGTGTTGACGTAGTCTACTCTGCATTCCTCACTTACAGATGCTACACCATCCAATTCTTTCATCAACCATTTATTAAGAATTAACTTCGGTTTACTTGTTAAAAAATCGCTTATTTTATTTGCATTTCTGAAAATCAATTTTGATTTCCAGCGAAATATTTTTTTTGAAAGGGTTGCATATTTCAATGTATCGCCTGCATTAGCCTGAACGATATCATAATTGCCCTTTTTTATAAAATCAGACAATCTTTTATATCCATCAAAATCAAACCAACGTGTTTTTTCATTTGCTTCTAAATAATGGAAAAATAACGAAAACGGCAAAACGCTTGAATGCTCTCCAAATAAAATTAACACATCAACTTGATGTCCATTGTTTTGAATTTGTTCACTCAATTGACATGCAAATATTTCTGCACCCCTGAGCTGACTTCTTTGTATGATTTGAAGAATTTTCAAATTTGAATTACAATTTTATTTTTCATCAACAAACTGACGTAACAATCTTTCATATTGTTTAGCAATATTCTTGATGTCAAATTTTTCAATTGCTAATTTCCTTGCTCTTGAACCCATTTGAACCATTGAAGGATAATTAATAATCATCTCCTCCATTTTTGCGGATAAACCCTTTACATTTTTAAGTTGATGAACCAGAGCAGTTTGATGATGCTCAACTGCTTCTAAGTTCATAGGTATATCACTTGAAATAATCGGAACGCCTGTCATCATAGCTTCTACCAATGCGCCGCTAAATCCTTCAAATCGTGATGGAAAAACAAAGCAATGAGATTCATATATTTTCATCCACGCATTTGGAACATTGCCAGCTAAAGTAATTTTATCTTGTAATTGATAAAAAGCAATTTGCTTCTCTATCTCTTTTCGATAAGTTCCTTCGCCATAAATCACAAGCGTAGCATTTTTATGATTTTTTGAAAGCTGAGAAAATGCTTCTATCAATTCGGGATAACCTTTTTTTTCATAAAGTCTTCCTATCGTTACGAACTTAAATTCAGTTAAGTCAGGCATCTTCCATTCATGAAAAACCGAACTGTTTCTTCCGCGATAAATAACTTTAATTTTTGAATGTGGTAATCCTAATTTTTGGGCATTGTTTTCTCCTATACTCTTACTATTGGAAATCCATGCGTATGGTATAAAGGAAGTGATCCTATCTAAGAACCAGGTGTAATGATATTTAAGTAATCCTAGTCCTTTAAATGTTCTTCTTCTTTCTATATTATAGCTATCATCAACAAAAGTTCCTATTAATTTTGTTCCTGTTATTTTACAGGCTATTCTGCTGATGATATTGCTTCTGTATAAAGATGTAACTACTATGTCTGGCTTTTCTTCTTTCAATACTTTGACCATTCCCAAAATCGCCTTTCTCCAATTGTATTTTCCTTGTAAGTTCATGGAAATGATATGGCAATTCAATTCCTCATAAGTGGTTAACAAATCCGACTTCGGATAGAAGTACAAAACACTCACTTGTATATCCTTAGAAAAATATTTGATGGTATGAGCTATACTCTGTTCTGCACCACCCTGTTGTAAACTATCTATTGAGAAAAGTATTTTCATTAGACTGTATTTTTGGTGCTGATTAAACCAATCGCTCTACATACCCGTTACTACTATTGTAATTGATGATACTAGCAGGATTACCAGCTATCACAGCTTTTGCTGGAACATCAAAATTTACAAAAGATAAAGGTGCGATGAGAACATCATCGCCAATAGTAATGTTGCCAATTATAACAGCATTGGCACCAATAGCAACCCTATTTCCTATAGTTGGATTTCCTTTAAGTTTTCCTCGTTTTACATTACCTAATGTAACCCCTTGTGCAATATTGCAGTTTTCTCCAATAACAACCTTATTATTGATTACAATATTTCCATAATGAGGGAGATAAAAACCTTTGCCAATTTTACAAGTATGTTGAAATTGAAAGCCAAATTTTACCTGCATGTTTTTATTCCATAGTCGAAAAAGTATACCAATGGGATTGAACTTGGAAAAATAACAACATGCTCTGAAAGTAAACATAAACCTGCATGGAGGATTAAATAAAATGAGATTGAGATTTTTTCTTCCTGTGGTTTTATATCTCTTGAAATCCTGAAACAAATATGCGAGTGTCATTTATATCCTAATTTTATTTTTGCTATTTTAGAGAAAAGAGGCATTTGAAATACTTCTTTCTTATTTATTATTAATTTTAAAAATTAAGCTCCCTTTTTGATTTAAGAAAAAATGAATGATCCCTTTACTTACGTATTTAAAATTTTTTACCCCATAGCTGAAACCGAATCTAAAACCTGCTATCATTTTTAGATTGAACCTTAACACACTATGAATTAAAGCTCTATATAGCTTTAGTTTATGCAGAATAATCAAACAGTTTCTTGTGGAATAATATTCTCGCCACAAACGATTTTTAGGCTTTTTTTGACCTCGTTGCAAATTAACACCTGATCTGTTAAAATGAATTCGATGTTTTTTGTAAAGATTTTTATCAACTAACAACAGGTATCCTGCTGTCTGTAATCTTAAATCAAAATCAAGTTCTTCGAAACCATAAAATAATTTTTCATCAGGAAGAATATTGCATTTGTTTACAACAGATGCATTAACAATCTTACACATTCCCCCAGCAATGTTATCAACTTGAATATATCCTTCACCTTCTAATTCATTGTCTGGCACCCTTAACATTAATCCTGTTTTAGAATTAAATCTTTGTCCAACTGCGCCTACACAACCGCATTGTTTGTTTTCACTACCTAATTTTAAAAGTACTTCAAAAGTATTTTTAAAAATTGGCGGATCATCGTCGTCTATCCAGCCAATCCATTCATATCCATCTTTTGATAAAATTTCTAGTCCCTTTTTTGCTGCACCTGCAGGCCCAGAATTATACCCAACAGAATAATATTCTACAGATAAGTGATTAAACTTGTCTGCAACTATTTTTGCTCCTTGCGCAGGATCATTATCAACTATTACAACTTTTTGAGGAGAGACAGATTGTTCTAATATAATTTTAATCGTTGATTCAAGCGTTTCATTTCTTTGAAATGTCATTATAAATGCAGCGAATGAATTTTGAGTGATTATCATATTAGACGAATAAATTTTTAATATTTTGATCGATTCTAATACTACTCATTTTGATAATTATAAATCCTTCTATTGCATTTTTAGATTGGCTTCTGAAATATTCCTGTATCACTAAAATGACGGCATCCTGCAACAGGCTGGAAACATGAATGTATTTTCCAATTTTGTATTTTTTTGAACTCATCATCGTGATAAATCTTTCTTTCAAAATTATCATATAGAATGTAACCTCCGGGTTTTAATTTACTTAAACTATGTTTCAGACAGTATGGCCTTGCTCTACCATCAATAACAATCATGTCAAAATAATTATCTTCAAAACTGTCAATAAAATTCACATATTCATTAAAAATAAATTCGGAATATTCTTTTTTATGTACTGATTTGTAAGGAGTTTGACCATTTAATAAAGTTTCATAAGAAAGGGGTATTTTTAAATTAAGCTTTACGTTATCAATCTTTTTTTTATTGATAACACTTTTTAAATGGTGAAACCAACTCTCGTCATGTTCAACGGAAATAACTTCACTTACTCTTTTCGCATAAAATAAAGTTGAACCTCCTGAACCATATTCAAACACTTTCATGTTTTTGTTTAATATTTTATCTAACTTTTTAATTGAAGAGTAGGTAATCCAAGGAATCTCTTTTTCAATATGACTAAATCCTGAATTATTATTGTCTTTAAAGTATTGAGTAAAATACTGAAAGCTACTTAACTCTAATCGCTTTAATGATATAGCGATCTTAATTTGATATGCATAGACAAACAATAGGCGAAATGTTTTTTTTATGTAGTTCATATTTTTTGAATTAATACGTAATATTTTTAAATAACCGCTAAATTTTGAAGCCTTAATGAATTTTTTTGTTGCCCTCAAAATAGGACTTTCAGCCTTTCTTTTCTTAGCTTTTAAATTAGTTTGAATTTAGTTTTTATTGATTTTATACAATTTAAAACAAGTAGTATAATATAGTTTCTGTTTTCAATTTTGTACTGTAATAAAGTTATTTTTCTTACCAGTAAAAATAAATCAACAATATTGATTTTTTTCTTGATTACCCAATCATAAAATGTTATGTAAGCTAAATACTTGGTTTTATTTGACTGACCTTTCCAAATTCTGTTGCCTTCATGTCTTCTAATTAGTGCTACGGATTCATCGAGCTCAGCTCCTTGTATTTTTTTTGAAAAACTCACCCTTAACCACATCTCTGCATCCTGATGAAGATGAAGAATTGGGTTAAAATATCCTATGGAATCAAACACTTCTTTTTTTAGAGTTATTCCATTTGTATGAAAGTGTCCATATGTTCCCCTTAGTAAAGAATGGAATAATTTAGAGGGTTCAATCTTTTTTCTTAATGTGAAAACCTTGCCAAATGGCTCATTTAGATACCTTGCTGCGGAATAACATCCATCTAGATTTGGATGGGTAGATAACAATATCTTATCCTTTACAAATCTATTTTTACAATATACATCGTCAGCATCTAAAAAAGATATCATTGGAAAAGTAGCCTTTGATATACCTAGGTTTCTGCTTTCGGATGCACCTTTGTTTTTATTTCCTATATGAGTATATAGTTTTACTTTCGAAAATTTAGATTCTAATAAAATGCATTTTTCTATAGAGTTGTCTTCTGATCCATCCTCAATTAAAATAATTTCTCCAACTTCCGTCAAGTTCACTGCAGAAATTACTGCTTCTTCTACAAAAGCTGAAGCATTGTATACTGGTATAATAACAGAAACTAAAAATTCTTTTTGGGTTTCCTTTTGCATATTGAAAACTATTTCCAAATAAGTTTTATAAAAAAAGTATTAGATGAAATCAAATACTGTAACCACAACTTTAAATTTGTTTTATTTTCAAGAAGTGCTTTTTTAAAAATTTGATTTCCTTTTTGATACATCCCAAGTTTTATTGCCGCAACTGCTGCTGTTTGCAATTGAAGTTTTTTTAATCTTGGATTTTTGTTAAAATATAACGAGTGTTTATCTAATGTATACAAAATTGAATCTAGTTTATTTTGATTGTTTTGGCTGCCTACGGAATCAGATAAATTATAAATAAAATTGAAATTATCAACAAAACCTATAGAAAGATTCATTTTATCTAATCTAATTCTGAGCTCTGTGTTTTCGCCGAATTTTAATTGTTCATCATACATTCCTGCCTCAAAAAATTTAGATTGTTCAATTGCCCAAGATCCTGTATTTATTATCCCCTTACTATTGGAATTTTTATATGGCTTTTTTGAATTTACTAATATTATATTACCATTCTTATCAACTTTTTTCATAGAACAATAAACAATTGATGACTTTTCACTGATTATGACATCATAAAAATCTTTTAGCCAATTTTTTTCAACCTTATCATCGCTATCTAAAAAAATTAAATATTTTCCATTTGCATGAGTTGATCCTTTGTTTCTGGCTACACTAACACCCTGGTTTTCTTGATAAATGTATTTTAATTGACTTTTTTCAATATAAGACTTTAAAACATTTTTAGTATTGTCTGTTGATCCATCATCAACAACTACGATTTCAAAATCCTGATAAGTTTGTTCCAATAGTGATTTTAATGTGTGTATGATTTGAGGAGCTCGATTATAACATGGTATGATTATACTAAAAAATGGCATTTTTTTGTAGCTTATTCTAATTTAAAATCCTTTTTAAATCCGAAGCTAATTTTGTTGAAAATAAATCAGCTCCTCTTTTATTTAAATGAGTTGTATTGTAAAATAACGCCTTCTGAAAACTAAGCGTGTCTGATGAGTAATTTAAAAAAGGATTATTATATTTTTTTGCAAGGTTTTCAAATGTTTTTATTATTTCTGGTCTGTTAATGACAAATTTTTGTCCTTCAAAATATTCGGGCGAATAAACTAGCACCACTTTTATATTATTTTGCCTGCATTTCAGAAGGTAGTTATCAAATTGATTCAAAATAGATGTGTCAATAGTCGCATAATAATTCCTCATGGTAGCTTTTACCTTATCGAAGTCCTGATTCCACTTTTTGTTTTCAGCATAAAATCCTTTGACTCTCCCTTTTTTATTGGCATTGGGAAATAATGAAATCCTTGACGCATGAAATATCGCTTTGTATGCTCCACAATATCTTACTAAAGGAATTCTGTAATCAAAATAATCAAATCCAATGTAATTTTTCAAATGTTGTTCAGCTTCAAAATCAAATAATAAATAAGGCAAAAACTGATCTTTATTGAAGAGTTTATCGGTGTGAGTCAACATAAAAAAGTCAAGAGAATAAATTATTGTTTTTGGCTTTTTGTTTTTCTTTAAAAATGTTTCATAACGCCAAAGCTGCATCGGCAAATGCTGTCCATCCATTCCTAAATTATAGGAAGAAATCCCTAAGCTGTCTTCTAATATTCTGGGGTCAATATGCCTCCATGCTCGCGAAGAACCCATAATCAGCAAATCTGCATTAATCTTTCCTGAATAAAGATCGTTCCATACTGCGTATTCTCTAAATGCATGTGTTTTTGATTTTTTGAGCTGATAAGAAAGTACTATATCAAGCATGACCGATAATACTATTATCGGCACAAAGAAAAACAAGATTTGCCTGATGAATTTTTTCATTTATCTAAAACTGAAAATAAATAAACTGCTGGTGTTGTCCTCCGAATAAAAAAATTAGCACTATGATAATATAGTAAAAAGTCCAGCGTAAAAATCTTGGAGAATGAGGAAATAAATTTTCAATTGCAAACCTGTTGGCCCTTCCAAGCCATTCTATCAAGAAGAAAAAGATTACCAAAAACATAATTGCAATCGAAACACCATTTGGAATTGAGAATAGTGATGATGAAAATATTCTTGCGGAGATTCCTATCGCTTGTGTAACAGTTTCTGACCTGAAAAAAATCCATGCTATCATGGTTAGAAAAAAAGTGAATGCTATTTGTGATGCTTCTTTTAAGCTTGGGAGCATTTTTCCTTCAGCAACTATTTTCATATGAACTCGATTGCTGTTAGATAATAAAAGCGGTAAAAAATACAATGCATTAATTAAACCCCATAAGATAAAAGTCCAGTTTGCTCCATGCCAAAATCCACTTACTAAAAAGATGATAAAAGTGTTTCTAATTTTTTTTAATCTTCCTCCCTGACTACCTCCTAATGGAATGTATAAATAATCTCTGAACCAACTTGATAATGAGATATGCCACCTCCTCCAAAACTCTGCAATATCTCTTGAGAAATAAGGAAAAGCAAAATTTCTCAGCAACTCAATGCCAAACAACCTTGCTGTGCCCAATGCAATATCTGAATACCCTGAAAAGTCGCCGTATATCTGTACAGTAAAAAAGAAGGCGCCTGCTAAAAGTGTACTTCCAGACAAATGTTGGTAATTATTAAATATATCGTTTGCAATTACAGCGCAATTATCGGCAATCACAATCTTCTTAAACAACCCCCAAAGTATTTGCCTAAAACCAAGTACAGCTTCTGAATAATTAAAAGTTCTTTCTTTTTTAATTTGTGGTAGTAAATGAGTTGCTCTTTCTATTGGGCCGGCAACCAGCAAAGGAAAAAAACTCACAAATAATCCATAGTTGATAAAATCTCTTTCTGATTTTATTTTTTGGTAGTAAATATCAATCACATAAGATAGTCCATGAAATGTATAGAACGAAATACCAACAGGCAATATGATATTTAAGGTTGTTGGTTGAATTTGAAATCCAATACGAGAAACAGCTTCAGCAAATGAGAGAGCAAAAAAATCATAGTATTTGAAAATACCCAGAAAGCCTAGGTTGATGAAAATACTGATGAATAACCAAATTTGTTTTTTTGATTTGTTTGATGCCTCCTCAATTTTTATTCCACTATAATAATCCAACAAAGTAGAAAACATGAGTAAAAACAAAAAACGATAATCCCAGCAAGCATAAAAAAAATAGCTTGCAGTTAATAACATGAGATTTTGAATTCGTAATTTTTTGTTGGTAACAAACCAATATAAAACGAAAACAATCGGTAGAAATATTAAAAACGAAATGGAGTTAAAAAGCATGATTATTGCCTTGAGTCTACTATTTTTATTGGTTTTATTTCGATGCTATGGATGAAGTTTTTTTGTTATTGAGCATTGATGATTGTTGGCAAATGTTTATCAACTGTTATCGTTTTATTTTTTTTAATTTATTCGAAAGATTGTAAACATTTACAATGCAATAAGCGGAACATAAAATTAGAAAAGAATATGCTGGCATGAAATACCTGTTTTCGATTAGTCTCAAAAAGATAGGATGAATTACTACAGTATATATTGGTATCCCAATTACTATCAATGAAAGAAGATTTTTTTGAAACTCTTTGAATAATAATATTATCCCAATCATTCCAGTGACAAGAATAAATAAATAATAAAATAGCTCTAGTTTTTTCAATACGTTTGTGATGCTATTTTTGTAAATAGCAAAGGGATTATTTGCACGTGTTGTTAACAAAAAATATTTACAATAATTAATCCTAGATTTTATATAATAAACAAACGGATTTTCTTTTTTTATCGATTGGGAAAAAGAATCAAGTGTTGACTTAATCAAATTTTCATTTTTTGTTCTTTGAGAGCTCCATGGACTTATGGTTTCTTCTTTCTTGATCTCAGAAATTAAACTTCTCAATTTTACAAGACTATCCTCATTAAATTTAGAGGTGTATATAGTCTTAGGAAGCTTTATTTTTTCTTTTTTGATTAAATTGGTAAGTGATGTATCTGTTTCAATAATTCCTACACCAAACCATCGAATTGGTGTTCCCTCTTTCCACCAAATGTAATTGCCACCCCAACTTTGACAAAACTCCAAACAAGGTCGATAATAGTTTTCATTAAGCTCTCCGGGCAAAAAGGCAGCCATTAATAATTGAAAACGTTCATGCTTTTTATAGTTATGGGAAACCCACATTGATTCGGCTATAAAAAATGGAAGTAAAAAAAACAGTGTAGGATATGCACTTTTTTTTAAGTGAGGCAGAAATCTCCAAACAAGTACAACTATAAACAAGAAAAAAAGTGGTAAGAAAACTGGACGTAAAAAGACCACTTCAGTCAAAAAAACACCAGAAAACAAATAAAATAAATTCTTATTTTCAAGCAAAGCACGAATAAAGAAATAAACTGTAATAATTAAAAAAGAACATGTAAAACTTTCGGTTAGTAAAAAATGATCATAAAAATTTATATACATACTTGTTAAAAACAAATAGTAAACAAGATGAAAATATTTGTCGGAATTGAATAGATAATTTGCAATTAATGCCAATAAATAAACTGAAATAGATGCGACAATAAATTGAAGTAGTATCAATATATTAAGCGCTACTGTTTTTTTAAATAAAGAAATTAAGGGCAAATAAATAATTCCATATCCAGGCATTCTATGGTCAGGAAAATAATCTCCATCTTTAATAAATTGGTCAATAGGATCAAAATAACTTGGAGTGTCTGCACTTGCACTACCCCAAAATCCAACATAAGTTTGAGTAGTGTTGGAATACAATAAAAAAAAGAAAAACAATCCTTTTGCAATTAAAGATAACAATATCCAAAACTTCCAATTGTTTGGTTTTTGTAAGAAAAAAGAAGAGAGATTTTTTCTCATTAAAATATTTTATTTATTTACAAGGCACTTTTAATTGGTAGCTATTTTTTAGCGTATCTTTTCTATGCTTGGTATCAACAATTTCTTAGTGTTGTTTTTTTACAACAATAAAAACAGATTTTCCGAATTGATGTAAAAATAACTTATCTAGAATCATTGAAAACTTTAACAAAAAACGATCCCAGAATAATACTTGATCTTTTGTTGGCTCATTTTGTTTTAAAAAATACTTATTAACCAACGAAGAAAAAAAGCCTGTAGTGTCTAGATATAAATTCCTTTTAATTATCGTATTAGACGGCATGATATCCCTTAACATTTTCTTACTGTACCTTCTGTAATGCCCTATTGCTTTATCAAAAGGACTATATAAAAAATTAAAAGCTGGCACTAAAACGATTAAATGTCCGCCTGCATTTAGTTTAGAAACTGCAGTTAATATTTCTTTTTTATCGTCTTCAATATGTTCTATTACATCTATATAGATAATTGTATCGAAGGTTTCATGCAGGTCTGATATTGTTCCATCAATACCTTTACAATTGGCGGGCAATAATCCTGATTTTATTTTTTGCTCTATTTGTTTTAACAATTCTAGATCGGGCTCCATGCAAAGCCAAGTAGATTGTTTTCCATTATTTAAAAATGGAGTTGTGCCTCCAATACCAGCACCTGCTTCAAGTGTTTTTCCTTGTATGAATGGTTTTAAAAAAGAAGAAAAATACTTTTTCCAATTTTTTGCATTTTCAAATACATGTAACTCCTCTCCTATATATTTAGTCATTATAGTTTATTTTATCAATTGACGATACAAATATTTCAAATTCCTTGAGTGGTATAATACTTTTATTGCTTCTGGATGACAAGAATATAAACAGTGCAAAAATGCCCATGAATAACGCCTGAAATAATATTATTGTCATCGCCAATATTGAATAGGTTGCCCAACCAGGAACAGCGAAGTCTGTAAAAAATCTGATTATTCCTACTAAAATTATAGATAGGAAAGTGATACCTGCAATAAATCCAGAGAGCATGACTAATCTTGTTGAAACTATATCAGCATAAACAGAAATGCTGCTAAATCCGTGAGTAATTAATGAAGTTAAATTCATTTTTGATTTTCCTGAATAACGATGACCTCTTTCAGTGGGTAATGATAAATAGGGTAAACGAGAGCGCATTATTGTTGCAGAGTAATTATTCCATAAATTAGAATCATGTACAAGTGGTTCTAAATTACAAAATGGCAAAATACTAAAGTTTCCAAAGCCAATTTTTTCACCAACAAAAAACCTAAATAAATTCTTGTATATTTTATAAAATACTTTAAATACAAAAGATTCAGATCTTTTTGTTCTTTTTGCAAACACTATTTGATTAGTGTCGTTACATAATTTATATAAAGAAATGATGTCGTTGGGTTGATCCTCTCCATCCGAATCCATAATAATTACTTTTTCCGACTTCAAATTTTTATTTATGTAACTAAGTCCGCTTGCAATCGCTCTCTGATGTCCAAGATTTTTTTTAAGATTAATAATCTGAATAGGGATATTAAGATCTGTAAACTTTTCTTTGCTTAGAACAGTTGAGGAAAAATCATTTACAATTAAAACTGAATAATTGTCTATTTGCGACTTGGCTAAATTACTTTTTATTTCTTTTAATAATATGTAAAGCGAATCCCAATCGTCTAAAACAGGTGTTAATAGTACTAGTTTATTTGTACGCATGATTGATTAATGTTATAATTTTAATCCTTGATTGTATTAAAGTGTACCAATTTGTAAAATAAATTACAGCTTTTCTAATGTTGTTTTAATGATACCCATAAAATAAAAAGGTTGTATTGTAAACTTTTTGTCTGGTATAACAGGTCCCGCATTATATTGTCTTTCCTGAATAAAACTCAATTTTTCTAACGAATTTTCAAAAACTCGTATCCTCTTTTAAAAAGGATAGAGCTGAATTTATGGTTATACTTGATTTGCATTTTTTAAATTGGATTTTTCAACCATTTATTCAAAATATGATTTAAGTTTTAAAATAGGTTTTTCTAATAAATAGTATGACGCATAAGCAATGAGAAATAATATTGATGCATAAATTAAATAACTAAACAAAGAATGCTCGTTGTCCATCCATGTAAAGCTCTGAGATATTATTTGATTTTTTTTAAGCCAGTGAATACTTGCAATGGTGGCCAAAGGAATGAAATTATGATAAAGGTATATGCCATAACTAACTTTACCAATTGATATTAGTAATCGATTACTAAATAAAGTATCAAAACCTCCTGTTTTATTTAACAAAATAATCGATAGTATCCAGGTGACAAATATAGAAAGCAAAGTTCTAGCAATAAAATCAAATGGTATTTGTAGACATTGGAGGGATATGTATAATATTATCGATGTTATCCCAAGAATTCTAAAAACTCTTGAGAATTTTTCAAGATTTTCTTTTTGATAAACAGTGGTGTATGACAAAAATCCTCCCCAACAAAAGGCATCAAAACAAGAAGGAGTAAGAAAAACTATAAATTCTTTTTTCTCAAGAGCAAGAGGTAGGATAAGTAATGAAAAAATCGAAATGATAACACCTAGGGCTAGAACATACTTTATATTTTTGTGTGTGACAAAAAATATCAACCATGGCCAAATTAAATAAAATTGTTCTTCAACTGCTAAAGACCACATTGGCGAAAGTTTTCCTCCGGGATAAGATTGTCTGAAATAAAACAAGTAATTCTCTACATATAATGCATAGTATTTCCAATCCTGAGGAATCGGATTTGGAAGATATTTTGCTCCTAAGAAAAGGATGATAAGCAACAGATAGTAAATTGGAAAAATTCGCAATGCTCTCCGCATCATAAACTTTCCGATGGCAGCCAGTTTATTTTCATTACTCTTGTTCTCTTCAATGTCCTTCTTCTTTTTCAGTAAGATATTAGTAATAAGAAAGCCGCTTAATACAAAAAAAACAGTTACGCCTATTGATCCCCATGGAAAAAAACTATTTGCTCCAAGTAATGTCCAATGCGAAAAAACAACCAAGGCTACTGCAATTGCTCGAATAGAATCTAACTGTTTAACGTATGTCATTAATTTGACTTTAATTTAAATTTGTTTTGCAGCAATTTTAATGCTTTATAATGCTTAAAGGAAGTTAAGCCTCTTTTAGAATACGAAATTGCTTTAGCCTTGATAATAATATAACCTAATTGCACTGTTCTATTAGTCATATTTTTAACTCTAAAAATTATTTTGATGAGGTACAAAAAGTAAAGCAATAGAAACGTAATCAATTTTTGTAAATATTGAATTATATAGAAAAACAAAGACGCATTCTCTTTTTTAAAAATAAATGCATAAGGGAAAAGTAATGGATCTCCACTGGCAATGCCAGCTTTTAATTTGATATAATATTCCCAGGTTAACCGAGCTGCAGGCATGTGATGATAAAACTTTAATTCGTCTGAGAACCAGATTTCATATTTCAAAAGATGAATGAGATAACACCATTCAACATCACCGCCAGAACTTAAAGAATTTCCTTTTCGATCTGACATTATAGTTAGAAAACCTGTATTGAAAACTTTTTGTAGTGCTGGCTTGAAAAAAAAACAGCCTGCGCCATAAACTTCAGGATTGTTGGATGCTATTTTTCCGTTCGAATGACTCTGTTTACCCACAGCAAAACTATGTTGATATTGATCGAACCATTCTGGCTTCTGCGATTCAAATACGGGAAGTCCCATCCCACCTAATACTCCAATAGATTCATTTTTTGAAAGAATACCAAAACCGATCTCTAAATAATTTTCAAAAAGATGGTTGTCGTCATCACAAAATAAAATCCAATTATATATAGATTCCTCAAGTCCTTTTAATCTCGCATTATTTAATCCGGGTTTTGATTCTGTAAGTACTCTAAATGAACCTGTGAAATTCTCTTTGTTTATTAAAGCAATACAAAATTCTTTTGTTCCATCTGAGGAAGCATTGTCAATTATAATAACTTCCCACGCAATTTCGACATCAAATTTTTGGTTAAAAATAGATTGTAAAGTAGCCTCAAGTCTGCTTATCCCATTATAGGTACAAACCACCACAGAAATTCCATCTGGTTTTGTGAACAAAATTTTATTGTTTATTCCTTTTTCCATCTAACGCATAAATAATTTTAACAGGCGATTTATTAAAGGGGATAATATTCCCCAGCGTTGTTTATTGCGAACCATGTAATGTTTATTAAACACAGCCCTCAAGGACGCGTCTTGTTGTTTTTTAGAATTTGAAATTTCTTGAAAAAAATTTTGAAAGTGCGGATAAATATATTTGAATAAAAAATGAATTTCATTTTTTGAATTTAAATATCTAAACGATAGATACGAATTCATTAATGAAAAATCTTTAGGCTCGAATGTAAAACCATATTTTATTTTCTCTTCGTTAAACAACCTTAAGGAGTCATTAATTTTTCCTTGCATGATACTTAAACCAAGACATTTTAGCAAACTGATTTTTATACCTGGAAGCGGACTTATTGGGTATTCTATATTTCCAGGAACACTATCGTTTAAACGACTGTCTTTTTTAATTGCCCTATTAGCAACAGTCTTTAACGCTAAATACATTCTTTCTGCATTTCTGCTCATGCTATTGCTTGCTAATCTATAGCCAACTAGCACTTTATCAAAAGTTTCTTTTTTAATGCCAAACTTTGCAACTCTAATCCACAAGTCCCAATCTTCACAACTGTTCAAAGTTTCATCAAACCCCTGCAATTGTATGACAATCGACCGACGAATTATAATTGTATGAACAGGGCCTATATTATGTGTAAGTATATCTGGTAATAATTCAGTATTTCTGCTTGGTAATACAGAATGAAGGATTTGCACTCCATCTTCATTCATATGACAATATCCTGTTTGAATGAGATTGACTTGATGCTTTGATGAAATGATTTGAAATACTTCATTAAGATGATTGCCAATCAGCATGTCATCTGCGTCTAGAAACAAAAGCCATTCTCCTGAAGATTGTTCTATTCCAAAATTTCTGGTAGAAGAAAGACCGCCATTATTTTTTTCAATAAGTTTTATTCTTGAATCTTTAAGACAATAGCTTTTTGCAACAATACTCGTTTCGTCTAAGGATCCATCATTAACAATTATTGCTTCCCAATTTGGAAAAGATTGTTGTAAAATAGAATCCAAACAATCAGGCAAAAATGTTGCTTGATTAAAACAAGGAATAATAATTGAAAGGAAAGGCAAAGATTTAAATGACTTTAAAAAATATTATTAGGCTTTGTTAAATTTAGCAGTTCCAAATTGTTCTCCCATTACTTGTTTATAGTTTTCCAATTTTTCAATGCCAAATTCTTTTAGTGCAATATCTTGATATTCGAATCCTCTATCGCGTAGTTGCTTATAAAGTTCAGGAGGTGTTGACCATCTATCATGTACAACACCGCAATGTCTAGTGGTAGCCACTTTTAACCCATTTGATTTTGCTCTAATAAAAAAGTTATGATGCTCTCCACCCTTCAATGCTGCATTCCAGCCGCCAAAAGCTTTTACTTTTTCTGTTCTAGCAATAAAAAAATTATGTACAAGATCACAAACCGTAAATGGATCACTATAGACCACTTTTTTCATTGTACAAACATTTCCTTCTATTTCGAAATTTGCAAAATATTCATAAATACCTGTCGATGGAATGAGTATATTAAATTTCAATAACCATTTTGAAATATTAAACTTGAGTTTTTGTTTTCGTGATTTTAAATTGTATTGTCTAAACACACCCGCAAGAATATCTAAATTATTTTCCAGCAACATTTTTCTCATCCAAGGGATTCTTGTACGTGGTTCAAAAATAAAATCGTCATCACAAAGCACAAATAAAGATGTGTGAGTGTGTGCAAGCATCTGGTTTCTTCCTTCTGCGGTACCAGCATCAAAAGGCAGTACTAAGTAGGTTATATTGAGGTCGGGAAACAAATTAAGAATTCTCTCTCTGTATGCTTCTCTGCTATCATCGGCTATAACAATAGGGCCATTAAATTTATATTTACGAATAGAATCAAGCTGATTGATTAATTGATCGGGGCGCTCCAGTGTCTTAATAAGTATCGTTACATCATCTAGTTTATCCAAATAGTAGTTTTCTTTTTTTTCAAATGGTGCTAGATTTACAATTCTATACATACTTTTATTTTTTTCTTTTGAATATTTTAGAAAGCATACCTATAAAATCTCTCGACTGTAATTTTTTAATTGTGCTTTTAAGTTTTTGTATTTTTAATTCATAGTTTTCAATAACCACTTCAAATAATTCAGGGTGAACAAGTGCATGTGCAAAACTATTTCCCAGCGATGAAAGTGGATGCCCTTTTCGAATCACAAGAAATAAATTCTGTCGATACCATCTTTCAATTTTAGCGTTATTCCAGATTTTTGGTCTAAAAAAATCTATCATTTCAAAGCCATGATTATAAAATATTTTTTGCCAGTATTCAGGCCATTGTTCATTGATGTGATTTTGACCTCCCTGTCCGGGTAATGCGGCAGAAAACATAATCACATCGGCATGTAAAGTAAGAGATTGAATCAATCCATTTGCAGAGGATTCGGGAAGGTGTTCAGCTACTTCCAAACAAATAGCAAGGTCGAATTTTGTGCCTAGATTAAATGGCTCGGTAAGATTTTTTTCTACAAATTCTTCAACATTAATTTTGAGTAATGATCTGTTTACATAAGAACCGTCAACACCTGTAATGTTATTGATACCCATTTTTTTAGCTACCTGAATCCAATTACCTAATCCACAACCAACATCGAGTATAGAAGCCGGTTTATACACTTCAAATAAAATGGGAAGCACTTGTTCTGCTGCAACAGAGTTATGTACTATTTCGTCGTGAATGTAAGGAACTGACATAATTTTTTGCGATTTTGTGAAATCTAAAACTATACTTAGAAGGAAACTACTATATTAATTGATTTGATAATTGTTTAATTACATGCATATCTTCAAACTTACGAGCAAATAATTCATTTGATGAAATTGCTTCATTTAGATTTTCATAAGATAAATTTTCTGGATGACTAGTCTCGGATTTCCAAACAGTAAATCTCAGAGAATCATTAACCCATTTATCTACCTTTAAATTTCTCATTAGTAATGTATGTGGCAAAACTTCTTCCATTGATAAACCTAAACTTAATCTGAATCGAAGAAAAATTGATTTTTTATACTCTTTTAGTAAATGTGAAACTTCGTTTCGATGAAGGTTAAACCAATTTTCACCTGCATAGATATTTGCTGGCACCTGAAATCTTATGTAAGTATATTTTTGTTGCAATTTTCGGAATCTAGCCTTAAATGAAAAGCTTACTTTTTCGAAAAAATTAACAGGTGTTTTTTTAGGTGCATGAATTAAAGTAAATCTTTTGAGGAAATTTTCATAATTGACTAGAGGCTCAACTTTTACCTGGTCTAGGGAAATAATGTTTATGTAACTCTTTCCTCTGTTTTCAAGAAAAAAATTAAAAATCTGTTCATTTGTTTTAACAGGAAAATCTTGCCCACTTATTAATACAAAATATTCATTCCCCTGAGTAAAGGCTTTTTTTAATAAACTGAAAGTGCCTTTTGCAACACTATAACCTCCCCAAGAACAACTATAGTTTCTATCAACCTTAATAAAGTTTGCTTTAATGTCATCATAAGAAAAATCAGCATTTTTATCTAGGTGTAGATATATATTAAAAGAAGGATGTTGAAGTTGATTGATTAAAAGTTCAATCTGAGACTGGTTTTTATGTGCGAGAATTAAAATTGCAATTTTCATACTCATCATCTACTTTTAAGAAAAATGCCAAATGGTTTTAGGAACCACATTGCCAATAAAAGATTGATCCCATTGTTTGTTAGTTGTCATTCCTGAAACAGACAATGTTAAACATTCTAAATCCTCAATATAGGAGTTGAATTTATCTTTGAACCAAATAGATAAAATATAGTCCCCATCCAAAAGCTTGGGTTCTAAAATCTCCAAAACTATTTTCCCCTCAATTATTTTTGTTTTATCAATTTCGATATTTTCTATATAAGGATTAGATCCGAAAATAGGTATTCCCTCATTGTTATAAAGCACAAAACCTAATTGAGGAGAATCAAATACCTGATCAGTATGATACTCAGCAGAAATTATTATTTTATCCTTGACTTGTTCAACCTTAACATATTTCAAATGCTTCTCGTATTCTTTATAATTCAATAAATTATTACGTTCGCTTAAATATTCGCGTACAATTTGTTTTGCCGGTCCCTTTGATACAAACTCCCCATTTTTAAGAAACATTGCCGTATCGCAGAGATTTTGAACAGCACTCATGTTGTGACTGACAAAAAGAATAGTCCTTCCCTGATTGGTACTTACATCTTTCATTTTGCCAATACATTTTTTTTGAAATTCCGCATCACCAACAGCAAGAACCTCATCAACGACCAATATTTCAGGTTCTAGGTGAGCAGCAACGGCAAAGCCTAGACGAACTATCATTCCACTACTATATCTTTTAACCGGAGTATCTATATAGGCTGCAACGCCAGCAAAATCTACAATTTCATCGAACTTCTTTTGAATTTCCCACTTTCTCATTCCTAATATTGAGCCATTCATAAAAACATTTTCTCTTCCGGTTAATTCAGGATGAAAACCAGTACCCACTTCCAATAAGCTTGCAATTCGACCTTTAATATTAATTTCGCCGGTAGTAGGTGAAGTGATTTTACTTAAAATTTTAAGCAATGTACTTTTACCGGCACCATTCCTTCCAATAATTCCCAAGGCTTCGCCCTGTTTCACTTCAAAGCTAATGTCTCTTAACGCCCAGGCGTAATCACTTTCTCCTTTTACGGTTCTATCATTACTCTGTCCTATTTTCAAATAGGGGTCTTCCTTTCCTCTAACGCTATGCCATAAACGATTTAAATCATGCTTGAGCGTTCCCGTTCCAACCTGACCCAAACGATATTGCTTTGATAATTGTTGAACCTTTATTGCTAAATCTGACATAGAATAATTTTAATTATACAGTAACTATTATACTGTATCCATAAATGTTTTTTCCACTTTATTAAACACTACAATACCTATTGATAAAAGTAAAAACATAAAAGTAAAGCTATAAAGCAATGCTCCCCATGAAAAAGTTCCTGAACCTAACCAAGCATACCTGAAAGTTTCAACAATCGCACTTAGTGGATTAGCCATTACAATGACTTTGTATTTTGAAGCCAATGAACTTACAGGGTAGATAACAGGAGTGGCATACATTAAAAGAGTTACACCAAATGTGACTAAGTAAGTAAAGTCTCTGTATTTGGTTGTCATCGCACTAATGATAATCCCTGTTCCTAATGCAAAACCTGCCATAAATATCAAAAGCAATGGTGTTAAAAATGCATACATATTAGGATGAACCAAGGAACCAGATTTGAAAAAATAAAAAATCAAGAATGACAGAAACAATACAAACTGAATCGCAAATCTAATTAATCCTGAAGTGACTATGGATAAAGGAACAATCAACCTTGGGAAGTACACTTTCCCAAAAATTGATGCGTTTGTTACAAAGACTGAAGAGGTTTTATTGAATGATTCAGAAAAATAATTCCATATTGTTATTCCTGCCAAATAAAATACTATTTTAGGTTGTCCATCTGTACTAATTTTTGCAAATCCGCCAAACACCACTGTAAACATTAATGTAGTTAAAATAGGCTGTATAACAAACCACAGTGGCCCTAATATAGTTTGCTTATAAGTTGCTAGAAAATCTCTTTTTACAAACATGATTAAAAGATCTCTGTAATTCCATACCTCTTTTAAACGCAGGTCAAATAAAGATCGTTTAACCTGAATGGATTCTGTCCAATTCGAAGTTGCATTTTTATGTGTTGACATTTTTACTTAATCAATGAATTTTATTCTTATTTCGTGGTTTCTTATTAAAGAGTAAATATTAACTGTTGGATTTAGTTTAAAAAAAAGGCTTCGCCTCTCCCACTCACACCCAATTATTAAGTATTAATGCTTTAATACGGTTATTTTAATAAAATGTGCTTGAGACTAGATGATGAAAATCCATTGCTAATTATTCGAAAACTGTTAGTTAGATATTGATTAGCGCATTCGATTTCTCACTATTTCAAATTTACAAAAAAATGTTAAACCTACGTCTTTAAAAATCGATGTTTGATGTTTACTTAATATTGTACAATTTGTATCACATTCGACACATTAAATTTAATTTTAAATACTTACGAATTATTTTTTATTTTTATATATACTTTATTTTCTATTAATACAACTGTTTTTACTATCGACTGTTTCGATATTTAAACCGATATTCCACCATGTTTAAATGTTAAATCATCACCATCTTATAATATTTTTTAATAATTTATCTATATGAACAAAAAAGGCTAGTATCAAAAAAATTATTCTTTTTTCTGTACTGACATTTTTTGATATTAAATAAATACATTATAATATCACTCCCGAAACAACAGACGATGCTCAAATAGAATGTCAAATTATTCCCGTTCTAACCAGAACTTTGGACTATATTAAAAATTTATACCTAGATGATTTTGAAAGTATTTCCCAAAAGGGATTTGATTCCCCCTAAACAGCCAACCAATTAAACTTCGTATCTTAAGACAAATTAAAAGTTATGAAGTCTCAAAAAACCTGGCACGAAAAACATGAAGAAGGTCAATCGATAGGTGATAAAGTAGCCGATTCAGTTGCAAACGGAATCGGCTCATGGAAGTTCATTATCTGGCAAACCGTTATTGTAATTTGTTGGATGATTGTAAATGTTATTGGATTTATCAAACACTGGGACCCCTATCCTTTTATATTGTTGAATTTGATTTTCTCCACTCAGGCAGCTTACGCCGCACCTATTATCATGATGTCGCAAAACAGACAAAATGAACGCGATCGTATTCAGGCTCAACATGATTATCAAATCAATATCGATGCCAAAAATGAAATCGAAGCGCTTCAAATTCATCTCAGCAAAATAGAAACAGAAAAGCTCGACAAGATTATTCAAATGTTGAATGAGCGTGGATTGAAGATTTGATT
>JAIXWH010000001.1 GCA_027484165.1 Chitinophagaceae bacterium | reverse complement strand
TTTTTTATGTTGTTTTCCTCCAGAGTATAAAAAAGTAAAGATTGACTTTTGAAAAGTTGAGTTTCTACCGTAAACTATGGGAATGAAGTACCGGGGCAGTGATAAGCTGTCCTGGTATTATTTGAATTAACTACTCAACATAGTGTTTTAAGATTAATTGCATCATCGAAAGAGACGACAAAAGATGTCTCTTTCGATTTTTCATGCAATTGCACAACGAAAAAATCTCTAATTCATAGTAAAATCCCTATCCAAATGATAGGGTAAATACACTCAATCTAATGTCGTAAAACAATCGGAAATTGCATCCTACGTTATAAGAACATTAAATAACAATACTTATGAGCCAGGAAACCAAAGAACCTATAAGAGTAATCATCGCTGATGACCATGTACTTTACAGAGCAGGTGTAAAAGCTGCATTGAGTGTAAAGAGTGATATAAAAGTAATTGCAGAAGCCGACAATGGCAGCCATTTGCTCAATCTCATCAAAAATTTAGAGGCGGATGTAGTATTACTCGATATCCAAATGCCTATTATGGATGGCATTGCAACTCTTCCGGAACTTAAAAAAATAGCTCCATTCACTAAAGTCATCATGCTTACCATGGTTGATGACAATAGCATGATAACAAAACTAATGGAGTTGGGTGCAAACAGCTATCTCACTAAAACCAGCGACAGCGAGATTATTTATGAAGCCATAAAAACTTGTTACGAACAGGAATATTATTTCAACTCACTTACCAATAAGGCATTACTGAGCAACTTGAAACAGCGCAATCCTGTTACTCCGGTGCAAATTGCCCCTCAGGATGCCCAATTGAACGACAAAGAAACTACGATACTCCGATTGATGTGCGAAGAAAAAAGTACAAAAGAAATAGCAGACCTCGTAGATCTCAGCCCAAGAACGGTTGAAGCTATTCGCGACCGATTAAAAGTAAAAACAGGATCTAAAACCACTGCAGGGTTAATTATGTACGCTGTTAAACATAAAATCATTGAAGAATTGTAGATCTTAAAACTTATCTTATAAAAATAATCCTCGGTAAGCCGGGGATTATTTATTTTACATTATGGCTTTTATCAATTTCAACGGAAAAATACTAGACGAGCAAACTCCTATTGTTACTGCTGACAATCGTGGTTTAAAATTTGGAGACGGATTATTTGAAACCTTTAAATTTAAAAACGGCAATTTAATTCTCATCGATGAACATTTGGCAAGATTGTGGCAGGGAATGAAACTCATGCAATTTGAAATACCCAAGTTATTTAATCCGGATGTATTGGAAGAGCAAACACTCCAATTGATAAAAAAGAATCAATACAAAGATGCGAGAATAAGACTGACCATCATTAGAGCTTCTGGCGGACTTTTTGATGCTCTTCATCACAATCCTCAATATATCATTCAGGCCTGGCCCTTATCAGAAAAAAATGGTAATCTGAATGAAAACGGACTTCATTGTTGTATATATCGCGACTCCTTTAAAGTAATAGATCTTTTCAGTAACTGCAAACACAACAATTTCATGGTATATGCAATGGGCGCTCTGCATGCAAAAAAAATGAAGTGCAATGATACTCTTATTTTAAACCAGAATAAAAACTTATCGGATTCTACTATCGCAAATTTATTTTTATTAAAAGACGATATTATTTATACACCATCTTTATCTGAAGGTCCAGTTGCAGGCATCATGCGAGATTATGTAATAAAAGAACTAAGAAATGCTGGATATGAGGTTAAAGAAGAAATCATCACTGAACAAATGCTTTTGGAAGCAGATGAAGTTTTTCTGACCAATTCTATTTATAACATCAGATGGGTTGCAGAAATTGAAAACAAGTCCTATCAAAATAGAAAGACCCTTGAAATATTTTATCGGCTCTCTAAAACAAACCCCTCCATTTTTTGTTAAGAAAGTCTGATGACAAACAAAGCAGTAAATATATTTTGGTTCAGAAGGGATTTACGATTGGAAGATAATGCCGGTCTTTATCAAGCTTTGAACGATAAAAACCCTGTACTTCCACTTTTTATTTTCGATAAAAATATCCTCAATCATCTTACCGATAAAAGCGACAGAAGAGTTGAATTCATTCATAATGCCTTATCTGAAATACATGAGCAATTAATTGCTAATGGAAGTTCAATTGAAGTGGTTTATGACACACCTGAACAAGCCTTTCGAAGCTTGAGCACAAAGTATCAGATTGAAAAAGTTTACACCAATCATGATTATGAAGGTTATGCAAGAGACAGAGATACTCAAATCAAAATTATACTAGCAGAAAAGAACATTGAATTGCTCACATTTAAAGACCAGGTTATTTTTGAAAAAGAGGAAGTGATCAAAGATGATGGAAAGCCCTACACTGTGTTTACTCCTTTCAGCAGAAAATGGAAACTACGACTACAGGAACATGGAATAAAAACTTTTCCAACTCAAAAACTATTTAAAAATTTTATTCTCACAGCCCCGAGCAAAATGATATCGCTTGACGAAATGGGATTTACTGCAACAAAAAAAACATTTCCCAAAAAGGACCTGGATGAAGCTTTGGTAAAGCATTACAGCAAGCAACGTGATATCCCTTCGATCAATGGGACGTCAAGGCTGGGTGTTCACTTGAGATTTGGAACAGTAAGCATCAGAAGTTTAGTCATCAAATCAAGAGATTTGTCTGAAACTTTTTTGAATGAATTAATATGGAGAGATTTTTACCATATGATTTTA
>JAIXWH010000154.1 GCA_027484165.1 Chitinophagaceae bacterium | reverse complement strand
CTGTTTCAGGAACTTCACAACAAGTAACTGGATTGTCTGCAAATACTCCATATTATTACAGAGTTCGTAGTGTGGGTAGTAATGGCACATCAGCTAACTCAAATGTAATTACAGCTACTACATTGGCTATTGTGGCTCCATCTGTTACAACACCAACTGTTTCTGGTATTACAAATACAAGTGCAACTTTGGGTGCAACTGTTACATCATCTGGTTCTAATGCAACAATAGCTTCTCGCGGTACAGTTTATAAAACAAGTGCTGGCGTTACTGCTTCAGACAATGCTTTAGCAGAAGGAGGTACATCAATTTCTTCTTTCACTCAAAGCAGAACTGGTTTGTCACCTCAAACACAATACTACTTTACAGGATATGCTTCAAGTGCATCTGCTACAGGATTGTCTAGTGAATCAAGTTTCTATACATTGTCGAATCCTGCAACAAGTCATGTTTCAGGTTTATCAGCTACTGCAATTTCAGGAGCTCAAATAGATTTGTCATGGACTGGGGCTACATTCCCTACTTCAGGGGCTACTAGTACAGGATATATAATATTAAGAGCTTTATATCCAACAGTTCCTTCATTAAGTAACGGTAATGGTCAAACGCCTTCAGCTGGAACAGGAACAACAATAGTTAGCGCTAATCTTTCAGGTTCAGCTACAAGCTATTCATCAACAGCATTAAATGGATTAACACAATACAATTTCGTAGTGATCCCATTTGCATGGGATGGTGTAAATGCTGGAACTTACAACTACTTAACTGCAAGTGCTCCATCAGCTGATGCAACTACTTTAACTCCACTTGCTGATCTTCCAAGCGCTCAGCCGACTAATTTGAGTTTCACAAATGTGACTTGCAATGGAATGACTCTGAGCTGGACGGCTGCTTCAGGAAACCCTGATGGATATATTGTATTGAGAACAACTGGCATAACTGCTCCAAATACAGATCCTTTGCCAACAAACACTTACAGCGTTGGCACATCATTAGGAAATGCCACAGTGGTTTATGTAGGTAGCGCTGTAACATACAATGCAGCTTCTTTATCAGATAACACTAATTATAATTTTAAGGTTTATAGCTATAATGGTAGCGACTCATTAATCAATTATTTGACACTTGCACCATTAAGCGGAAACAATTCTACAATTCAAATAGCAACACCAGTTGCAACATCAGCAACCGCTCCAACAACAACTTCATTCACTGCAAATTGGAATGCTGCTTCATGTGCTTCAAATTACTTGTTATATGTTAGTAATGCAGATAGTTTTTCAACAACAAGTAATGTTGCACAATGGTCTGAATTCTTACTTGGTAATTTAAATTCAGACATTACCAACTCGAATTCATTAAATCAAAGCAGAGCAATTTCCGTTTCTCCAAGTTCGGCATTGACTTTTGCTTTAGGCTTCAATTCAGGATCTGATACTGCAGTGAACACTACAGCGTGGAACGTGGTAGGTAAAGCTTGGGTGGTTGAATTAAATACAACAGGATATTCGAGCATCAAAGTTTCTTCTGCTCAAAAATCATCGGCATCAGGTCCAAGAAACTTCAGATTGGAATACAGAATCGGTTCTGGTGGTACATGGACAGCAGTATCTGGAGGTACTTTACAATCAAACAGTACAGATTGGAGTACAGGTACTTTAACCAATGTATCATTACCTTCTGCATGCGATAACCAATCTTCAGTTTTCTTACGTTGGGTAACTACTGATGTTGTAAACAGAGGAGATGGCGCTACAACTGGTGTAAGCTCAGGTGGAACCAACAGAATTGACAATATCGTTGTAAAAGGAACCACTGATAGTTATTTGTCAGGTTACAATGGAGTTTCTGTTTCAGGAACATCTCAAGTAATATCAGGATTGACAAACAACACAAATTATTACTATCGTGTTAAAGCTGTTGCTCCAAATTCAACATCATCTGTTTCAAATACAATTACTGCATTGACTTCTGTTGATCCAACTATTGCAAATTATTTCACAAAGGCAAGTGGTAGCTTCAGCGATGCTTCAATATGGGAATATGCTGAAGGTGCTGGATTTACAGCAGCTACAGTTGCTCCATCATCAACAAATAACATTACAATCAGATCTACCGACTCTGTTAAACTCTCATCAGACTTTTCAATTGAATCAGGTAAGATGTTTAAGGTGTTAGGTAAATTAGATTTAGATTCAAATAAGATTTCTGGTGCAGGTTCATTCAATTTGGATTCAACAGGTACAATATACTCAGGACATCCAAATGGATTAACAGGAAATATAACTACATCTACTTCAACGTTTAATGCTAAAGCAAACTATACATTTGATGGTGAAGTAGCACAGGTTACTAATGGATTACCAAGTACTTTAACAGGAAATATTGTAATCGCTAATCCTACAACAGTTAGCTTGAATTCAACAAAAACAATTAATACTCCAGGTTCAATATTAGTGAAGGGTGGAGCTGGTTTCAGTTTTGGTTCAAGAACCGCACCTTATAGTATTTCTGGTACTGGTGACTTTACCGCTAAAACTGGATCAACATTGATCATTACTCTTGCAGTAGGTATTAATAGTAACCCTACATCAACAGGTGCTATTAGAATGTCAGGTGTTAGAACATTTGAAAATCTTGTAAACTATAGCATGACCAAAACTGATACTTCAGCCAATCAGTTGAAAACATATTTTGGTTCTGCGTTTGGAACAGAAATTACAAGCATTAACAATTTAATTATCGATAACCCAAGAGGGGTGTCAGATTCTACAACCGGTGCTCCTTCAATTACCATCAATGGTGAATTAAGATTCATCTCTGGTTGTTTATCTAAAAAATCAAATAAAATCATCCTTGCAGCTGGTGCAACGGTAACGGGTACTTCAAATGGTTGGGTATTAAGTGCATTTGAGAAAAATATTCCTGCAGGATCAAGTTCTGTAACTTACGAAGTAGGTACAGATTCTTTGAACTATACTCCAGTAACTGTAGCTTTTAATAATGTTACAAATCCAGGTTCATTAGCAGTAACACCAAACTTAGGAGTTCATCCAACTCCAGCTAACTCAAATGTAAGTTCATCTAATCGTTTGAACTACTATGTAACTATCGCTAATAGTGGTGTGGCATTTGATAGCTGCTCTGCAACTTTCAACTATACAAGTAACAATGTATTAGGAACAGTTGCTCCTGTTAACTTTATCGCAGGGAAATACACCAGCTCATCATGGTCATTACCATCAATAGGTACAAGAACTTCTACAAGTACACAAGTGACAGGTTTAACTTCATTTGGAGATATTATCATAGGAGGACCTTGTGCTAATAGCTCAACAGAAACCATTTCTGCATGTGATTCTTATACATGGAAAGGAACTACTTACAGCACATCTAATAATTCTGCAACATGGACAGGCACAAATGTTGCCGGATGTGATAGTGTTGTTACTTTAAATTTAACTATTACTACAAGTACATCTAACTCAACATCTCATAGTGCTTGCGATAGTTATACTTGGACATTAAATGGACAGACTTATACTGCAAGCGGCTCTTATTCAAAAGTAACTGGATGTCATACTGAAATATTAAACTTAACCATCACACCAAGTACAAGAGATACTTCTTATGTATCAGTTTGTGATAGTTACACTTGGTCATTAAATGGACAGACTTACAGTACTTCTGCCACTGCATCTTATGCTTCAGGTTGTAACACAAGTGTATTGAGCTTGACCATTACATCAAGTACTCGCGATACCTTACAGGTTGCGTCATGTGATAGTTATACTTGGTCAGTTAACAGTAATACTTATACAGAGTCTGGTACTTATTCTTTAGTTACTGGTTGTCACACTGATGTATTGATACTCACTATAACTAAATCATACAATGACACAACAACGGTTTCATCTTGCGAAAGTTATACTTGGACAGTAAACGGACAAACTTATACATCAAGTGGAACTTATACAGTTACAAGTGATTGTAATACTGAAATATTAAAATTAACAATCAAACAGCCTACTTCATCAATTGAAGAGATAAGTTCACCGGGATCATACACATGGCATGGTACATTGTATACAGCATCAACCACCACAGCAACCTGGACAGGAGTAAATGCTGCGGGTTGTGATTCAGTAGTTACTTTACATTTAACGATTACTTGTGCTCCAACCTCATCAACAGAGACGATTAGTGCGTGTGGATCATACACATGGCATGGCACTACATACACCACATCAACAAACACACCTACATGGATTACTACTAATGTAGCAGGCT
>JAIXWH010000091.1 GCA_027484165.1 Chitinophagaceae bacterium | reverse complement strand
CAGTAGCTTCTCCTGGTGAGAAGAGCGTAAATTTAAAAGTAACCAATCCGGTAACAGGTTGCGTAACCAATAAAGTGGTACCATTTACTGTAAATGTAACACCAACAGCACCAACAGTGTCGGGTGTAACTTCAGTTTGTGGTTCGGGTATCACCGCATTAAATTCAAATTATCCATCAGCGGGTAATGTAATCAGATGGTATAATGCACCAGTAGGAGGATCATTGTTAACTACAAGCACATTGTATGTAACACCAGTAGTAACTTCTACCACTACATATTATGTTGAACAGGCCACAAGCAGAACATTGAACCCTTGTTCAAGCCCTCGTACTCCTGTTGTAGTATCCATCACTGCACCGCCATCATTTGCGGTTAACAAGCCAGTGTTGTGTGCAACTCAAACATCTAGCAAACTAGAAGTAACAACAAACACAGGTTCTTATGATACTTATGTTTGGTCTCCTGTTACAGATTTATATGAAGATTCTGCTCTAACTATTCCTTATTCTGGAAGAAGTTTAAGTACGGTTTATGCTGGATCATTAATTCCAGGATACAAGAAGTACATCTGTTCTGCAAGTAATTTCGAAAGCTTGTGTGCTACAAAAGACTCTTCAGAGATTGTAGTTCAGCCTTCAACCGGAACTATTACTGCCTCACCTGCAGTGATTTGTATCTCGGGTACATCAGAACTTTCATTCAATACCTCTACAGATCCATATGCAGGAACAATTCAGTGGCAGCTTTCATTAAATGGAACTACATACAATGATATTCCTGGTGCAACCACCAAGACCATTACAGCACCACAGGACCTTGTGAATACAACGAGATACTATAGAGTGATTGTAAAAGATTTGAATGGAAATGCTTGTTTTGTTTCATCAGCTTATACACTACAAACCATAAATCCTCAGCCAACAAACGCTACAGCAAAGGGCTTCTGCAGTGCTTCGGGTAAAGCAATCTTGTCGGCTGTAGTACCATCTAGCGGCGGAATCATTAAATGGTATGCTGCAAATGGAACATCATTATTATCAACAAATAAAAATCCAGATACAACAACCACAATCACACAATCAACGAACTATTATGTAAGTTTAACCCAACCCGATGGTTCTGCAAATGGTTGCGAAGGATCTAAAACGCTTGTAACGGCTTTAGTTTCAACACCAGCCGCATTAACACTATCTAATAATGTAACTGTTTGTAACAATTCGGTTGCTACTTTATCGGTTACTTCAGATACAACACAATACAATTCATATGTGTGGACACCAGTAGACAGCTTATATACAGATGCTGCTGCAACGAGTCCATACGCATCTACCACAAGTAAAACAACTGTATATGCAAGATCAACTGTAGCAGGAACGAAGTCTTATACTGTTACTGCTTCAAACGCTACAACAGGTTGTGAAAATAATAAATCTGTAGAGGTTACAACGTTACCTGCTACTTTCAGTGCATCATTAACAGGATCACCTGTTTGTAAATCAGGTACAGCTACTATTACTGTAGCTCAGCCTTCAAATCCTGGTACAGCAGCAATCAGCTGGGAAAGGAGTTCAGACGGTACAAACTTTACTTCGATCAGTAATGCATCAAGCTTTAGTTATACAACCACTACTTTAACTCAACAAAACTATTACAGAGCAACAATAAAAGATGCTTCAAGTAGCTCTAATGTTTGTGCGGTAGTACCAGCAACTGTTCAGTACTCTAATCCTTCTATCAGCGCAGATAGCGTAGTTGGAGACGAACGTTGTGGAGCAGGTACAGTAACTCTAACAGTAAAGAATCCTGGTGGTACCGTTAAGTGGTATGCAGACAGTACAACTACATCTGTACTTAGAACAACTACAACAACAGCAATTTCAACATACTCTCCACAGCCAAACAGCACAAGGAAGTATTTTGTAAGTCTTACCTTAAATGGTTGTGAAGGTTCTGCAAGAACAGCAGTACCGGTTACCATAGGAACTTCTCCAGACTTAACCTTATCATCTACATCGCAAACGGTAAATTGCGACAATCCAATTGTTGCTCTTTCTGTAGTTTCTACTATTGCTGATTATGATACTTATGTGTGGACACCAGCTACTAACTTATATATTGACTCTTTAGCAGAAAATGCATATTCTCCAGGTAGCAGTGCAACAAAGGTTTATGTGAAAACAGATACAGCAGGAGTTTACATCTATAAAGTATCTGCAGCTAACAGCAACTTCTGTTCAAACATCAAGTTTGATACCGTTACTGTTTTAGCAGCTAATCCAATTACAGTTTCGCCTGAAACAGCTACATTGTGTAACAACACCCCACAATTATTGAGCATTAGTTCAGGGGCGGCTAATTACACTAATTACACTTGGACGCCTGCAACTAATTTATATACATCAGTAAATCCTGATACCGTTTATGACAACAGTCAAAACGTGTCATCTGTTTACTTCAGATCTGCAACAGCAGGATCGGCTACTTATATAGTTTATGCTTCTAATCCAGGATCAGCTTGCGTTGCATCAGACACCGCAACATTAACGGTGATGCCTGCTTCTGGTACTATTACTACCACATCAGGGTCAAGTCCTTATTGTAAAGCAGTAGTTGCATCACTTAAATTTACACCTGCATCAGATTTACCAGCAGGAGCAACTATGCAATGGCAGTGGTCATCTGACAACAGTAATTTCAACGATATTTCAGGAGCAACAACTAATTCATATAGCGTAGCTGGAACATTAACCAGAGACTCTTCAACTACCTATTACAGAATGGTTGTTAAAAATCCTTCAGGAGTTGTTTGTTTCGTTGCAAACTACACAGCAGTGGTAAACAATCCTGTAATTGTTTCAACACAAGGAGCACAAAGATGTGGAAATGGTAGCGTGAACTTATTGGCAACAGCTTCTTCGGGTGCAACATTGGCATGGTATTCAAGTAATTCATCAAGTAATCCTCTTGGAACAACTTCGTCTTATGCAACACCATCAATTTCATCAACTACAGATTATTATGTAGCAGCAAGAATCGGTTCATGTGCAAGCGCAAGAGTTATGGTTACTGCTACAATAGCGGCAGCAACAACTGCAACAGTATCTGCAGCACAGGTGGTATGTAATAACACGGAAGCAACAGTTTCTGTAACATCAAATACAGGTGATTATGAAACCTATTTCTGGACAACAACTCCAGCATCTGATAGTACTAAATTGTTTAACATTAACGGTACTCCATATAACAGTACAACCAGTGCCACTTCAATTTATTTAAAAACTACAGCAGTAGGAAGCACAACAATTAAGCTAGCTGCCGATAATGTTACTTCTGGTTGTTCATTTAATACAGCAACAACAACAGTGGCAGTTCAGCCTGCCTCAGCAACAAGTGCTGTAAACTCAGGAGCTACCATTTGTAAGAGTGGAACAGCAACATTAGCTGTTACTCCATCAACAGGTTATGCTGCTAATACAACTCAATGGAATTCATCATCAGATAATTCATCGTTTAGTCCGATAGCTTCAGCTACATCTGCGAGCTATACAACACCAACATTGAGCACAACAGGAATCAGCTATTATAATTTTGTTGTGAAGAATGGTTCAGGACAAACATGTTTCACCACAAATACTAGTTCTGTAACGGTAATCAATCCATTAATAACGGATACTTCTACAGTAAACAGTCGTTGCGGAACAGGATCAGTTACTTTAACTGCATCAAGCTCTATATATCCATCAGGTACAATAAGCTGGTATGCTTCGCAAAACGCAGTTTCAAATGAAGCATTAGGTTCATCATTTGCTACTCCATCTATATCTGCTAATACCACATTCTGGGTAGCAGTAAAAATTCCAAATGGTACTGGTTCATGTGAAGGAACCAGAACATCCATTTTAGCGAAGGTGACCTCTCCAGACGCATTAAATGTTGCTCCAACAGGAGGAATAGGTAAATACAAAACAGTATGTAATAATGCTTTAGTAGAGTTAACGGTAACTTCTGATACAACCAAATACGACAACTACCAATGGAGCCCAGCTGCAGATTTATATACCGATGATCAAGCTACTATCCCTTACGTAGCTGGGGTTTCTGCTACAAAAGTGTATGTTAAGAGAACAGCTACAGGTCAAATCAGATACTTCTGCACAGCAAGTAATTCTGTAACAGGATGTAACAATCAGGATACTTCATTCATAAGTATTCAACCTGCAAGTGCAACTATTTCTGGAAATAGAATATGTGCACCGGTTTCAAGCAGTTCAACAATGACCTTGGTACCAGCTTCAGGATATGCATCTAACACTATTCAGTGGCAAGTTTCATTGAACGGAACATCTTATAGTGATATATCGGCTGCAACTAATGCATCTTATTCGGCAACCAATACAAGTACGAGATACTATAAAACAATTGTTAAAGACGGAGCTAACGCAACATGTTTCACAACCGATGCATTTACGTTGGAATATAGCAACCCTTCTGTAACATTACCATATACACAAAGGTCTCGTTGTGGTAGAGGTACCGTAGAATTAAAAGGTTTTGCTTCAGCAGGCGATACCTTAAAATGGTACTCAACAGATTTAGGCGGTACAGCATTGTCTGCACCAACAGATACGACGTTTATTACACCAATTATCAGCTCACAAACTATATACTATGCTGCTGCTATTAATAAAGGTTGTGAAAGCATCAGACTTGCAGATACAGCAGTAGTGAGCGATCCTCCAGCGTTATCGATTACAGCACCACAAACGGTTTGTAACGGGGTTACTACTTTGTTTACTGTAGAATCAACTGTGTCAGATTATGACAGCTACGTATGGTCTCCAGTTACGAACCTCTTTACAGACGCTGCTGCAACCGTTCCTTACGTTGCAGGGCAGAGCTATACGCAACTTTATGCGAAATCGTTTGCTCCAGGAACAACCAACTATGAAATATCTTCAAACAGTATTTCAAGAGGATGTTCTAATTTGTCAACAACTTCTTTAAGCGTTCAATTACAAACGGCTTCTATTTCAGCTACACCAAGCGCACTTTGTGTGAGTGGAACATCAACCCTTTCATTGAGTCCATCAAGTCCTTATGGTGTAGGTTCAATTCAGTGGGAACGTTCTGTAGACAGTATAACATGGGCTCCAACACCAGGTGCAGTTGGAACAAGCTATACCTCTCCGCTTCAAACAGCAACACGTTTTTATCGTGCTTCTGTTAAAAATGGATCTGGTAATAACTGTTTTGTAACAGCACCTTATAAATTAGTAGTAAACACTCCAGCAGTATTATCAACATCAGGAAGTACTATTTGTGGTCCTAAATCAACCACAATTACTGCAACAACAACAGCAGGTTCTGAGTTGAAATGGTATGGTTCTAAACGCGCTGAAGATGTTGCTGTTTTATATACTGGGTCTAATTATACTACGCCAGTATTATCATCTACTACGACTTTCTATGTACAAGCTTCAACTATTAGTTCTTCAGGTTGTGCGAGTCCACGTATTCCGGTTACTGTAACCTACAATCAACCTCCGGCTATAGCATTAAGCACTGGTTCAGTTGCTTATTGTGCGGGTGGTTCATCATCTACAGTTACCTTAACTGCAGGTCAACAATCATATGATAATATAAGCTGGACACCATCTACAGATGTAACAGGTAATGTAGAAAATGGATGGGTATTCAATCCACAATCATCAACATCTTATACGCTTGTAGCGTCTCAGTCATCAGGAAATAATTGCTCATTCTCTATACCATTTGCGGTAAATGTTAACCCATTACCTGTAATTGATAGCGTAAGAGCAAATTTAAAAACCTCTGCAACCATTTGTAATGGTGAAATTGTTACCTTAAACGCATACGCTGGTGGTATTGGATCGGGTCCTCAGGTATTACCTACCGGATATGCTGCATCTGCTGCGACATCAGCAAGTGATGATGAGATCTTTAATGTAAATATTGTGGGAACAACACTAAACAACAGTTCTACTTGTACTACATTGGCTCCAGGACCTGGAAGTATAACTGCGAGATATTCAAACTATACAACAAGCGTACCTGCGGCAACACTTTATGCAGGAACGCCTTATACTGGAAGCATTACCATTGGACAGTGTTTAACCACTCCATACGCCACAGGTTATGCCGTATTTATAGATATTAACAGGGATGGTGATTTTGCTGATGCAGGCGAAACCGTGTTTACCGCGGGATCAAGCACTTCAAATGCAGTTGCAGGTACAGTAAGACCGTTTAATTTCAATATTCCAACCACAGCAACTCCAGGTTTGACGATGATGAGGGTGGTTGCCATTGAATTTTCTGCAGCACCTCCTGCAACAGGAACATATACATGGGGTGAAACGGAAGATTATGCGGTTAACATCTTGTCGTTAACTACAGTTAACCCTGATATCGTGTTTACTTGGACACCAGGTAATGTAACAGGGGCGACCAGATTGGTTACTCCAAGTGATACTACTACCTATACAGTTTCTGCTGTTAATGGTATTACAGGTTGTGCAGCATTGTCTACAAGTACTGTGGCTGTAAATGTAAATCAGTTGCCAACAGCTCCAGAAGCGTTTAACCAATCACAATGCGGATTTGGTGTACCTAATTGTTATGTAACAGGTGCATCAAATGGTTCATACCGTTGGTACCTAACACAAACAGGTGGAACAGCATTGGCTGGAGAAACAGACAACAAACTAAATCAATACACTATAAGCGCTACTGACACTTTCTATGTTTCTATTTTCAATGGTACATGTGAGAGCGTACGTAGTGCAGTAATTGCAACGGTTAGTCAGGCTGATCAGCTTACAGCAAGTGCAAGTTCGTTAGTACCATGTGCTAACTCATCTATTACGCTTTCTGTAACTCAAAACGGAACTAACCAAAACTACAGTTATGAATGGACCGCATCTCCTGTTTCAGGAAGCGGAATTACTACTTCAGTAAGTGGTTCAAGTGTTAGTGTAACACCAACATCTGATCAAACTTATGTTTACACCGTAACGGGTACAGATGGAACAGACCCTGCAACACGTTGTGTGGCTGTTAATTCAGTAACTGTAGTGGTTAAGCCAAATCCAATCGTTGGAACAGCTACAGCAACACCTGCAACATTCTGCGCAGGACAAAGCACAACACTTACAGTAAATCCGTCATTAGTAACAGGACCACAATTTTTACCAACAGGTTATTTGCCATCAAATGCAACAAATAGTGCAGATGAAGATATACTGAGAGTTGTATTTGGAACACTTGATAATTCTTCAACTTGTTCAACAACGGGTGGACCAGGCTCAACTTTAAATCTATATTCAAATTATACCGCATCAGTACCTGCTCCAACAGTAACCGTTGGTGATAGCGTAACGGTAGGATTTAATCTTGGTTTCTGTGGCACATCGACTTTCTCTAATATGGCTACCATGTATTTTGACTGGAACCGTGATGGCGATTTTGCTGATGCAGGAGAAGCTGCTATTGGCAAGCCTTATGATAATACTGCTGCATTGACTGGTACCTATTATTCAGGAAAAATTAAAATACCCAACACTGCAAGTCCAGGTTTAACCATGATGAGGGTGGTATTGGTAGAAGCTTCTACTATTTCACCAACGGGAACCTACACTTATGGTGAAACAGAAGATTATGCAATTAACATCATAGGTAGTTCTTTTGCGGGAACCAGTTACAATTATTCATGGACTCCAGGAACATTAACAGGAGCTTCAGTAACTGCAACCCCATCGGTAACCACTGCTTACACAGCAAGAGTTACTAATCCTGCAACAGGCTGTTATACTGAAAGAAACGTTACTGCTACGGTGATTCAATTACCTTCTGCTCCAACAGTTTCTGGTAACGAACAGTGTGGTTCTGGTATCCCTGATGTTACAGCAACATCAACAACGGGTGCAACCAACCCAATATTTAAATGGTATTTGGTAGCAACAGGAGGAACGGCTGTACAAACAGATACTTCTGCTACTACTACAAGTACATATAAATCACCAATTTTTGCAACAACAACATTCTATGTTTCAGAAATCAGTACAGAAGGATGTGAGGGCCCACGTACCAGCTTTACGCTAAACGTTAATCCTCCTGATCCAATATTGGTTGCATTATCAAGCCGTAAAATATGTTTAGGAGGCTCAACAAGTGTTACGTCTTCATATACATCTGATGCGAATACTTTCCAAAACTTTACTTTAACTGCAACACCATCAATTGGTAGTGGTTTAAGTACTCCAGCTTCTTTAACTATTGATGGAACGGGTTTTGGTACAGCATCATACTCATTCACACCAACTGAAGCAGGAACTTATATCATAGCTGTAACAGGAAACGATCCTGACAAAGGATGTAACTCTACAGGTATCGATACTTTAGTAGTTAGCTCATTACCTCTTATCGACAGTGTTAAAGCTAATGTAGCTGCAATATGTGCTGGAGGTACAGTTAATTTAAATGCTTATTCATCATTAACAGCTTTAGCTGCCGCACCTACTACATTGCCTACAGGATATTGTGCTGGTGGTGGCGGTACAAATAATGCAGATGAGCAAATATTTGCAGTATCATTTGGTTCAATGATTAACATTCAAACAGAGCAATGTTCTTCAAATTATACCGATTACTCGGGATCAATAGCGGCTCCATCAGTTTCTCGTGGATCAACCTATTCGTTCTCAGTTACAGTTAACGAATGTGACGGACCTAATTTCTCAAGTGGTGTATCTGTGTTTATCGACTATAACAGAGACGGAGATTTTACTGATGCAGGAGAGCGTGTTGCAAACACAACAGCAATAGCTGCGAGTCCTTATACAAGAACAGCATCAATTACCATACCTGCAGGAGCAACTTCGGGTGCAACCAAAATGAGGGTAGTTGCTATAGAAAATGTAGCGATTCCAACTCCTTGCGGAACTTATACTTATGGAGAGACTGAAGATTATGCAGTTTACATCACTGGTGATGTGGCTCAAACACTTCCAGTGAATCCAAACTACACTTACACTTGGAACCCAGGTGCAAGCAATGGAGCAGCAACAACAGTAACACCTACAAGTGCTTCATCAAGTTACACTTGTACGGTTAATGATCCAGTTACGGGTTGTACTTCTGTTTCAAGTCCGGTATCTATTACTGTAAATGCAATACCTTCTGCACCAGTGGCTACAAACAGCACACAATGTGGAGCAGGAGTGCCATCGGTATCAGTTGCTTCTGGTGATGCTACAGCTTCTCCGGTAATGAACTGGTATAATAGTGCAACACCAGCTACAGTAGTTAACTATTATAGCAATAATTTCAGTACATCGAACTACGGAATTGCTTCGGTATCTGGAACATCATCTTTAGTGAATAATAAATTGCAATTAACACCGAACTCAGCTTCACAACAGGGTGGACTTACTATTCCTGCGAGCGGTGTTAATGCAGACAGATATGCTGTGAACTTCAAACTTACAACTAATGCTGCTCAAAGTGGAGCAGATGGTTTAAGTTACAGTTTTGCACCAGATGCAGATGCTACTTCAACAACAGTAAATGCAGAAATGGGAGCAGGAACTAAGTTAAAAATCAGCTTTGATGAATATGGAACTTCTGGTGGAGGTGCAGCTGGAATTCGTGTAATCTACGGTTCTACAATCAGCGATCCAGGAACAGCGGTGGGTACCAACGGAATATTAGCATACTCATCAAATACTTCATGGGCTGGCGTTACGGATGTTCCGGTTGTTGCTACAATCAATGCTGGTAAGTTAACGCTTAACGTAAACGGAACAGCTGTATTTACTGATTTGCAATTACCTTCAAGTTTCGCAACTGATAATAAATCAACATGGAAGCATGTATTCAAAGCTAGATCAGGCGGCGTTGCCGGTATACATACCATTGATGATGTAAATATTCAATACTTTAATTCAGGATTGGTGAATACAGGAACAACGTATACAGAACCAATCTCAAATACAACTACATTCTATGTAGCAGAAACTTCTGCTGCTGGTTGTGAGGGTCCAAGATCAGCGGTTGTAGCTACTGTAAATATTCCAGATTCAATTGCAGCAAGCGCAAGCAGCTCAATTTGTTTGGGTAGT
>JAIXWH010000026.1 GCA_027484165.1 Chitinophagaceae bacterium | reverse complement strand
GTAATCACTGCAGGAACTGAGGAAGTAATTGTAAGAGTATTGGATCTTCAGGGAAGATTTATCAAGTCGGTAAAAGTTGCATCAGGCAAAACTTTGAACATTGGTTCAGAGTTGAAAGCAGGTGCATATTTCATCGAAGTAAGACAAGGCAGAGAGGTGAAAACGACCAGAGTGCTTAAGTTTTAATTAAATAAGATAAATTTGAAACAATAAAAAGCCCACCATTTAAATGGTGGGCTTTTTATTAAAAGGTTGCAAAGCGTAACTTTTGAAACTTATTTAATCGTTGAACATTAAACTTATAAAAAAGGCCCGCTCCTTAACTGGGGTGGGTTTTTTGTTTTAAATAAAGTGCAGTAAAATGTTTTTTAACTTGAAGAAAAAAATTAAGATTCTAATAAGATTATGGAGACGAATCGAAATTGTTTTTGATGCTATTAATGTTAGAAACATTAGAGCTTATCATTTGAGTAATTGTATGCTAATTACTCTTGAATAATATTAAATAGTTTGTTTTGCATATTTAATATTAACAGTTGCAGTAGAGTTTAGTATTATAATGTTCAGATGAACTATTGTGAATAAATAATCAGGAGTAAAACAAATGAGATTGATGCTATAACTTGTTGCCCACTTTTGGAAATACAATTGTTGGCTTATGTTTTTTTGCTTCTTCAAAATCCATTGAAGCGTAGGAAACTATGATTACAACATCACCTTCAGCACCTTTTCTTGCAGCAGCTCCGTTTAAACAAATCACGCCGCTTCCACGCTTGCCTTTTATTAAATAGGTTTCAAGTCTTTCGCCATTGTTCACATTAACAACGTGAATTTTTTCATATTCAATCATATTGGCAGCATCCATTAAATCTTCATCCACAGTTAAGCTCCCTACGTAATTTAAATTAGCTTCTGTTATTACTGCGCGATGTATTTTAGATTTAAGGATCTGTATTTGCATAGATGTATTTTTCGCAAATGTCTATATTTTTTTTATAAGTTTTTAAAATATTTTTTTGTCTAACCAGAGAGTCCGGACATCTGTGCTAGACAAAAATCTTCTTTGATTCGGATTTTTCTTTTTAATTTCAGCATCTAAAAAAAATATGATGTCAAATCTTGATAAAAATAATTCAATAAGCACTATTCCAACTAATTATGGAGCATTAAGCACTTTGGTTACTGTGTTTTTCTTCTGGGGCTTTATTGCAGCAGGTAATAGTATATTTATTCCTTTCTGTAAACATTATTTTCATTTAGATCAGTTTCAAAGTCAGTTGATAGATTTTGCATTTTATACTGCATATTATATTGGAGCATTAGCTCTTTTTGCATATGGTTCATTTGGTGGAAAAGATTTAATTGGCAAATGGGGTTATAAAAAGAGTATCGTATTTGGTTTGCTCTTTTCTGCATTAGGGGCAGCAGCTATGATTATTGCAGTTAATGCCAATACTTTTTCAGGAATGCTTGTAGGTTTATTTATTGTTGCTCTTGGATTCTCTTTACAACAAACTGCAGCTCAGCCTTTCGCCATATCATTAGGCGATCCATCAACTGGAACAAGTAGAGTTAATTTAGGTGGAGGCATAAACTCATTTGGCACCACAATTGGTCCTATTGTAGTTGCTTTGGCATTATTTAGCACAACCACAGCAGTAACTGATGATCAAATTGCAGCATTAAGTCTAAGTAAAGTAATTGTATTGTACACAGGAGTTGGGGGATTGTTTATCTGTGCCGCAGCTTTATTTCATTTTGCTAAGAAAGTTCCAAGCGGTATTATGGAAGAAGGGACAGAAAAGGCTAATAAGGCTTTATATATGCTTATAATAATGACAGGCTTATTAATTATGATGTTTGCACCTGTGTTTAATAGCTATAAAACTGATATGAGTAATGCTACAAATGATGAGCAATTAGCAATGAATGCTTTTAGGATGAAGTGGTTGCTTGGTGCTTTGGGTATTGTAGTGTTAGGTTTATTTTATGCAAACGTAAGTGCAAGTAAAAAGCCAGAAGGATGGGGAGCTATGAAATATCCTCAATTGGTTTTAGGAATGCTTGCGATTTTTGTTTATGTAGGTGTTGAAGTTGCTATTGGAAGCAATTTGGGAGAATTATTAAAACTAGATTCATTTGGTAATAAACAGGCATCAGAAGCAACTCCATACATAGCTATGTATTGGGGAAGTTTGATGATTGGTCGTTGGGCAGGTGCTGTATCCGCATTTAATCTATCTAAAACAAATAAAATGCTTTTACAGGTTATTGTACCATTAATCGCTTTTGGTGTAATTGTTGGAGTAAATGCCATCGCTAAATATGATATGACACCATTATATTATTATATTGTTTGTGTGTTTATTCAAATTGCTGCATTCTTCTATTCAAATGATAAGCCAGCAAAAACTTTGATGGTATTTGGATTGTTAGGTGTAGTATCTATGATCATTGGAACACAAACATCAGGAACCGTTGCTACCTATGCTTTTTTAAGTGGAGGATTATGTTGTTCTATCATGTGGCCTTGTATATTTACACTATCCATCGCTGGTTTGGGTAAATACACCACTCAAGGTTCGGCTTTTTTAATTATGATGATTTTAGGCGGAGGCATTATTCCTCCAATACAAGGTAAATTAGCTGATGTGATTGGAATACAACAATCTTATTGGGTAGCTGTGATTTGTTTTGCTTATTTAACTTTCTTCGCCATTGCTGTTAAAGGTATTCTTAAAAAGCAGGGCGTTAATTACGAGGAAGCAACCACAGCATCAGGACATTAATTATCAAACAATGAAAAAGGTATACGCTATAGGAATAGATGTTGGTGGAACAACTACAAAATTTGGTTTGGTAAATACTGATGGAGAAATATTAATACAAAGTAGAATTTCAAGTGGTAATCATGATTTTGTAGAAGACTTTATTGATGAGCTGTATAGTAAAATGGCTCCAATGATTGAGCAGGTAGGAGGGGAAGAAAATATTATTGGCATTGGTATGGGTGCGCCTAACGGTAATGTATACACTGGATCAATTGAATATGCTCCTAATTTAAAATGGAAAGGGATTATTCCGATGGCTGATTTGATGTCAAAGAAATTTGGATTACCGACTAAGCTAACCAACGACGCTAATGCAGCTGCTGTTGGCGAGTTGCTTTTTGGTTGTGCAAAAAACATGAAGCACTTTATAACTATTACCTTAGGTACCGGAGTAGGCAGTGGTATTGTAATTGATGGAAAAATCGTTGTAGGTCATGATGGCTTTGCAGGTGAGCTTGGGCATACTATAGTAAGACCAGGAGGAAGGATGCATAAAGGCACTGGAATGAAGGGAAGTTTGGAGTCTTATGTTTCTGCAACAGGCGTAAGAGAAACAGCAATTGAATTACTTACACTTCACCCTGATAAAGAATCCTTACTAAGGAATTATAAAATAAATGAATTGACTAGCGAAACTGTATACGAATGTGCAATCCAAGGCGATCCTATCGCAAATCATATCTTTGAATTTACCGGTCAAATTTTAGGTGAATCTCTCGCTAATTTTATCATGTTTTCTTCTCCAGAAGCTATTGTTTTATTCGGAGGTTTAACAAAAGCGGGTAATCTGTTACTCAACCCTACCAGAAAACATATGGAAGAAAATTTGCTGCCCATTTTCAAAAACAAAGTCAAATTGATTTTCAGTGATTTGAAAGAATCTGATGCAGCTATTTTAGGGGCGAGTGCACTGGTGATGGAGTAAGGGATGATGTTGAATTCGCTTCGCTAGTTTAAGGTTTAATAATCATCAAATTTCCAAATCAACCAATGAACAAATCAACAAATCAACCAAGATCCAATCAACTAATCAACAAATCAACAAATCACCAAATCGTCAATTTTATTGTAATATTGTGTTCAATTTTCTCAATACGTGAATAACAAGAAGTTCGGGTTATTAGCTGCAATATCTATAGTAATTGCCAATATGGTTGGCACTGGCGTTTTTACCAGTTTAGGCTTTCAGTTACTTGATTTAAAAAATATGAATGCCATCATAGCACTTTGGGTGCTTGGAGGTATTGTCGCCATATTGGGTTCATTTTGCTATGCCGAATTAAGCTCGGCTTTTCCAAGATCAGGAGGTGAATATCATTTCTTAAGATTGGCCTATAATGATGCTACAGGTTTTTTGTCAGGTTGGACTTCTGCCTTTCTGGGTTTTGCAGCACCGATTGCTGCCTCTGCTTTTGCTTTTTCAAAATATTTTAATAAAGTAGTTCCAGGAGATTTTTCACCAAATCTGATTTCAATATCAGTTGTTATTTTAATTACGCTAATTCACACATTACAAATAAAAGTAGGAGAGCGATTTCAAATTATTTTTACAATTGGGAAAGTTCTTCTGATTTCATTCTTTATCGTATGCGGATTTTTATTTCACAATAATCATCCCATCGATACAAGCGGACTTACACATAGTAATGTTTTAGATGACTTCAATAATCACGGATTTTGGATTGGATTAATTTTTGTTTCTTATGCTTATTCCGGATGGAACGCAAGTGCCTATATTATTGATGATGTTCATGAGCCTCAAAAAACGGTGCCGCGTTCAATTTTAATCGGAACTCTGATCGTTACAGTTTTATATGTCTCAGTAAACTATGTCTTTTTGATTGCTGCACCAGCCTCCGAAATGATGGGTAAGGAAGAGGTAGCTCATGTTGCAGCTACCTATATTTTTGGGAAAACAGGAGCTATTATCGTGAGTGGAATGATCTCCTTCTTTTTAATATCAACCATAAGTTCTATGGTTATCGTTGGTCCCAGAGTTATTGGAAGAATCGCATCCGATTATCAACAGTTTAGCTATTTTTCGCAGCTTAACAAAAACGGAATTCCTGTTAAAGCCATATTGCTTCAATCTTTAATAGCAATTGCTTTGATATTGACCAGTTCTTTTGAATTCATTATTACTTTTATCGGGTTTATTCTCTCCGTTTTTACAACCATGACTGCAATTGGCTTGATTATATTAAGAATTAAAAATCCTGAAATTAAAAGAACTTATAAAGTACCTTTGTTTCCTATAACCCCAATTCTTTTTGCTTTATTTAATATTTGGACAATGTGGTATTTATTTACAAACAAACCAGAGGCTGTAATTGCAAGTGTGATTTTTCTTTTAATAGGATTTATTGTTTATCTCTTTTTGGCAAAGAAATCTAATAGTAAGGTTCTTTTGGGATTAGTATTGTTGTCTTTTGTTTTTACCTCTTGCAATCAAAATAAAAAAGATAAAGAAGAAGTTTCTGTTTCAGATGCTACTATAATATTGGATGGTGCTCAATTGAAGCGTAACGAAAGATCTTCCTTTTTTGATAAAAATGCAACACTGATTGCAGGGTTAGACACTACATCCATTAAAAGTCCTTTCACTAGAATGTATGTTCGCAATTTGAACAATATATGGGGAGGCAAGACCAATCGTTTTTTAACTCCAATCAGAAACTGGATGAAAAGCACAGGAATCAACGATTCTGTATCAGCACAAAAAGTAGTTTTTTATCCGTTCAGCGGGCCCGACTTTGAATTTGCAAATACTTTTTATCCAGATGCAGATGAGTATATTTTATGCGGCCTTGAAAAATCAGGTAACGATAGCGCTTTGATTTTTTCAAAAAATATTATGGTTGATTCATTCATCAAAAGTGCAGATGAATATTTTTACTATGCTAACCGATTTGGTTTTTTCAGAACACTCGATATGGAAAAGCAATTCGATAAAACAGGTGTTGTAGATATCATTGCATTTTATATGAAAAGAGCAGCTGTAAAAATTAATAATGTAGTTAATTATCATTGGAATCAGTCTACTGGGCAATTCATGAACCCTGATACTAACTATAAGCCAAATGTTTGCTATTTCGAAATTACATTACCTTCCGGTAAGGCTTCAAAATTGTATTATTTCAGTAAAGATTTATCAGATACGGGAATGCAGATTGACAAGAAATGGTTGAATTGGGTTTTGAGTGAATCATCTGAAAAACAATTGGTGTCTATGACCAAGTCAGCATCTTATTTGATGCATACCACATATTTTTCAGCAGTAAGAAACTTTATTTTGAAAAACTCAAAACTGCATATTCAGGATGATTCAGGTATTGCTTACAATTACATGATAGCATCAGGAAGAAAACTGAGCTTGTATGGTAAATATACACAGGTAATTTCCTTGTTTAAAAATAAGTTGCAGACTGATATGCTTGAAAGATATAAGTCCGACAGCACCAAAGTACTACCATTTGGTATTGGATATAACATGGTTCATAAAGAATCTAATCTTCAAGTTTTGTTCAGATAAGAATTAGTTTTATCAATAATTCATTTAGAGTATGAAACGAATGTCAATAATCTTTTTGCTGATTTTCGTTTTAAAATTTCATTCCTTCTCACAGTTGGTAATTAGCAATACCGACACTTTTTTATTACGCATTTTAAATACTGGAGATACAGCAATTAATGAGTTGTTGTCAAATCAATCTAAATATCAGTTCCAGTTAATCTATACCAGGGTCTCTAATAAAAACAATAAGATAATATTTGAAGAACACTCTTTAAATGAAAATAAATTTTATTTTAATCCAGCTAGTGTAGTTAAACTCCCGCTTTTACTTTTGGCTTTGGAAAAATTGACTTCGCTAAAAGATAAGGGGGTTGATTTAGATACAAAGATTGGGATACATACTTGCAGTTGTGATTTTGATACGGATAGGTATGTTTCTAAAAGTAAATGTCCAACATTTCGACAGTTTCTAAGAGAATTGATTATCATGAGTGACAATGATGCGTATAATTTATTGGTTGATTTTGTAGGCTATGATTATTTTAATAAAAGATGCAGGGAGCTTGGCTATGATGGTATTTTGATGAGAAAAAGATTTACATCTAAATGTACTGTCGACCAAAATAAATGGTTTGGAGGATTACGTTTTTATGATTCTTTAAGCAATCTGCTTTATGAGCAAAAGTGTGATACATCAAAGCAGGTATATACTATTGATACTACAAAATTTGTATTATATGCGGGAGCCGCTTATCTTGAAAATGGACAATTGATTAAAGGGCCGAAAGATTTTTATAATAATAATTATTTGAATTTTTATCAAATGAATCAGTTCTTTAAAGATTTATTTAGTCCCGAAAAAATCGATAGGAATTTTAAAATCGATTCAATTTTAAAAGTAGCTTTTTTTGATGCTTTAAAAGATTACCCCGCTAGCTTAATGAATTCAAGCTATGAATTAATTGATGTTCCCGATTGGTATTATAAATTCTTTATTGATTCTACTGTAATGGATACAAGAAACCCTGAGTTCAAAATCTACAATAAAGTTGGAATGGCAGGGGGATTTATTTCAGATTTCTCTCATGTTGTTGATGAATCAAATGGAATAGAATATTATCTGTCTGCAACCATGCTTGCAAAAAAAGATGATATCATTAATAATGGCAATTATAATTACCATGATTTTGGTATTCCTGCATTTCGAAAAATTGGTGCACTTTTTTATAAGTATGAACTTGATAATAAAGAATATTATAAATTAGATCATCATTAAAATAGATTTTCATTAATTTTATTAAATGATAAAGTCAATATTAAAAATAATTGCTCTTGTTTCATTGCTATTTATTTCTTATAATGGCAATCAGTCAAAATACAACAAAAGCTAATCGAAGGCTATTCAAATTAAAACAGAAGTTGTTCAATATAAATCAGATACAACCTTGTGTTCAGGATTCATCGCCTTTGATTCCTCATACGAAAATAAACGTCCTGTTGTTTTTGTAATTCACGAATGGTGGGGGCAGAATGATTATGTAAAAAGAAGAGCAAGAGAATTAGCCGAGTTGGGATATCTGGCTATGGCAATTGATTTATATGGTGAAAATAAAATTGCAAAAACTGTTGAAGATGCGGCAAGCTTTTCAAAGCCATTTTATTTGAACAGCCAACTTGCAAAAAATAATTATGAAAAAGCATACGCTATAGTTAAAAATCATCCTCAAGCAGATACTAATAATGTCGCTATAATCGGCTATTGCTTTGGGGGTTCAATGGCGCTTGAAATAGCAAGAATAGGAGAGCGTCTAAACGGTATTGTTAGTTTTCATGGAGGGTTGTTGGGCAAAGTGCCACAAAAAGAATTACTTAAAGCTAAAGTTTTGGTATGTCATGGTGCCGATGATCAATTTGTAAAAAAAGAAGAGGTAGATCTTTTTAAAAAGCAGATGGATTCTATTGGAGCTGAATACAAGTTTGTTGAGTATAAAGGCTCAACAAACGCATTCTCAAATCCAGATGCAACAGAGTGGGGTAAAAAATTCAACATACCGATTGCTTACAATCAAAATGCAGATACCTCTTCATGGAATGAAATGAAAATATTTTTTAAAAGATTATTTCATTAAGAACTTTATATTGACTTAATATGGCCGTGCGTAGAAGATAAATAATCCATTATTGTTTTCAATGATTTGCATATCTGAAATGTCGGTCCCTAAATCTCCGTTTACATCACTCGAGTTGTATCCATATTCAAAGTTTGATGCGTCATTTTGAGAGATTTGCATATCTGAAATGTCTATACTTCCATCCTGATTTACATCCCCGCTGTAAAGTCCAAATTTCCCATCATTTAATAGCGACATTGGAGGATTTAAGCCATCACTGTATGCTTTATTTACACTATTTGTAAAATCATAATTTGTAACTGAATTAAAAATTACAGAATCTTTACTCCATGTTTCAATGGAGCTGCGGTGTTTAATGGCTATGTAATAACTTTTGTTCAATGTTGATCCAGGAAACTCAGCTGTTGCTGTCCCATCTGAATGCAATATGGTTTCTCTACTGTAGTTGGGCTCTTGATTTAGTAATGATGAGGGGCTCCATAAATTGATTTGGATACTGTCGGTTTCATTGCTTATTGAACTCAGTCCTAAATCATAAATTGTTGACTTTTGATTGCCAGCACCTATGTAATAACCTTGCAGATATACTTTTACGTTTAATGTGGTATTGCAATTGGTGGGTTGAGCCGAAATCGAGACCATGTTTGCACTTGAAATACAACCGCTGCTATTCTTCGCAGTTAGATTATAGTTTCCAATGAGTAATCCTGAGAAAAAGCCAGTGGTGTTACTGTAATTTGATCCATCAGTACTGAAACTAAGGCCTGTTAAATCGGATGTTACTGTAATACTTCCAGTAGCTATATTACAGGTTGGTTGTGTAATTGATGCTATTGGAGCAGAGGGCGAGTTGATTATTGTATAATTGGTTGCGGTTCTGCAACTTGTTGAATTGCCAGAACAAATTGCATAGTAAGTAAAAATGCCTGGATCGTTTGTATTTGAAAGTCCTGAGCCAGATACACCAACTGGATTAAACGGACTTCCGCTGCCAATTGAGGATCCTCCTGAAGCTGAGGTGTACCAAAATAATGTAGAGTTCCCATAAAGCATCAGTTGACCTCCACTCGTAGGAGTGACGGTCCAGATGTAATTGCCATTGTAATTTCCTGATGAAGTGTCATATGTTGTTGTTACAAGCGTATAAGTTTCTCCTGCGTTTAATCTTGCAGTCATTAAAGGCTCATCTCCAATTAAACCTCCGTCGTCGTCACCTACAATCCAACCACCAGCTCCATTACAATTCCCAGGAAAAAATTCGCCTGTAACTATATAGCCCATTGCATCATAATTTGAATTATTATTCATTTCAAAAGTATAACTACCAGTAACGCTTACCTGAAAATTAATTTTAGTATAATTCCTTTTAATTAAAGTGTCAAATGAACAGGTTGTTAAGTTACTTATGCCACCGGTTGGCATGTTTGCAGCTGAATCTGTAGAGCTGTTCCAAGAGCCAGACAATGTTGTACCTGAATTTACATAGCCATAACAAGTTGTTGACGAACTTAAGCTTCCAGAACCACCGGGGCAAATGGAAACCCCTGAGGTGTTCGGCCCGGAAGGATTAACAGTGATAATGGTCGATGATGTTGAAGAACAACCGTTATAAGTAGCAATTAAAGTATATGTGCCCGATTTTGATGTGCTTATATTACTGATTGTTGGGGATAATAAATTTGATGAAAAATTGCTGGGTCCAGTCCAATTGTATGTTGCAAGTGGTTGGTTACTTGTGCCTGTAAATGAAATGGTTTGTCCTGAACACACCGGACTGTTTGAGCTTGTTGTTATGGTAGGTGCTATAGTTGAATTAATCGATACTGTTGTATTTGATGTTGAAACACATCCGCTGTATGTAGCTGTTAATGTATAGGTTCCACTTGCAGCAGATGTTACATTCGAAAGTGATGGACTTAATGAAGTCGAACTGAAATTATTTGGTCCCGACCAACTGAATGTTGCTGTAGATTGACTGCTTGTGCCCGTTAGATTTAAAGTTTGGGTTTGACAAATAGGTCCATTATTTGAAGTGGTGATTGTTGAAGGTGAATTAATATTAACAGTTGTTGATGTTGTTGAAACACAACCATTATAAGTAGCATTCAAAGTATAGGTGCCATTTGC
>JAIXWH010000039.1 GCA_027484165.1 Chitinophagaceae bacterium | reverse complement strand
CTATATATTGTAACTCTTGAAGTATTATATACAAAATACAAATACTCTGAAAAAATTATCAAACAAGATACAGATCAATAATCTCAATTTTATACTTATAAAGAAAGAGCCCGAAATTTCGGGCTCTTTCTTTATAAGTTGATTTTATGATGTGTAGCTATTTGCTCTGATTTTTTTTTCTGCACTTTTATATCCGGTAAAAGAAATAAAGGGAATTCAGTTTCAAAAATTATTTTTCTCGTTTCACTTCTTACAAAAAGTCTTTCAAAAACCGAATGATAATGTGGTATTAAAATAAGTAAATCAATTTCGCGCTCTTTACAGAATGTCAATATCGTATGCGAAACATCATTGCCACGTGGGAAAGCAAATTCTACTTGAAGTGGTGATAGTCTTCCTGAAATAGCACTTGAACGTAAAGACAACTCATTAACAACATTTTCACTGTTATTCAAAGCCCTTACAATATATATTTTAGAATAGTGTACTTCTCCTATTTTATGAATTAAGGAAAGACCACTTAATTCAATTGTAATTTCGTCATCAATAGCCAATGCTATGTTTTTTAATCCTTTAAAGACAACAGATTCTGGTATAATAAATAAAGGTGAAAACGATTTCCTAGCTAATCCTGATGCTACGCTTCCAAATAATTTTTTAAGATTCTTGCCCTCTCCTTTCATACCAACAACTAATATAGGCTCATCATATTTTTTTACTTGATTTATAATCATGTCAACCGGATTGCCCTCAACAGCTAATATATCAATTGACTGCATATTACTCTTACGAAGCTTCAAAACTTCATCAAGTAAATAATCTTCAGCTGATTTTTTAACTTCTTCAGGCCTTACAATCACGTAAGACTCAGGAATAGACAATGGAATAGTATAGGCATGAAATAAAACAATTTTAGCTCCTATAGAACTAGCCAATTCAATACCATACTTAGAGGCATTATGTGATGCTTCTGAAAAGTCTGTTGCAATAAATACAGTTTTCATTGTTTTTATTTTTTTATATAATTAGATTAAATACACATTACAGCATCATGATTTGTAATGATGATTTCAACTAAAAGTAGAATTGATTTAAAAAGTAGAAAATGATTTTAAATAAAATCAAAATGATTGTAATCACTCACACTAATTATTATTCAAATTATTTTCAGCCTAAATTTTAAATATGATTGGGGAGTTAAATAAAGAACAAATCAATAATATTCTGCAAAGTCAATCCATATGCAGATTAGGTTGTGTAGACGACAATAAAGCTTATATCGTTCCTGTTAGCTATTTTTTTGATGGAGAATTTATATATGTTCAGTCGAGAGAAGGAAAAAAAATAAACTTAATGAGAAAGAATCCTAACATATGTATTGAAGTTGACATTATAAATGGATTAAACAACTGGCAATCAGTGATTGCATATGGAAAGTTTGAAGAACTTAAAGGCAATGCTTCTGACACTGCAAGAAAAAAACTATTCGATAATGTATTTACCCTAATGACTAATTCTAAAATCCATAAATTTGAACATGAAAATCATAATGAATTGGATGATTCTAACAGGATCAAAGTAATCATGTTTTGCATTAAAGTAACCCAGGTAACAGGCCGATACGAAAAACAAACAGATACTAATGAACATGTATAATACACAAAAAGAGGTGGCATCAATGCCACCTCTTTTTGTGTATTGGAATCCCAATAAATTAGAATGTTGCAGAAACAACGATTTTTGGTTCTTTATCAACTTTCCCTGCATCTATTGCTCCACTTTTAATTTCGTAATCAGCCAATGAAATTTTAAATTCAGCATTTGCTGTTGTAGATTTATCATCAATTATTATTGTTGCTGTTGTTTTAACTGGCTTAGAAATATCTTTAATAGTTAGATCTCCGGTTACTTCAACTTCATATTTACCTGGTTTAGAAAAATCAGCTTTCTTGGTGTTAATTAGCTTTCCTTTAAAAGTAGCTTTTGGAAACTTATCTGAATTCATCCATTTTTCATCATTAAAATGATCTTGCATCATTGGATTACTAAATGAAAAGTTTTTAACTCCGGCTTCAAATGAAAGAGTACCCTTATTAAAGTCGATAGCTGCAATTACAGCTTTATTTTCGGCTTTTGGAAGTTCATCTATAGGGGTTGATGCATCAAAACTAATAACTGCAGAAGTCGTTGTTTTTTTCTGTGAAAATCCTACAAAAGTTGATAAAAAGATTGAGAGTAATAAAATTGTTTTTTTCATTTGTTTATTTTTAATTTTTAATAATTACACACCTTTTGAAACTTATTGCATTAGCCTCCAATATTTCACTGTAAATACCGCCGCTGCATGAACCTCTGATTATTATTCGATCTGATTTTTTTATTTTTTTTGCTTCGGTCATGTTATCCGACTGGAAGCTAAAAATAACATAAGAATCAGTATCTGGACATGTCATCTTTATGTTTATTGAAGAGTCAGCTGATTCAATATCATTGACTTCCCCTTCTATCTGAACAATTTTGTCGCTGTATTTTTTATTTGATGCTGAATTATTTTTATCAAATTCCTGTATCAATTGGATGGCAGATAATTTATAATCAGCTTTAAGGTCCTGAGTTTTGTTAAATTCCATATTGAACAAATACCAGACAACAACTGACCCTAAGATAAATAAGAAAAGTAGAATTATGAGTATTTTTTTCATTTTAAAACAAATATAGAATGTTTAAACATTGAATGTATTTTTTTTGAGCTTTTTTTGATTACTAATTATAAAAATATTATAATCATTACCTTGTGTTATAATTTTAAAAAATGGATAGAATTATACTCGTTATTATCATCCAAATCATAGTTATTAATTCAAGTAAAGCTCAAACTTTTGATAGTACACTATACCCATTAACCATTAAATTTGCAAGCATTTGTTGCGGGGTTCCCTCTGATGTTCCTTTGAAAAATGAAATTAAACTTTTTAAAACAAAGAATAAGATTAAAAGTATTAAGGCCATCAAAATCAGTCCTATGGGAAAAGAAGGTGAATACTGGATTTGTTTTAAACTCAAAGAGCTTTCAAAAAAGCAAAAAATTAATTTTTCAGACAAGTTATGTAAAGTAACCAATAAAATGACTGATAGAGGGAATACATATTGCGAAAATAATATTCAAGTCGTTAAATCTGAATTACCACAAACTGTAAAAATGGAACGCATTATTTATTAAATTCGACTTAAATCATGATTAAAAATATCCTTAACGACAGACCCACAAAAGTGTTCACTTTTATTGTGGCTTTTTTTGTTGCTAATGCATTGATTGCCGAATGTATTGGTGGTAAAATATTTTCGCTCGAAGGTGTATTGGGCATTGATCCAGTAAACTTTAGTTTGTTTGGAGAAAATAACCTTTCGTTTACTCTTACCTGTGGTGTAATTCTATGGCCAATTGAATTCGTAATGACAGATATTGTAAATGAATACTATGGACCTAAAGCAGTGAGAAGAATTTCATATATCGCAATTGGATTAATTTCATATGCTTTTATTATGTTCTATCTAGCCATTCATGCAACTCCTCCCGAATGGTGGGTTGCTTCGGGAACAGAAAAGGGAATTCCCAACATGCAATCTGCATTTAATGGTATTTTTGGTCAGGGCATGTGGATTATCATTGGTAGTCTTATGGCATTTTTAGTAAGTCAGTTGATAGATGTAACCGTATTTCATAAAATCAAAAGTATTACTGGCGAGAAATGGATATGGCTCAGAGCAACAGGATCTACCTTAATCTCTCAGCTAGTTGACAGCTTTGTAGTATTGTTTATCGCATTCAAATTAGGCAACAATTGGAGCTGGCAAAAAGTATTGGCCATTTGTTTGATGAACTACATGTATAAATTTACTATGGCCATCATTTTAACTCCCTTGATTTATTTTATTGAAAAGAGAATTGAAAATTATGTGGGACATGATGTTGCAAAAAAAATGAAGAAGGCTGCTATGGGTAAAGAAGAAGATCCATTTATAAATATTCCGACAGCCGGGTAAAATTTTAATTACACTATATGAAAAAACAATTTTCAACATTTTTAATTGCAACACTCATCCTACTCTCCTGTTCTTCTAAAAAATCTGAATTGACTTTAGAGAATTTGAATTGGATTGACCTCAGCTATGCTTTTGACAGCAGTACTTTATACTGGCCTAACAATGCAAAAGGATTTGAACATCATACTGATGCCGAAGGAGTTACTCCATTGGGCTTTTATTATTCTTCATTTAGCATTTGCACCCCTGAACACGGCGGCACACATCTTGATGCACCTATTCATTTTGCCGCAAATAAATTTACTGTTGATGAAATTCCTTTGAGCAGCTTGTCGGGAAATGCAGTTTTAATAGATGTTTCAAAGAATGCACTTCCAAACAGAGACTATCAAATTTCAATTGAGGATATTGAAAACTGGGAAGAAAAAAATGGAACCATTCAAGAGAATACCATCATCTTATTTAAAACTGGATATGGACAATTTTATCCTGACAGAGCCAAATATTTCGGCTCACCAAAAACTGGGAGCATTGCTATTCCAGAGCTTCATTTTCCGGGTGTTGCACCCGAAACAACGCAATGGCTTGTGAGTAAAAGAAAAATCAAAGCTCTCGGAATTGATACACCCAGCATGGACTATGGACAGTCCAAAGATTTCAAAACTCATCAAATCCTTTTGGGAGAAAACAAACCAGGCTTTGAAAATGTTGCCCATCTGGATCAACTCCCGTCAACAGGAATATATGTTATGGCATTGCCAATGAAAATTGGAAAAGGAAGCGGCGCCCCTTTAAGAATTGTTGCAGGCATCTCAAAATAAAATATCATTAATTATATGCGATTCATTTTACTTTTTTCTTTTTCAATCACTGCATTCTTTTCAAATGCACAACGTCAATCTAATTTGATCGACAAATTAGTAAATGAAAATACTACAACCTTTTTTGACACTTACAAGCAGTTACACTCAACTCCAGAACTAAGTACTAAAGAAATAAACACAGCAGCATTTCTTAAAAACACGATGAAAAACTACGGCTTCGAAATTATTGACTCTCTTGGGTTTCATAGCTTCGCCGCTGTTTTAAAAAATGGCAAGGGACCAACAATTTTGTATAGAACAGATATGGATGGCCTTCCTATCAAAGAAGAAACTTCTTTATCCTTTGCAAGTAAGGTAAAAGGAAAAAAAGATAATGTGGAGGTTGATGTCATGCATGCATGCGGTCATGATATTCACATGACAAGCTGGTTGGGTATCGCTAAAATACTAAGCAACTTAAAAAATGAATGGAAAGGAACATTGGTTATGCTTGCACAATCTGCGGAAGAAACCGGACAAGGTGCAATCAAAGTGGTTAACTCCGCAAATTTCAATACCATTCCGAAAGCTAATTATCAGTTGGCAATTCATGATCATGCAGAATTGAAAACCGGAGAATTTGGTTTTTGTGATGAGTATGCAATGGCTGCTGTTGACATGATGAATATTACCATTTATGGCAAAGGCGGACATGGCGCTGCTCCTCATAATACCATTGATCCGATTGTCATCTCAGCAGAATTCATAAATGCATTACAAACTATTGTGAGCAGAAATCTGCCTCCTATAGAACCTGCTGTAATTACTGTCGGTGCAATAAACGGAGGAACAGTTGGGAATGCTATTCCAGACCAAGTCAATCTAAAACTTACCATAAGATCATTTAGTAAAACATCAAGAGAATTAATTTTAAAGCGTATTAAAGAAATTGGCGACAATCTTGCCTTATCTGCTGGATTAGGAAACGATAATCTACCCAAATACCAACTGCTGGATGTAAATGTTCCTGTAGTGTATAACAATATTGCTTTAGGAAATAAAATCAGAAGCAGTATTAAAAATCATTTTGGCGATACAACTGTTGTGAATGTAAAACCAGTGATGATTGGCGAAGATTTTGGTGTCTATGGTCAAAGCCTTTCAAATATACCATCTTATATCATTTGGGCAGGAACATTAAATAAAAGTTTACAAAATCAACAAAATACAGTTTATTCATTGCATTCATCTCATTTCCAACCAGATGCTGAAGTTGCAATTCCTCAAACCATAAAGGTGATGTCAAATTGCTTGATTGACCTTTTTAAAAACAATTAAATGAGCAAAGGATTTATTGTTGCGGTAAAAGAAGAAACGGATAGCATTGAAGAAATCAATGGATGTCCGGTGTATTATTGTGGCGTTGGCAAAGTAAACGCTGCTATCGGAGCCAATGAATTGATTAAAAGGGGAATTACCGAAATTATCAACATCGGTTCTTGCGGTTCTACAAAACACAAACTGGGTGATATCATCAAAGTGGGTAAAGTATTTCAGGATATTGACTGCTCTCCTATTTGCGAGTATGGATTGACTGCTTTTGACACTGCTGAGGCTTTTATTTTGCTGGACGAAAATTCATCGCACACTTGTTTCTCCACCGATTATTTTTATGATCATACTCAAATCTCAAAATATTCTCCTCATTATCTTAACATGATCAACAACTCTTCCATTTTTGATATGGAGTTGTTTGCCATTGCGAAAACCTGCCAAAGAAATCAAGTTAAAACAATCGCTTATAAATGGGTTTCGGACGATGGCGATTTTTCGAAATGGATGGAAAATTGCAGAATCTCTTCAAAAAAAGTAATTGAAATGCTTACTAACAGCTAAGATTACACTACAATAAAATAATACAATTGCAATAAGAATAAAATAAGCGAACTAAGGATTAACCATTTTTCAGATTCAATATTTTTTTTGGCAATTCGATGAAACAAACAACTCGAAAGAAATAAAAAGTTTAAAAAAACTGCACCGTAACCCAAAATAATTACAGTGCTAGTAAGCGAATTAAAACCCAATGCTTCTTTTGAAACCACTTTATTCATGTTAACATAAAAATATCTCAATGAAACAGCGAGTATAAAGCAAGAATTACAAATGAAAACTATTTTGGAGAAAAACCGCATAAAATTAATTTAATTATTCTCTGTATTTCTTCCTGGCAACATAGGTACAAATGAAAAATCAGTAAACGACTCCTGAATTAAAGTGCCATCTTCTTGTTTGATTATTCTGATCATTTTATGATGTTCATCTTCAGCCAGAGGAATTACCATTATACCACCTGGTTTTAATTGATCAACCAATGCTGGAGGAATAAAAGGTGCCCCACAAGTGATGATGATTTTATCGAAGGGTGAAAAAGCAGCTTGCCCAGTAAAGCCATCCCCAAAGATAAACTTCAACTTTGAAGGTGGATACTTTGTCTTAAACATATAGTTTGAGGTCTTGTCGTAAAGTACTTTTTGTCTTTCAATACTTATCACAACTGCATCCATAGCAGCAAGAATAGTAGACTGATACATGCTTCCAGTTCCAATTTCTAATATTTTATCGTAGGGTTTTACTTGTAATAATTGAGATTGAAAAGCTACTGTATAAGGACTGGAAATAGTTTGATCAGCAGCAATTGGGAAAGCCCTGTTTTCATAAGCAATTGTATCAAACTCTGGATCTAAAAAAAAATGCCTAGGTACATCTAACATGGCTTTCAAAACTGATTCATCAGTAATTCCCTGTTGTCTTAATTCTTGTATTAAATTTTCTCGTAAGCCTTTATGTCTATAAGTATCCTCTCTCATCAACTTTTTCTTTATATTTCACGTGTTAAAATAATTCTATTAATTCAATCCCATTTCCTTAATGATTCTCGAAATTTTATCGTCCAATATTTTTTCTGTTGTATCAAATTGTTCGACACTTTCCAAAGGCATATTAACACTAAAATAAAACTTGATTTTAGGTTCTGTACCACTTGGTCTTGCTGAAATTACAGAACCATCTTCCAATATGAATTGTAATACATTACTTTTAGGCAATTCAATGGTCCATTGGGTTACGTCTTTTAAATTTTTTCCGATTTGCAACTGATAATCTAAGAGCGATTTTACTGCAATGCCGTCAATTGATTTAGGAGGATTACTTCTATAGCCCTCCATCATAGCACTTATTTCTGTAACACCATTCATCCCTTTTTTAGTGATACTTACCAAACTTTCTTTGTAAAAACCATATTGCAGATAAAGGTCAATTAACTTTTGAAACAAACTTCTTCCTTTATTTTTTTCATAAGCAGCCATCTCGCATAAAATAGTTACTGCGCTTACTGAATCTTTATCACGAATCTGGTTTCCAATCATCAAACCAAAACTTTCTTCTCCCCCAACTACATAATTTTCTTTTCCTTCTTTTTCTTTAATCAATGATGCGATCCATTTAAATCCTGTAAGTACATTATAACAATTGACTTGATTGGCTTTAGCAATTTCATCAATCATATTTGTAGTAACAATGGTTTTTATCACCATGTCATTGGGATTTGCGATTCCTTTGGATTTTCTAGCCTCAATTATATAATTAAATGCCAATAACGCAGTTTGATTTCCGTTCATCAAAATCCATTCGCCTTTATGATTTTTAACGCCAATGCCTACACGATCCGCATCAGGATCCGTACCCAAAAGAATATCAGCATCCAACTCCTGCGCCTTCTTCAATCCGATACTCATGGTTTCAGTTTCTTCCGGATTAGGATAAATTACAGTTGGAAAATTACCATCGGGAATACTTTGTTCTTCCACAATATGAACATTATCGAAGCCGAGTTTCTTTAGCGCATGAGGTACTAGCATGATACCTGAACCATGAATAGGCGTATAAACAATTTTCAAGTCATGTTGCTTTACACAAACATCCGGATAAACACTCAACCCTTTCACCATTTCAAGATAAAGCTCATCGATTTCTTTTCCGATGATAGTGATATTATGTTCACCTCCAGTCCAGTTCACTTCATCCACAGAAGCAATTTTTTCTACTTCTGCAATCACATTTTTATCATGTGGCGGTACCAATTGTGCTCCATCATCCCAATAAGCTTTGTAACCATTATATTCTTTGGGATTATGACTAGCTGTACAAACTACACCTGCTTTGCATTTTAAATGCCTGATGGTAAAACTTAATTCAGGTGTTGGACGAAGGCTTTCAAACAAATAAACTTTAATCCCATTTGCAGCAAATACATTTGCTGTAATCTCTGCAAAATCTCTGCTGTTATTTCTGCAATCATGTCCAATTGCAACACTGATCTGATCTGTAAATGATTTTTTCAAATAATTGGCAAAACCTTGCGTTGCCATACCAACTGTATATTTATTCATTCTGTTGGTTCCGATTCCCATAATTCCTCTCAAACCGCCTGTTCCAAATTCTAAGTTTCTATAAAAGGAATCCATCAGTTCGTCAGGATTATTGGTTTGCATAATACGAATACCCTCTTTGGTGGCTTCATCATAATTTCCACTCAACCAGTTTTCTACATTAATTTCTATCTGCTTATTCATATCTATTTTTTATAGTCAGTCAAAATTATATTATTCATCACTGATTATTGCACATTACCTTTAAATTTGTTTAAATTATATAATACAGTTGCATAAAAACAAAATATACATTTCATTTCTTTTTATAATGCATGGAGTCGCGTTATTTGCACAACAAGATTCTATGCAAAAATTGATAACTCCTTCTGAATTAAATAACAGAAAAATAAAAACAATAGCAATAACTCACATTGGTTTGTATGGAGGAAGTATGATTGGATTGTACAATGCTTGGTATAAAAATTATCCTCAAAGTCAGTTCCATACTTTTAATGATTGGGAAGAGTGGCGACAAATGGATAAGATTGGTCATGTCTTCAGTGCCTATACCTTAAGTAGATACAGTATGGAGCTTTGGAAAAATACAGGCATTAACAGAAAAAAAAGAATTTGGCTGGGAGGATTAACAGGTGCTACTTATCAAACCATTATTGAAACCCTTGATGGATACAGCAGCGAATGGGGATGGAGTTGGGGAGATATTGGAGCAAATGTATTAGGTAGTGCAACATTGATTTCACAGGAATTACTTTGGAATGAACAAAGAATACAAATAAAAACTTCGTTTCATAGAAAATTTTATGCTGACGATGTATTAAATCAAAGAAGTAATCTCATTTTTGGAAAAAGCACAGCCGAAAGATGTTTGAAAGATTACAATGGTCAAACTTACTGGCTCAGTGCGAATCTTAGATCATTTTTTCAAAATTCTAACATTCCAAGATGGCTACAAATATCTGTTGGAACAGGTGCAGAAGGATTATTCGGTGCAAGAGAAAATTATGCAATAGATGTCAATAGAAATATTGTATTTGACAGAAAAAACATAAACAGAATCCGACAATGGTATCTGGCTCCCGATGTTGATCTTACCAAAATCAAAACAAAACACAAGGGCATAAAAACAATGCTGTTTATTTTAAATGCTTTGAAATTTCCAGCCCCTGCGTTAGAATTATCTAATGGGAAATTAAAATGGAACTGGATAGAATTTTAATAACTATCGCTTCTAAAGAATCTTAAATCATCTCTTTTTACGGCAATATTTCTTTACCTTAGCCTCTGCAAATTCTAGCATATGCAATACATTCAACAAATTGGTTTTTTACTTTTAGTGGCCTACTCGATTTGGCTTTTTTCTAAAAATATGATGCAAATTAAACGCAACATTTTGCTAGGAAGAGATGAAGATTTAAGTGATCAATCCTCTTTAAGATGGAGGAATGTTATCTTACTTGCATTAGGACAAAAGAAAATGTTCAGAAATCCTACTGTTGCAATCATGCATTTAATCATTTATGCAGGATTCATCATTATCAATATCGAAGTATTGGAAATTGTTTTGGATGGAATTTTAGGCAAGCACAGGATTTTTCTTGAACCCTTAGGCGGGTTTTATACTTTTTTGATCAACTTCTTTGAAATCCTTGCTCTTGCTGTTACTGCAGTCTGTGTTGTTTTTCTTGCCAGAAGAAATGTATTGAAGTTAAAAAGATTCATGAGTAAAGATTTAAATGGATGGCCGAGAAGTGATGCCAATTACATTTTGATTACGGAAATCATTTTGATGAGTTTGTTTATCACCATGAATGCAACAGACAGAGCTTTGCAAATTCTGGGCAGTGAACATTATCACAACACTGGAGATTTTTTAATTTCTGGATACATCGCTCCATTTTTTAGTCATTTATCTACAACAAAATTAATCCTCATTGAACGCAGCTGCTGGTGGATGCATATCATTGGAATATTTGCTTTTCTCAATTACTTACCATATAGTAAACATCTTCACATCTTATTAGCTTTTCCAAATGCATATTACTCTAGACTCACACCTGCCGGCGAAATGCATAATATGGAAAATGTACAAAACGAAGTAAAGTACATGATGCAACCCGAGCTGGCTCCTACCGGTGATGCACAGCCTATGAAATTTGGTGCAAAAGATGTTATGGATTTAAGTTGGAAAAATCTTTTGGATGCCTATAGCTGTACAGAATGTGGCAGATGTTCTAGTGCCTGTCCTGCAAACCAAACTGGAAAACTTTTAAGTCCAAGAAAAATCATGATGGATACCAGAGACCGTCTTGAAGAAGTAGGTAACAATATAAAAAAGAATGGCAGTTTTGTTGATGATGGAAAAATGTTATTGAATGATTTTATTTCTGTAGAAGAATTACGTGCCTGTACTACCTGTAACGCCTGTGTACAAGAATGCCCTGTTAGTATTAGTCCTTTAGATATCATTCTTGAATTAAGAAGAAGTTTGATTATGGAAGACAGCAATGCACCTCAGGAATGGAATGGTATGTTCAGCAATATTGAAAATAACTTCGCTCCTTGGAAATTAAGCCCAGATGACAGAGACCAATGGACGAAAGAGTTATAGGTTTGAAAGGTTCAATGAGTTTCAGAGGTTTCAGAGGTTCAATAGGTTGTATTTTTTAAAATATTTCAACTAATCAATCATTCAACCAACTATCCTCTCCTTCTTTTTCAAATTCTTAATCAACTGTAGGATTGCTGTAATCAAAAAAACCAATCCTATAATCCAGTTAATATATTCGTTTGCGTTTGATATTCTTGAAGTCAGCCATTTCCCTCCAAAAATAAATACTGCATTTCCGAGAAGAGTGCCGACACCAATGCCAACAATGTAAGTGTTATAATGGCTGTTTATTGGTTGTAAAATATTTTTTGAAAATAAAACAGTACTCCATCCAAACCAAAATGGAATTTGAACCGGATTAATTGCACAAAGGAACATTCCTAATAAAAACCTATGCAAATTGTTATTGAGCATTATATTTTTGGAAGAGTCTCCATCATTCCAGGCAGCATAAAAACTGCTCAATGCCAAAATCAAAATCACTGAAAAAGCAATCCAGTCCATCACTTTCATTAGCTTCTCCTGTTTTCTCACCCACTCAATCCCTACTAAAGAAATTCTGACATAAATCATCTCAACCAGCAAACATCCCAGAGAAAAGTAAATTGCCTGTGTTACATTTTCCTGAATTCCAATTTGCATGGCAGCAATATTCAAAGTGCCAAGAGGTAATGAACCCAGGAAGCTGATGATTAATCCCCATAAAAAAACCCGGGTTAAATTATACATGATTAAACAATTTTAGCATCTGCTTCTCGCATTGCTTTAAAAAGAGAATTGGTTTGATTAATAAATTGGTATCCCTTCATAAAGGGCCAAGGCTTCACCCCTTTTTTACTGTTGTGTTTACTGATTTCATACAAATGACGCCAGTGCATCAATATCTCACGATAAGCGCCTATCAATGTGTAACCGGTATCATAAAAATGATTGGGCTCTGCACCACATCCATTATATTCTAAAATTGAAAAGTTTTTTCGCTGTTTCAAATCATCAATGCTATTACATAAGATATCATAGCGTCCATAAAAAAAATCGTTGATATCGTTACTCAACTCATCAAATATTGAAACTAGATCATCATCAATATGATGTTTTAAATCAACAAAATGCGCCCCACGGTTATGGTTAGCTGCATAGCTCAACATATATTTTTCATCCTTTGCGATGATGCTATCCCATTTATCTTTATGCTTTTCCAATAACTCTTCTTTTCTTTTATTTGCCTTAGGATGATTATCTATCAATTGTTCCAAAGTAGAAACACCATCACCAACAACCTGCATGGGTATCTTGTGCAAAAATCCCGTAACCTTTCCTTTTTTGTTTTTTGGATGACGAATATAAAAAACACTGACTTCCATTGGATAAATCACCAACTCCTGAACAATGTATTCAATAGGTGTTTGTTGGTGATAATTTTCAAGCTGTGATGGTTGATCTATTTTTCGAAACAAAATACCTTGGCATCCAATTTCAGGCTTTACAATAAATGGGAATTCAAATCCTGCATTTTTTATTTTGAAGAGTACTTCATTAAAATCCTCTTCGGGCTTAACATTGATAGTGTTGGGATAATAGGAACTAGGTAACAAATCATACATTTCACGCTTGGGTTCGCCATCCATACCCCCGAAAGTTATTTTAGGATTGCTAGGTGTAAAAAACCAAACAGATCCCGATTTTAACATATAATATGCCCAAAATGGAGCCAATGGCGCATATAATAATTTGAAAGGCCAGGCCTCCCAACGAGTTATTTTTTTAATGAGTTTTTTCAAGCTTTATTTTATTTTTCAAAATTAATCGCATTAAGGCAAACATCAATGATAAAAACTTGTTTACTTTGTTGCACTAAATGTCAATTTATGCATGTACCTACAATGGCTGAGTTTTTAGCAAGCGGAGAAAAACCTGAAGTTTTGTTTTGGGTGGGCTGTGCTGGTAGTTTTGATCAACGCGCTCAAAAAATCACAAAAGCATTTGTAACCATTTTGGATCGTGTAGGAATTAAGTATGCAATTTTAGGAAAAGAAGAAATGTGCACTGGTGATCCCGCACGTCGAGCAGGCAACGAGTTTATGTTTCAAATGATGGCCTACCAAAACATTCAAGTACTGAACAATTATGAAATCAAAAAAATAGTTACAGCATGTCCTCATTGCTTTAATATCCTAAAAAACGAATATCCTGTTTTGGGCGGAAATTATGAAGTGATACACCATGCTACTTTTTTACAACAGTTGATTGATGAAGGCAAAATAAAAATGACTGAAGGCGGAAGCTTTAAAGGAAAAAAAATCACTTATCACGATAGCTGCTACTTAGGAAGGGCAAACAACATATATGAAGCCCCAAGAAAGGTGCTTGAAGCCATGGATGTGGCTTTAGTGGAAATGAAAAGATGCAAAAGCAATGGACTTTGCTGTGGTGCAGGTGGTGCTCAAATGTTCAAAGAAGAAGAAAAAGGAGATATCAGAATCAATATTGAAAGAAGTAATGAAGCTATTGAAACAGGTGCCAGTGTAATTGCAGCTGCTTGTCCTTTTTGTAATACGATGCTTACCGATGGTGTAAAAAATAAAGAAATGGAAAACGATGTTGCAGTTTTGGATATTGCGGAATTAGTGGCGATGAGTCTAGAACAGAAGGTTTAAGTCGCTTCGCTTGTTCAAAATGTTTAAAATGTTCAATAAGTTCGAGAGGTTACAAATGTTTCAAAGGTTAAGAATTACCTTTCCTAACCTTCCCAACTAAATTAACTTATTCAACCTCTTAAACCTCTTAAACCTATTAAACAAATTAATAAAAATGCATTTCAACCTATCCGAACATATACCCAAAGATTTCCATCCCGACTCAAGGGTATGGATATACCAATCTAACCGAACATTTACTTCAACTGAAGCCACAGAAATAAAATTATTTTTAAACGAATTTGCTTCAAAATGGACCTCTCATGGAGCAAAAGTGAAAGGGTTTGCGACGGTTTTAATGGATAATTTTATCATCTTTTTAGCCGATGAATCTGCAACAGGTGTGAGTGGATGTAGCACCGATTCTTCTGTAAAATTAGTTAAGGAGATAGAAAAGAAATATGAAGTTGATTTATTTAACCGTCAAATATTGGCTTTTTGGGTTAATGGAAAAATCAATCTAATACCGTTAAGTGAACTCAAATCTGCTTTGGATAGTCAGATCATTTCTGCTGAAACCCTCTATTTCAATAACACCATTTTATCTAAAAAAGAATTAGAACAGAATTGGATAATTATACTGAAAAACAGTTGGTTAGGCTTAAAGATAAAATTCAAATAATGTTATTTTTTGTTGTTTATAGTTTGTTGTTGTTATTTTGTTTTTCTATAACACATTTAACAACAAACATCAAACAATAAACTAACAGACCAGTCAACCAATCAACCTCTCAACTAACTTACCAAATCACCCAATCAAACAAAACTGCCATCCTGTCACTCTTACCGATTTTTCATCTATCTTTGTACTCCAAATTTTTACAATGCGATGGAAGAATTAATGATCGGAAAAATACACGACGAAAGCAGACAAGGCGAGGCATTTTCTTCAGATAAAACTACCGGCCAAAACTATAATAAATACTTCTATATAGAAAGCTATGGATGCGCGATGAATTTTGCAGACAGTGAAGTAGTGGCGTCTATTTTACATGATCAAAAAATAGGGTCAACCGTTCATCTTGAAAAAGCCGACTTCATTTTAATCAATACCTGCTCTATCAGAGAAAAAGCAGAAGAAAGAATTAGAAAACGGCTTACCGAGTTCCGCCAGATGAAAAGAGAAAATCCTAGTCTGATTATTGGGATATTGGGATGTATGGCTGAAAGGTTAAAAGCAAATCTGCTTGAAGAAGAAAAACTCGTTGATATTGTTGTTGGACCTGACGCATACAGAAGCTTACCACAACTTCTTGAAGAAGCTGAAACCGGCCAAAAAGGAGTAAACGTTTTATTGAGCCGAGATGAAACCTACGGCGACATCTCTCCTATCAGACTCAACAGTAATGGCATCAATGCTTTTGTAAGTATCACAAGAGGTTGTAATAACATGTGTTCCTTTTGTGTGGTTCCTTTTACAAGAGGAAGAGAAAGAAGCAGAAGTTCCATCAGTATCGTAGCTGAATGCGAAGCCTTATTTAATGAGGGTTACAGAGAGGTTACCCTTCTTGGACAAAATGTTGATAGTTATAACTGGAACAATGAAGAAACTAATGAAAATGTAACTTTTGCTAAGCTTCTTGAAAAAGTAGCCCTGATCTCTCCTTTGTTGAGAGTTCGTTTTTCTACTTCTCATCCCAAAGACATTACAGATGAAGTATTGTTCACGATAGTGAAATATGAAAACGTGTGTAACTATATTCATTTACCAGTTCAGAGTGGTAGCACAAGATTGCTTGATTTGATGAACAGAACCTACACCAGAGAATGGTATATAAACAAAGTTAATCGTATCAAAGAATTGATTCCTGATTGTGGCATATCAACTGATTTAATTGCAGGATTTTGTACTGAGACTGAAGATGACCATCAGGATTCTTTAAGCTTGATGGAATATTGCAAATATGATTTAGCCTACATGTATTTCTATTCAGAAAGACCAGGGACATTGGCTGCACGTAAATATGCTGACGATATTCCTTTGGAAACAAAAAAACGCAGATTACAGGAATTGGTTGCTCTTCACAGAATACACTCTTTGGAAAGTATGAAAAGAGATGTGGGCAAAACTTTTAAAGTTTTAATCGAAGGCCCCTCCAAAAAAAATGAAGATGAATTTTACGGCAGAAACGACCAAAATAAAGTAGTGGTTTTCCCTAAATTAAATTTCAAAAAAGGCGAATATGCAATGGTGAAAATTCACGATTGCACAGCAGGTACCTTATTAGGAAAAGCAATAGTATAAAAAGATGGATTTACAATTAATAAAAAACAGATTTGGAATTATTGGCAATTCGCCTGCACTCAACCATGCGTTGAATGTGGCTACCCAAGTTGCAAATACCGACTTGAGTGTTTTGATCAATGGGGAAAGCGGTGTGGGTAAAGAAGTATTTTCTCAAATCATTCATTCACTTTCGGCAAGAAAACACAATTCATTTATTGCGGTTAACTGCGGTGCTATTCCTGAAGGCACAATCGACTCCGAACTTTTTGGACATGAAAAAGGATCTTTTACTGGAGCGGTTGACAGCAGAAAAGGTTATTTCGAAACGGTAAACGGTGGTACGATTTTTTTAGATGAAATTGGCGAAATGCCTTTGGGTACACAAGCCCGTTTGCTTCGTGTACTCGAGACCGGCGAGTACATCCGTGTTGGAAGCAGTAAAGTTCAAAAGACAGACGTAAGAGTGATTGCAGCTACCAATAAAGATTTATTGGAGTATACCCACAAAGGAAAATTTAGAGAAGATCTTTATTATCGTTTAAATACAGTACCAATCAGAGTGCCTGCTCTGCGCGATAGAAAGGAAGATATTATTTTGTTGTTTAGAAAATTTGCAACTGATTTTGCAGAGCGCTATAAAACGAGCCCGGTACAACTTTCTGATGAAGCAAAAGAATTGCTTGTAAATTATGGATGGCCTGGAAATGTGAGAGAATTAAAAAATATTGCAGAACAGATCTCAGTATTGAGTAAAGATAAAAATATCAGCGCCCCACAATTGCAGAGCTTTCTCCCCGAGCACAACAGCTCCCGATTACCGGCATTGAGCGGTGGACCAGGTGCTGTTAGTCAGGCGGAATTTGCTAACGAAAGAGAAATTTTATACAAGCTCTTTTTCGACATGAAAAAGGATGTGAATGAATTGAAGAAAATGTTTTTCGATATCATTCAAAACCCTTCAATGAATCAGCATGTACCAGTTTACGATGACAATATTGAAGAATTGAAATCAATCAAAGAAATCAGTCCAAACAGCAGTAATGCATCTATTGTAAGTTCACCAACAGTTATTATTCGAAACGATCAAAACGCCCCTATTCATCAGCATGAAGATGTTGAAGAATCATTAAGCATTATCGACAAAGAAAAAGAACTCATCATCAAAGCCCTGAAAAAACACCGTGGCAAAAGAAGAGATGCTGCTATGGATTTAGGCATCAGTGAAAGAACACTTTATAGAAAATTGAAAGAATACGATATCGAACATTTGTAAGCAAATCAAAAACATCAAATGGTTACTCAACAATTAAAAATTAAAAAAATAAAAGTTTATCTAGCTTGTGCAATACTAGTTTCGTTTTTTAATTACGCTACCTGTAAATATTCATTTAAAGACACCTCACCTATTCCTCCTGAGGTAAAAAACTTCAGAGTGAATTATTTAGAAAATAAAGCACAATATGTAAATACACAATTAAGTCCGCAATTAACAGAAGGCTTAAAACAAAAAATCATTAACACAACAAGACTAAGACAAACCAACAACGATAATGCTGATTATGATATCAGTGGCTATGTTTCTCAATATTATGTATCTACAATCAGCATATCCGGTGCCAATGCAAGTGGAAACAGACTTACAGTTGGATTTCATCTTGTGTTCAGAAATACTTTAGATGAAACAAAAAATATTGAGACAGATATTTCAAGAAGCTTCGACTTCGATGGTAATATCAGTTTGTCGCAAGCAGAAGCTACGCTAAACAATGATATCGTGAAGAACATCGTTGACGAAATTTTCAATAAAATATTTTCAAACTGGTAAATCTATAATTACAAATAATCCTTTAGATTTGACAAATGCAGCATAAAGAACTTCTTCAACATTTTTTTAAAACACAAAATGCACACAATGATTCCATTGTGATGCTACAAAAAGATGTTGAACAATTTCCTTATTTTGGTATCAACCAGTTTTTTCTGCTCAAAGAACTTCATCAATCCAACAAACTTGATTCTGATACTGCTGCTAAAACTGCTTTGTATTTCAGCAATGCATACTGGCTCAATTATCAGCTGAATAAAAAAGAAACAGAAAAAAAAGAAACTGCATCAGTTATATCGGAAAAAGCTATATCACCTGAAAAAGCTGAAGAGCCTTTATTTGAACCCTTATTTGCTACAGATTACTTTGCATCTCAAGGAATCAAATTATCGGAAGAAGTTCAAAACTCGGACAAATTAGGGAAACAGTTGAAAAGCTTTACTGAGTGGCTCAAAACCATGAAGAAAGTAAATGGAAGTAAGCTACCTGAAACTACAGAAGCAACCGATAAAGCCATTGAACATATTGCCGAAAAAAGCAATACAACTGAAGATATTGTAACAGAAGCAATGGCAGAGGTATTCAATCAACAAGGTAAACCTGCAAAAGCCATCGAAATTTATGAGAAATTAAGTTTGCATAATCCTTCGAAAAGTGTTTTCTTTGCAGACAAAATAAAAAATTTAAAAGGTAAATAACATGTTAGTATTATTCGGAGTTTTAATCATCATCGCATCAGTAATTCTTGGTTTTATTGTTTTAATTCAAAATCCAAAAGGCGGTGGTTTATCATCAACATTTGGCGGAGTGGGCAATCAATTAATGGGGGTTAAGCAAACCACAGATGTATTGGAAAAAGGAACATGGATATTTGCAGCAATCGTTGGTGTGTTATGCATGATTTCTCCTGCATTTATTCCAAAAGAAGGATCAAGCAATGAAAAAGATTTGCTTAAGGATGTTCAGACTACTCCTCAGCAAAAAGCTCCTGCTGCTTCAACACCAGCAAACACTACTCAAATGCCTGGAACTAATTAAAATAGTTTTCTTAAAATATTCAAACCCCGCAATCAAACGCGGGGTTTTTTATTTATTTTGCCGAATAAAATAATAATAATGAAGCGTATTTTTTCTGTATTCTTAATCGTTCTTGTTTTAACTGGACTCTATGCCGGATGGAATTTGTTAGGGCCAATAGTTTCTGCTCCAGAAAACAAATTCTTTTACATCAAAACGGGAAGTAGTTATGAAGATGTAATACAAGAAATTAACTCACAAAAGATATTATCTAATACTTTTTTCTTCAATCTGATTGCAACCTCTCTAAAGTATGATAAGCATGTGAAGCCCGGTAAGTATTTAGTAAGAGAAGGAAGCAATTTATTGAGTTTAATAAGAATGCTTAAGTCTGGAAATCAGGAAGCTGTGAGATTAGTCATTACAAAGTTGCGCACCAAAGAAGATCTGGCTGCAAAGATCGGCGCCAACTTTGAAGCCGACTCGGCTGAAGTCATCAAATTCATTACCAGCAATGATTCATTGGCCTCCTATCATCTCGACACGAATACTATCATGACGACATTCATACCTAACTCCTATTTAATTTGGTGGAATAGTTCTTTTCCTAAAATACTTTCGAGATTGAAAAAACAACATGATTATTTCTGGGAAGGTGAAAGAACACAAAAAGCAAAACAAAAAGGATTTACACCCGAACAGATTTACACTATAGCAAGTATAGTTGAGGAAGAAACCAATATGGAAAGTGACAAAGGTAAAATTGCAAGTGTGTATATAAACCGCTTAAAAAAAGGAATGAAACTCGAAGCAGATCCTACAGTGAAATATGCAATGAGATACTTCGAATTGAAGAGAGTTGCGCATGTCCATTTGGCTTATGTTTCTCCTTATAATACTTACCAGCAAAAAGGTTTACCTCCAGGGCCTATTTGTACGCCATCTATCAACACGATTGACGCAGTATTGGATGCACCAGAAACCGATTATATTTTTTTTGTTGCCAAGCCTGATTTGAATGGTTATTCAAATTTTGCAAATAACTATCAGGAGCATCTTAAATTTGCAAAACAATACCAGATGGCATTAGATCAACTTAACATTAAACACTAAAAAAAAGAGTTGACAAAATTTGAAAGAATATTAATCACAAAAACACCACTCGCTTTCTTTATAAGAAAAAGCAAACATATTGTTTTGCCCGGCTTTGAAGGCGTTCCGTTATATGATGTCATACGTTTCTTTTACAAACAAATTAAAATACATGGTTTAACCGAAAGAGCTTCTGCTATTTCCTACAACTTCATCATGGCTATTCCCCCATCGATGCTGTTTTTATTTACATTAATTCCGCATCTGCCTTTTATTTCCAAAAAAGCCATCAAATTACAACTCAACAAAATCATTGTAGATATCATCCCCTCCAAAGTATACAATCAGCAATTAATCAATTTTGTTGATTCGTTTATTTATGATAACAGAATCGGTTTGCTTTCTTTTGGATTATTAACCGCCCTCTTTTTCTCATCAAGTGCGATGATGGGCTTGATCAGGTCATTTAATAAAAAGCACCATCTTGGTTTTGAAAAAAGAATGGGCATCGCTTCGAGATGGACCGCTATCAAACTAACAATAATGATCTTTGGTTTGTTTTTGGGCTATTTCATTTTATTGATTTCTCAGGGTGCTTTATTGAAGTTATTAGTACACAATCAAGGCATCAGAGATTTGATTGCAAATACCAGATGGATTTTCATAGTCTTGCTGATGTTTTTTTCAATTGGATTTATTTTTAAATACGCCCCTGCTGTTGAGAAAAGATGGAAGCTCAATTCACCAGGAACTATCACCACCACATTTTTAAGTTTATTATCCTCTTACATTTTCTCCATATTCGTAAACAACTTCGGAAGATATAATGTGCTTTATGGTTCGATTGGAACCATCATGATGATCATGGCATTAATTTTCATCAATTCTTTGGCCATCTTAATTGGATTTGAATTGAATGTTAGCATTAACTCGCTGAAGATTATAGCCAGTAACAGAAGAGAATCTTAACTACTATCGCCGGTTTCCTAACCGGTGGAATCAAAAGCTTAACAGACTTTGTCTGTACCTTTTAATATAAGCACAAAATGAAAAATCAATAAAAAGGGTATATTTCTTCAAAGAAATTCAAAAATATTAGCCTTCTATGGCTGCATAAAGACCATACCATCAAATTTTATAAAAACTCCCCCTTCTCCTTTTGGTCAATCCCCTATTTCAGAGTAAATTCGCAATCGAAATCTAAAAAATCAAATTATGGCATACGACGTTATCGTTTTAGGCAGTGGCCCGGGTGGTTATCCTGCTGCAATCAGAGCTAGTCAATTAGGTAAAAAAGTAGCAATCGTAGAAAGAGAAAGTTTGGGTGGTATTTGCTTAAACTGGGGATGTATTCCTACCAAAGCCCTATTAAAAAGTGCTCAAGTATATGAATATGCAAAACATGCGGCTGATTATGGCATCACTATTGACAAAGCAACTGCTGATTTTGTGGGCGTAGTTCAACGCAGTCGTGGTGTTGCTGATAAAATGAGTAAAGGCATTCAATACCTGATGAAAAAGAACAAGATTGATGTGATTATGGGGAATGGCAAATTGGTTGCCTCAAACAAATTGGAAGTAACCGCTGCTGATAATTCAAAACAAATTTTAGAAACAAAAAATATCATTCTTGCTACCGGTGGTAGAGCAAGACAATTGCCTACTATGCCGATTGATGGAAAAAAAATCATTGGTTACAGAGAAGCGATGACATTACCTACTCAACCCAAGAGCATGATCATTTGTGGAAGTGGTGCTATTGGAAGTGAGTTTGCTTATTTCTACAATAGCATGGGTACTCAAGTTACCATCGTTGAATTCATGCCACGAATTGTTCCTGTTGAAGATGAAGACATCAGCAAAGAAATGGAAAAGCAATTCAAAAAACAAGGCATGAACATCATGACCAACAGTGAAGTGATTAAAGTAGATACTTCAGGTGCTGGTGTAAAAGCTACAGTGAAGACTGCTGCAGGTGAAGTAGTGTTGGAAGCTGAAGTTTTATTGAGTGCTGTAGGTGTAATTGCAAATATTGAAAATATTGGATTGGAATCATTGGGTGTAAAAACTGATAAAGGAAAAATCATTGTTGATGCTAATCAACAAACCAGTGTTGCAGGCTTATACGCTATCGGTGATTGCACACCAGGACAAGCATTAGCTCACGTTGCTGCAAAAGAAGGCATCAATGCTGCTGAACATTTAAGCGGCCACAAACCAGAACCAATGGATTATAACAATATCCCAGGTTGCACTTATACATCTCCTGAAATTGCTTCTGTGGGTTATACCGAAAAAGCAGCTAAAGATGCAGGTTATGAAGTTAAGGTGGGTAAATTCCCATTCATTGCAAGCGGCAAAGCAGTTGCAGGTGGAACTACCGATGGTTTCGTTAAAGTGATTTACGATGCTAAATATGGCGAATTCCTAGGTTGTCATATGATTGGAAACAACGTAACAGAAATGATTGCCGAAGCAGTTGTTGCCCGTAAATTGGAAACTACAGCTCACGAAATCCTAAATGCAGTTCACCCTCACCCTACTATGAGTGAAGGATTGAAAGAGGCTACTGCTGCTGCTTACGGAGAAGCTATTGACATTTAATCTTTTAAATAAAACTTTTAAAGCCCGGTAAATTTTATCGGGCTTTTTTGTAATAAATTGCATCCTTGACCGAAATCAATATCATACTATCCATTTTAGAAACACTGAAAGAGCATAAACCTGACAGCGTTTTTATCAACAGCTTACATCATCAGTTTTGTAATCGCGGAGGCTTAAGTAAAAAACAATTGGAAGGACTTCAGGCTAAAGCAGTTCAGTCTAATTTAATTTCTTCTGCAAAACTTGCTACCCTCGAGGCAATTATCAAAAAGAAACCAACACGATATAAATCTGAAAAAATAAAAACTATTGTTACTGAAAAAAAAGATGAAGCTATTTTGCAATTGCTGGAAGATATTATAAACAAATTTCCTCAGCACAAAATGGTCTTATTTTTACATTCTAAATATAAACACAACGATTTACTAACCGATACAGAAATTGCTGAAGTAAAAAGATTACATAAAGTACTTTTAAAATAAAAATTATGAATAAGAAACTTATTACCATCATCATTCTTTTTTCATGTACATTCAGATGTTTTGCAGACGAAGGCATGTGGCTACCTCAATTGCTTCAAACGCTCAATGAAAAGCAGATGAAAAAGATGGGTATGAAAATAAATGCATCCGACATTTACAATATCAACAAAGGAAGTTTGAAAGACGCCATAGTTAGTTTAGGAGGCTTTTGTACAGGAGAAGTCATCTCAGATCAAGGACTAGTTTTAACTAATCATCATTGTGGTTTTGATGCCATTCAAAATCATTCTTCACTTGAAAATAATTATATCCAAAATGGTTTTTGGGCCTATAACAAAAAACAGGAATTGCAAAATCCTGGCCTATTTGTTTCATTCATCATCAGCATTGAAGAGGTAACTAATATTGTTTTAAAAGATGTGAAGTCATCGATGAGTGAAAAAGAAAGACAAAACCTTATCGAAAAAAATATCAACCAATTAAAAAAAGATTATAAGAAAGAAACTTATCAGGATCTCATCATCAGACCATTTTTTGATGGCAATAAATATTATTTATTTCTAACCGAAACTTATAAAGATGTAAGATTAGTGGGCGCCCCTCCTGCCTCAATTGGCAACTTTGGAAAAGACACTGACAACTGGATGTGGCCAAGACATACAGGCGACTTTTCGATGTTTAGAATTTATGCTGATAAAAATAACAGGCCTGCAGAATACTCACCTAACAATGTCCCCTACACGCCAAAACGCTCTTTAAACATTTCTTTAAAAGGAATGAAAGAAGGAGATTTTACAATGGTATTTGGCTTTCCGGGAAGAACTAACGAATATTTAAGCTCCTCTGCTATTGAACAAATCATGAAAATAAGTGATCCTGAAAAAATAAAAATCAGACATGATGTTTTAGAAATCATGAAGAGCTTTATGATTAAAGATGAAACTATAAAAATTCAATATGCAGCAAAATATGCAAGCATTGAAAATGCCTATAAAAAATGGCAGGGGGAAGTTTTGGGTTTAACAAAATCAAACGCTTTACAAAAGAAAATAAATTACGAAAATTTATTCAAGTCAAAATTAAACTCAAATCCAGAGTGGCAAAGTCAATATGGAAACGTTTTGCAAGACTTATCAACCGGATATAAAAACATTGAATCCTACTCTATTGCAAGAGATTATTATAACGAAATCATCCCCAGAATAGAATTATTCAACATTGCAGGCATTCTCAATACGCTGATGCAATCCTATACAAAAGATATTTCTGCACAGCAAGGTTATAATGACAAAGCAATTGCAAAGCTGGAAGACATTTTCAAAGAATATAACCCTATACTCGACAAACAACTTTTTGAAAAACTGATGACCTTCTATGTTAATAATCAATCTGACGAATTTGTTTCCCCTTATTTAAAACAATTGTTAAAAACCAAAGATATTCATGCAATTGCTGATGACATCTATACTTCATCAATAATGAATACATTAAGCAATATCAAGAGCATACTGAACAATACTCCCGCATCAACAATCAATTTAATCAAAAATGACAACCTGTTTAAATTGTATTCAGACATCACTGAAACCTATAGCAATAAAGTGGCGAGTGCTTTAACAATGCTACAGGCAAACATCAACAAAAATCAAAGAACATATATGCAGGGGCAAATTGAGGTGTTCAAGGATAAAAATTTCTACCCTGATGCGAACAGTACATTAAGAGTTACCTACGGAAATGTAAAAGGTTATCAACCCAGAGATGGAATGAAATATCATTTTTACACTTACATGGATGGTATCATGGAAAAATACAAACCAGGTGATTACGAATTTGATGTTCCTGAAAAATTATTACAATTGTACAAAGCAAAAGATTTTGGTCGTTATGGAGTTAACGGTCGCCAACCTGTTTGCTTCATCGCTTCGAATCATACCACCGGCGGCAATTCGGGTAGCCCTGCACTAGATTCTTATGGCAATTTAGTAGGCTTAAACTTTGATCGTGTTTGGGAAGGAACGATGAGCGATATCAATTATGATCCCACCATCTGCAGAAATGTGATGGTTGATATTCGTTACGTTTTGTTCATCATAGATAAATATGCCGAAGCGAAAAATTTGATTGCGGAGATGAAAAT
>JAIXWH010000044.1 GCA_027484165.1 Chitinophagaceae bacterium | reverse complement strand
GTTGGAAAAGTTTACAATCATAGTTATCCGTTATTCAATTTTCCTGCAACGAAAATCTATCATGTAAAATACAGAGCATACTCAGGAGCTAATTGCTTTAACGATACTTATCTGGATCTTACAATCAATGCAGTGCCTTTATTACAATTCAATTTGATAAGAGATACTTGTTTATATATTGATTCTTTCAGAATTACTCAGGCAAGCGAGATAAATGGACTAAGCGGTTCTTTTGTATACAGTGGGTTGGGTGTTTCTTCTTCAGGGTTTATAAATCCTTCAATTATTGGAGTAGGAACAGATACCATAAAATATACTTACACTACTAATGCCGGTTGTATAGATTCAATTAAACAAAGCATTAGAATTCTAAATCCACCAATAGCAAATTTTGGGTTTACGAAACCTAATTGTGTTGGAACCAATGTCACTTTTACTGATTCATCATCAACTTCAGTTGGAACTATAAATAAATGGATATGGGACTTTGGCGACGGTACTCCTATATTGACTGCTACAAATAATAATCCTGTAACCCACAGTTACACGAGCTGGGGATATTATAACGTCAAACTAACGGTCACTAACACAAGCGGATGTAACAGTTCTGTTTGCATCAAACAAATAAAAGTAAGTCCTTATCCTGTTGCTGATTTTATTTTTTCTGATACAGCTTGTTTGCCAAATGCAACAGTTTATTTCAGAGACAATTCATCCATAGCGGATACTACACAAAGTGGATTCACCTATTTGTGGTCATTTGGAGAAAATCCATCATTGGCTTCAGATACATCCAGAATAAAAAATCCCAATCATACTTATTCAAACTTAGGGCCATTTACAGTAAAGCTAACTGTTACGAGTATTGCAGGTTGTAAAACAACAATTTCTAAAACCATCAATGGTATTTACCCAAGACCTGATGCAGACTTTGATTTTGATAAACCATCTATATGTGTTGGCGAGAATGTTTCACTTACAGATCAAAGTAATCCTGCTACAGGAACCATCGCTGAATGGCATTGGACTTTTGGTGATGGAAGCACATCTGTAATTCAAAACCCGAATCATACTTATAATGTTGCTGGTGCACCACAGGTAAAATTGTATATAGTTAATTCATACGGTTGTTATAGTGATACTGCCTCAAAACCATTTATTGTTTATGCTTATCCTGTTGTAAATGCAGGTCCGGATTTACCTGTATTCGAAGGCGATTTTGTAGTGTTACAAGCGTCAGCTCAAGGCACGGGTATGCAATATTTGTGGACAGATGCTATCTACTTAAATAATCCTAATCTGTTAACTCCAACCTGTTCGCTACCTGGAGATGTAAAGGAACAAATTTATACATTAACGGTAACGGGTATTGGTGGATGTAAGGCAAGTGATGAAGTGAAGATTTTCTTATTGAAGAAGTTGAATATTTCCAATTTCTTCTCTCCAAACGGAGATGGAATCAACGATAAATGGGAAATCAATAATCTAGAATATTATCCGACATCCAGAGTACAGATTTTTGCAAGAAACGGACAAATGGTATTTGAATCAAAGGGATATAGCAAGCCATGGGATGGAACTCTAAAAGGGAAACCATTACCTTTTGATACTTATTATTATATAATCGAACCTGGTATTTCCGTTTTACAACCTATGAAAGGTTATGTGACTATCATTAAATAGACTGTTGCTTTAAGATATGAAAATGAAATGTTGTATTGAATTAAACATAATGAGAATCATCGTATTTTTTTTATCAGGACTGATATTAACTTTAAATGCGATGGGGCAGGCAAAACCTTATTACACTCAGTATATTTTGAATAATTATATTCTTAATCCAGCGTTGTCTGGAATTGAGAATTATACCGATTTAAAAATGAGTTATAGGAATCAATGGACAGGAATTGATGGTGCTCCTGAAACAGGATATTTTTCTATACATACTCCTGTTGGTAAATCAGATTATAAAACTACAGCAACATCTTTTAATATTAAGGGATATAACCCAAGAGGTAATGCATATTGGGATAATTATACAGCTTCGCCTGCTCACCATGGTTTGGGATTTGTTATTTTAAACGATAAGTCAGGATTCATTAACAGATGGTCTGCATCTGCATCTTACGCTTATCATATTCCTTTAACTACTAAAACAAATTTATCTGCAGGTTTTAATGCTGGTATATCAAGTGTTAATCTCGATCGGTCAAAAATTACATATGGAGATTTAGATCCTAATGATCCGGCAATTGGCTACAGTAGTGGCGATTTGAAAAAGATAAAGCCAGAACTAGGGGTAGGGCTTTGGTTATATTCTGCGGATTATTTTGCAGGAATTTCAATTTTGAATATAGTTCTTGGAAAAAATAGTTTTGTAAATAACAATAAATACGGAGATTATTTTACGCCGAATTATTTCGTTACAGCAGGATATAGATTTAACATAGCAGATGATTTCAACATGATCCCTTCAATAATGTTGCAATATTGGAAGCCACAGTTGATTGGGTCGCATTTTAATGTTAAGCTGCAGTATCGCGATGTGATCTGGCTAGGGGCAGGTTACAGAAATTCTGATTTTATATCAGGTTATTCTGCATTGTTTGGAATGAATCTGGCCAATACTTTAAACTTGAGTTACTCATACGAAGTTTCAAATTCAAGTCGGTTAAGAAATTATACAGGTAATACAAATGAAATTATGATTGGATTTATATTAGGAAATAAATTCAGTGAATCTTGTCCGAGGAATTTGTGGTAGGCAGTAATGAAGTTTAAAAGGTTCAATAGGTTTAATCACTTCGTTTTTAATAGGTTTCATTGGGAATTGAAAAGTGAAAATTTAAAAGGATTTCCTCGAATCATCAAATCTCCAAATCTCCAAATCATCAACTCTCCAAATCTCCAAATTTTCAAATCAACCAATCAACTAAACCCCCAATTGAAACAAAAAATCCCGACTGTTTTATCAATCGGGATTTTCAGCTATTTGTAATTTAATCTTATTTATTCTTCTTTACAATTTCATTATTTCCTAAAGTAGAAATCAATGAAGCATATTTTTTATTGACTTCTTCAGATTGAGCAACATCGTTTAAAGATAATTTGCCCTCTTTCATAGCTAGTTTAAAATTGTCTTTTTCAATCAACTTATCAGCAACTAAAGCATCAATCAATTGGTTCATATTTTCATTGTCATGCTTTATAACTGCATTTTCTGTTGAGGCGCTATTTTTTTCAATTACAACCATTGTTTTATGGCATTCAGGTTTATCACAAACTCCTGGACAGCTATCAGCTTTCATACCAGCAAGGGTAGGTGCGATAACTAATGAAACGATGCTCATTAATTTGATTAAGATATTCATAGAAGGTCCGGAAGTATCTTTGAATGGATCACCAACGGTATCTCCTGTAACTGAAGCTTTGTGGGGTTCTGATTTTTTATAGAACATCTCACCATTGATTTCAACTCCTTTTTCAAAAGATTTTTTTGCGTTATCCCAAGCACCGCCGGCGTTGTTTTGGAACATTCCCATTAATACACCACTAACGGTAGCACCTGCAAGAAATCCACCTAAAGCTTCTGCTCCAAGTCCTGGCATGAATCCAATAATTAACGGAGAAACTATTGCAATAGCTCCTGGAAGCATCATCTTTTTAATAGAAGCTTGTGTTGAAATCGCAACACATTTATCATATTCAGGTTTGCCTGTTCCTTCCATAATGCCAGGAATGGTTCTGAACTGGCGACGAACTTCTTCAACCATAGCCATTGCGGCTTCACCTACAGCTCTGATGGCTAATGCGGAGAAAATGAAAGGTATCATTGCGCCTACAAATAAGCAAGCTAAAACATTTGCTTTGTAAATATCAATTCCTGAGATGCCCGCAACTCCAACGAAAGCAGCAAATAAAGCCAATGCTGTCAATGCAGCAGAAGCGATAGCGAATCCCTTTCCTGAAGCAGCAGTAGTGTTTCCTACAGCATCCAAAACGTCAGTTTTTTCACGAACATCAGAAGGTAGTTCACTCATCTCTGCGATACCACCTGCGTTATCTGCAATTGGACCAAAAGCATCGATAGCCAATTGCATAGCCGTTGTAGCCATCATGCCAGCAGCTGCAATCGCAACTCCATATAATCCTGCACATTCATAAGAACCCCAGATACCACCTGCTAAAACAAGGATAGGTAAAAATGTTGATTCCATTCCGATTGCCAATCCACCAATAACGTTTGTTGCATGACCGGTTGAAGATTGACGAATGATAGAAAGCACAGGGCGTTTACCCATTGCCGTATAGTATTCAGTAATAATACTCATTAAAGCTCCAACTGCTAATCCAACAGCTATTGCACCCATAACACCCCATTTGGTGAAAGCAACTCCTCTTAATTCCATATTTTCTGGTAATAACCAGTTTACTAAAAATGCAGCAGCAATTGCTGTTAAAATCATTGAACCCCAGTTGCCCATATTTAAAGCGTTCTGAACAGTTGCAGTGTTGATTCCTGCTTTGTCACTGATACGAACAAATAAAGTTCCGATGATAGAGAATATGATTCCAATACCAGCGATTAACATTGGTAAAACAATAGGAGAGAAACCATTTAATGCGTCTGTTCCACCTACAATTGTGGTTTGTTGACCTAATACAATTGTGGCCAAAACAGTAGCAACATAAGAACCGAATAAATCAGCACCCATACCAGCAACATCACCTACATTATCTCCCACGTTATCTGCAATGGTAGCAGGGTTTCTTGGATCATCTTCTGGAATACCAGCTTCTACTTTTCCCACTAAATCAGCACCTACATCGGCAGCTTTGGTATAGATACCACCACCAACACGTGCAAACAATGCAATCGATTCTGCTCCTAATGAAAAGCCGGTAAGAATTTCAATCGTCTTTACCATTTCTTCAGAATTGATTCCTGCAGTTGGTGCAAAAAAATGTTTTAAAACGATATATAATCCTCCAAGTCCAAATACTGCAAGACCGGCAACACCCACACCCATTACTGCACCTCCAGTAAAGGAAACATTCAACGCTTTGCTTAAGCTGGTTCTTGCAGCCTGTGCTGTACGAACATTCGCTTTGGTAGCAGCTTTCATGCCTATATATCCAGCAGTAGCACTTAATACAGCTCCAATAACAAAAGCTATTGCAATACTCCAATGAGAATTAGGGTTGGATTGAGCCATTACAGCCAATAATAATCCAACGATTACAACAAAATACCCCAACACTTTCCACTCCGCTTTTAAGAAAGCCATCGCTCCTTCAGCTATGTAATCACTTATTTCTTTCATTCTTGGTGTACCTGCATCCTGCTTTGATACCCAGTTAAATTTGATAAAGGTGTACAATAGTCCGATAAGACCCATTGCAGGTACGATGTAAATCAATTTTTCCATAATGATGGTATTTCTTTTTTGGTGGGCAAAAATAGGGTAAAACAGCTAAATAGGGAAACTAACTAATCAAGAAATCCATATTTTAATCCATACTTGAGCTAATTTGTTCTTGTATCATAGTAAATTTTAATAAGATTGTTCGTATCTAAGTCAGTTTCAATAAAAAATGACTTTCTTTTTTTTCCATCAATTACTTCCAGGACGGAAGTGTTTGGAATTATCGATCCTAAATTATCTGCCATGAATGTAATTACATTCGGACCAGGCTGTAGATTTACAGTAAGAAATTGAGGTTTTTTAAGTACGGGAAATCCTTTTACAATCCATTTGTCATTTATGCTTAAAGAAATGGTATCACCATCTTCAACCGCATCATCCCATATGGCAAATGTTAATTGTTGAGATTTGGATACAAGAGTTCCAATAGCTTTGTTTTGTTTTCCAATTTTGTTAACAGAAGAGTTTATATTATTATCAATTGATGAATTGCCCCAATCACCTGAATAGTATTCCTGAAATTTAGTGTCATCTTCAGGGTTATGTTTTAGATATATTTTTAAAGCAATAAAATTTGAGGCCAGATTATTTTTGTCGGTAAAATCCAAAAGTTTAGAGGTGTTGTTCAAGAGGATGTTGACTTTTGCGCTAGATGTTGCTTTTTTGCCAAAATCATCTGCAAAAAATAAAATGATATTTAATCCGGTATCTAAATTAAAATCTTCATTGTCTCTTGTTTTTTTTGAATCAATCTGATCCAAAAGTGTATTCTCATTTAATTTCAGCGTTACTATATCTATATCGCGATTACTTTCAAAATGAGCACTTGCATTTTTATCTGAAACAAACAAAGTGTCTATAATTCCTAAATAGGAAGGAGATTGCTTAGGCTGTGTGATTTTGAAAGCGCTACTATCAGACCAAATTTCATCATTACTTTTTTCAAGAGAGATTTCTTCCTCAATTAAAAAATCGTGTAGTTTTCTTGCAAGTTTATTGTTGTTTTTGCTGAATGATTTTTCATCGGGCATGTTCACTTGATAATCTTTAGTACTAATTCGACTAACTGATAGCGTAGGTTGTCCTTTGAGATTTTTACTAAAGTCTAATGTTCCGTTCAGCAGTATGGTCCAGTTTCCAATGCTGAAGGGCGTTTCATATAAAGGAAACTTAACTTTACCTATGGCTAATTGTCTTGAGTTTTTTTTCGCCAACAACATTTGATAGGTAGCATGAAAGCTGTCGCAATCCAAAGTCAATTCTGCAGGGTATAAAATGTTTTTTTCTGGAGTGCCAATTTTGATGGAAATATTTACGTTGGAATTGATACTTTTTGAATTCCATTTACCTACAAAAATATCCTGAGATTTTCCATTAAAGAAAATAAAAGAAAATAATATTATGGTTAACAGATACTTCATTTGAATACGGCAATTGAGGTTATTCAAATAATTCTAATTTTGATTTAGGCCTTCTTTCTTCCTGCCAATTAAAATTATTTAAAAATTTTGACTTTTCAGGGATTTGATTCATGGGATAGAGCGTGCCGTCAACATCATTTACAAACTTTACTTTGTTTAAAGTTTTGTTGATGAAGTATACTTCTATAACATCACCCTTACTTTTATTCATTCCTATATACGCACTGTCATTATCCTGAGGATAAAAAATACTTTCAGCAGGTGTTCCTTTTATTCTGATAAAATCAATATTGCCCTCTTTGAAATAACTGTTAAGATTTTTGCCAGCTATCTGATTGAAGAGATTTTCTTTAGTTTTATTGATTACTAAAGCATTACTGTTTACATACAATCTTTTCGCAGTTTGATTTTCTGTAAATAAATACATAGTGTCGCCTGTTAGCTGGGTATTATTGTTCCAGCAAATTGGGTTTTTAAACAATTTGAACGTAGAATCTAACGTTGAATAATGCATACTGTCACTCACTGCTTGCATTGAATCATTGAAGATTCTTACATGATGAAACCCAATAAAATATTTTATACTATCTACTGATTTTTGTGATGCATTGATCGTAGTAGGAGTATTGATAGTGTCTTTGATAATTGTGTTTGTATCTTTTTCATTTACTCTTTTTCCAGAAAATAAAGTGTCTGCAGATATGTATGTGCTATCATTGTTTTGATACAAAATCATAACTGGTTTTCTTGTGGCTAAAAAAGTGTTGTTCTTTTTATCTATTAAAATCTGATTTCCCAATACAATTACACGATTTGTACTGTCAACAAATTTTCCATTGTCTTCAATTTGAATAGTATTTGACTTTTCATCAAACGCTACTTTATTTCCACTGATATATCTGGTACTGTCTCTGATTACTGTTTTATCAAAAAACAAAGCCTCTCCAGTTTGAAGATTGTAGGTGCCTGATTTAGTGTCAATAGTTCCGTTTTCAGTTTTTATATTTGTTTTAGAGATAAAATATACATTTTTAAATGCAGTATTATATCTTAAACTATCAGTAATCATATTGTATTTCGGATCTACAAGATGTACATTGTTTCTGAAAAATGCATCTTTGGTGTCTGAGTAATAAGTAGCTTCCTTACTTGTTAATATAGTTTTTTCGTTAATTACTTTTCCTCCGTTTTTGTATATCGCAATACCCGTTTTTAAATTGTACTCTAAATCATTAGTGAATAATTTAGCTTTACCATCTGATAATTTTACATTGTTTTTGAGATAGGCAATTTGTGTGCTACCGATATATTTCAAATATTGTGCGTAAGTGTTTACAGTATCTGCATCATTGATATGTACGTTGCCAAAAACTTCTGCAGTTCCAAGCCTTTTGTCAATTACAATACTGTCACCTTCTAATATAGTATTGCCCTGACTGATTTTTGCGTTGCCAGCTAAAGTTTCGAGCACCGTTGTATCATTAATGGTAATTTGTCTTAAACTTGTTGCATTGATAATTTGGATTGTTCTTATGGTGTCGGATGGAGGTGCTAATTGATAAGTTTGTGTTTGAGAAAAACAAAATTGATTTATTCCCACAAAGCTGATGGATAGAAATATGATTTTAAGCTTTTTCAATTGCAGCTATTAGTTTTAACTAAGATAAAAAACAGTCTTTTTTTTAACGGTTTGGTGTTACTGAAGAGTCAGGTAATGGATATTTTAGGGGCTCTTGTTTTTCTTTTTTTCCAAAAACAGAAATGGAAATATATCTTTTGGGATGTAGTCTCACATCATCTAAAAGTGTATTTAATTTATTTGTTGTTGAAGTAAGATTTTTATAAAGAGCTGGATCATTAATCAGCATTCCTACACTGCCCTGGGCATTGTTTATTTTTGATAATGTTTCTTTTAATGCAAAGATTGCAGAATCAAGGTTGCTTAAAGTGTTTTTAAAATTAACTTGAGATAAATCACTGGTTGTTTTATTCAGATTATTAATTAATGATGTGATTTTGGAATTGTTTTCGGCTAAATTTCCAGTAAAAGAACTTGTATTTTTTATTGTTTTAGAAAGTGCTCCATTTTTTTCATCGAGCAGACTTTGTAATGAATTCGCAGACATCAAAACTGAAGCAGTTATTTTGTTTATATTTTCTATGGCTCCATTAATATTTGTTTTGGCGTTGTTGTTGATGATTTTGTTTACATTACCTAATAGGGTATCTAGAGTTGCAACAGCATTTTTTACTTCAAAAAGAACAGGATCTACTTTTTGCATAACATCATCCAATAGATTCTTTTTCGCATCTGTATTAATGGTGTCATTGTTTTTTAAAAAATTGGAATTGTCTCCCAGTTTAATTTCAATTTTAGTTGCAGCTAGTGGATTTGGAATAATAATCGCAACAGAGTTGGATGGGATATGGATGTCTTCCTGGATATTTATATTTACCAGAAGTTCCTTCATGTTTTTATCGCTTGAGATTGAGCTGATATTTCCAACTTTTAATCCGTTTATGTATACAGGATTGGATGCCGTTAAGCCTTGTATATTTTCATATTTCGCATAAATTGTAAAAGACTTTGAGAAGAGTTGAACACCTTTCAAAAAATTAAAACCTAGTATCAGCAGAACTATAGCAACAATTGCTAATGCTCCAACCTTTGTTTCATTTGTTACTTTCACTATGAATTGTTTATTTATTTTTAATATGCTTTAATTTATTGGCCGTTTGTTTTTGATTGTTCAAATTGGCTTTTGTATCTTAATACAGCTTTAGTTATTGCTTTAGCCAATTCTTTTTGACCACTTTCGCTGTTCAAATATTCTTCATCTTCTGGGTTGTTTATAAAGCCTGTTTCAATAAGTATTGCAGGCATATTTGTTGCTTGTAAAACCCATATTCCTTTTTGTCTTTGATTGACTCCAAGTGCTGCTCTGTTTGTATTTTCTATTTCATCATTCACATAAGTTGCCAAACGGTCACTCTTTTCCTGATATCTTTTTGCATAAATCTGAGCGATTGTTCTTCCTTCGGGTGTGTTGAAATCAATACTATTGTATGAAGAATCAGAACCTGCTTCAATTTCAAATTCACCTTCGGTTTGACCTTCTTGATGCATAATTGCTTTTAGTTTATCACTGGTTTTATGTGCAGCGAATATCCATACACTGGTACCACTTCTTTTTAAAGGCATCTTGTAATATTCATAAACAGGTTCAACAGCTTTGTAGGGCTTTGATATTTTTTTCTTCTTTTTTCCTTTTCCCTTGTAGGTTATTTTATGTCTTGTCACAGTTCTGGTGCCTGTTTGTCTTCTGCCAGATTGAAGTGGACCGGAGTCTGCATGGATGCATAAAAACAAATCGCCTTTGTTTTCATTAGCAATATTTGCTTTTTCTCTTGGAGTTTGATAGATGTCTGTTGTTCTTGTTGGAATAACGTTTACATCAGGCATTTGCTTTTTTAATTCTGCCACCAGTTGATTTGAAATAGCAAGCGTTACATCTTTTTCATTTGAACGGAGGGAGTTTTCATATTGGCCAACAGCTCCATAGTCATCTCCACCATGGCCGGCATCTACTATAATTGTTTTTAATTTCTTGGGTTGTTGTGCAAAAGCGTCAATATAAAAAAATGTAGTAAGAGTGATGAGGAATGAAAAAAATCGTAAAATCCTTGCCATTGTTATTATGGGTTTTATATATGGGTGACGTATTTCTTTTATTAAACTTAATTACATTATTGTAATATAGTTATTTTTGTTGTTCATATTTATGAAACAACTCGACAAAGGTAAGGCAAATTATATATTACCATGGTTTATGACAATATTCCTTGTTGGGGTTGCTACCAATTTTATTTTAGCCTTAACAATAAGAAATAGTAATAGAATAGAGACTAATCTTATTACTGTTGTTGATACTTTACCACCAATTGATTCATCCCTTTTTAAGAAAGACACTATAAAAGTTACACAGATAGATACCTTGAATTATAAAAAATCAAAGGATTCTTTGAATGCACCTGTGAATTACCATGCAGACGACTCAATGGTGTTTGACCTACCAGGAAAGCTATTGCTATTATACGGGAAAAAATCAAATGTCAATTATCAGGATAATAATTTATCATCTCCTTTTATATCCTTCAATCAAAATACAAATATTGTAACTGCCTATTTACAAAAAGATACAGCAGGAAAAGTCATTGCATTTCCCACATTTAATCAGGCCGACTTTAAATCTATGAGCGATACCATAAGATTCAATATGAAAACTCAAAAGGGTATCACAAAGGGAACCTACACAAAACAAGGAGAGATGTATGTGTATGGAGAGAAAATTAAAAAAACTGAGCCTAATTCTTTTTATGCTTTAAAAGGCAGATTTACAACATGTAATTTAGATACGCCGCATTTTGCTTTTGTGAGCAGTAAAGTTAAAATGATTAATAAAAAAATGGCGATTACAGGACCGGTTCACCCTGAGGTTGAAGGAGTTCCGCTTCCTATTGTTTTGCCCTTTGGAATTTACCCATTAAAACAAGGTAGGCATTCAGGGTTTATTGCTCCCAATTATACAGCCAATGAACAGTTAGGTATTGCCTTGGAAGGGATAGGGTATTATAAAATATTAAGTGATAATTGGGATATTGTGGGTAGGGGTTCAATATACTCTTATGGCAGCTGGTCAGCAAGTATAAGTCCAAGATATATGAAGCGTTATAGATATCAGGGCAATTTTTCTTTGGATGTACAGCGTTTCAAAAATGGATTCAAAGGAGATTTAGATTTTTCAAAAAGCCAAACCTATAATGTAAGATGGTCACATTCACAGGATAATAAGGCTAATCCCGGAGTAAGTTTCACCGCAAACGTAAACGCCGGTAGCAGTAAATTTAACTCACAGGTACCCAACAGCCCGGGAAGAAATTTTAATAATCAACTAAATTCATCAATTACCTATGCAAAAGTATGGAAAGACAAACCTTTTAATCTTTCTGTAAGTGCCAATCATAATCAGAATACCACTTTGAAGCAAATAAATTTGAACTTACCTGATGTTGCTTTTAATGTAAATACACTATATCCATTTAGAAATAATGAATCCATTGGAGAAAATAAATGGTATGAGAATATTGGTATTGCATTAAATACCAATGTTAAAAGTCAGTCGTCATTTTATGATACCACAGGTAATTTTTCAAAACAATTGATGGATAATTATAAATGGGGGGCAAGTCACAGTATTCCAATAACTCTTTCATTGCCTGCAATGGGGCCGCTTCAGGTGTCCCCAACCGTTAGTTATCAGGAAAGATGGTATCAGGAGCAATTTATCAGAGTATGGAATTCAGATAAAAACAAGATTGATACTGTTATTAATAACGGTTTATTTACTGCTCGTGATATGAGTTTTGGGATTGGAGCATCTACTAGAATATTCGGAATGTTTGGTTTCAGGAAATCAAGTAAAGTACAAGGCATCAGGCATGAAATAAGACCAAGCATATCTGTAAGTTATAAGCCTAACATGAACGCTAATAGTTATTACACCTCACAAATTGATACCTTGGGTAGAACACAAAAGTTTTCTTATTATGAAAGAAGTATTTATGGTGTATTCTCAGATACCAAATTTGCCGGGTTAAATTTTGGAATTGATAATGTGCTTCAAATGAAGGTTAAAAGCGGTAAGGATACAAGTTCATCTTCTTTAAATAAAGTAAGTTTGATTGACGGACTTTCAATAAATGGTAATTACAATTTCTTATTGGATTCATTTCAATTAAGCAATCTTTCTATGTCGGCAAGAAGTTCTTTGTTTAATAAAATCAATATTACAGCAAGCGCAGTTTTTGATCCTTATTTATATAACGAGCAGGGTAGAAGAATCGATAAATTAATATGGACAAAGAAGCCCATTTCATTAGGAACCATGACAAGTGGTAGCATTTCATTGCAAAGCAGATTTAACGGAGGTGGAAAGAATAATCCAAATTCGAATGTCAATACGCCCATAACAAATATGAACAATAATGGGATGCCAATGAATGAATACCAGCAAGAAGCTGCTTATATCAGTGCTAATCCAAATGAGTTTGTAGATTTTGCAGCACCCTGGAGTTTTGATTTCGGTTATTCACTAAGATTCAGTAAAAATAGATCATCAAGAGGTTATGGGAGTTTTAATACAACTCTTAATCAGGATGTGAATTTGCGTGGAGATTTTAATCTAACTCCAAAATGGAAATTAGGCGCTTCTGGATCTTACAATATTACACTAAAAGAAATGGGTGTACTCTCGCTTAATTTATCTAGGGATTTACATTGCTGGCAGATGTCAATTAGTATGTCTCCAGTAGGAAGATATAAATTCTTTACATTAAATATTAGTCCTAAATCACCAATTCTAAGAGATATCAGAGTGAACCGTACTAGGTATTTTTATGAACTTT
>JAIXWH010000012.1 GCA_027484165.1 Chitinophagaceae bacterium | reverse complement strand
TACAGGTTCGGGTGGTACGGCTCCATATACTTTTACATACAATATTAATAATGGAACAAACACCACAATAACCACAACTTCAGGCAATAGTGTAACATTGGCTGCACCTACCGCAACAATTGGAGTCTACACCTATACATTAGTGAGTGTGAGGGATGCAAGTTCAACACAATGTTCAATAGCTCTGTCAACTTCTGCAATAGTTACCGTTAAACCCAACCCAGTTATCGACTCTCTTAAAATTGGAGCTCAACCTAACAACTGTACAGTTGGAACAGGTTCTATATTAGTTTATGGGCTTACTCCAGGTACAGCCTATACTTTAGTTTACAATAACACAGCGATTTCTATTACAACATCAACCTCTGCAAATCCATATACCATATCGGGGTTAACTTCAGGCACATATGTAATAACTGATACGTTAAATGGCTGCGGCTCTTTACCAGTATCTATCACTTTAAGTGCTCCTAATTCTACTCCTAAGCCAACAGCTTCTAACGATACCACAATATGCTTAAATCAATCCTTTAATCTTTATGTGGTTAACCCAGATAATCAGTACACTTATACGTGGTATGGACCAGCTAATACAGTAGTTTCCAATACAACTTCTTATAGTGTTGCAAACTCTCAAGTTCCACGTGATTCGGGATGGTACGCAGTAACAGCAACATTAAATAGTTGTGTTTCAGCAAGAGATTCTGTACATGTAACTATCAATCCATTACCTCCTAAACCGGGCGTTCGTGATACGGCTTATTGTCAGAGTACAACAGCTGTACCAGTTATAGCAGTTCCTTTAACAGCAACTGCGGCATCTGGCAATACATTAAACTGGTACTCACCAATAAACACTCAATTATCAGGGGCACCAACACCAGTTATAACTAACGTAGGGGTGTATCCTTTTTATGTAAGCCAAACGATTACTGCTACAGGTTGTGTGGGTCCAAAAGATACTATACGCGTTACCGTTAATCCAACTCCGGTATTAAGAGATACCACGGCTACCATTTGTAGTAAAGATTCTTTCTTTATTACTCCAACCTTTACACCTTCTAATACCAGATACACATGGAGCGCACCGGTTATAAATCCTTCGGGATCAATTGTTGATCTTTCAATCAATGCTCCTCAGGCACAAAATACACCACAGATTAATGTAGGTCAAAGGTTAGTCAACCTTACTGCTTTCGCAGCAACTGCAACATATACAGTTACGCCCGTTACAACAACCTCAACATCCATTTGTACTGGCGGTACCTTTAAAGTAACGGTAACGGTTAATCCTATTGCTAAAATTAAAGACACTATAATATCGGTGTGCAGTAATGCATCTTTTAGTGTAACTCCATCAAGCAGTATAACAGGAAATATTTTACCAGCCGGAACAACTTATACTTGGCCCGCAGCTCCAACAGTTACTGGGGGTATTACAGGAGGAGCATCAGGTACAGCACAAACATCGATTACGGGCCAATTAGTTAATCCAACAGATACTATTCAAACAGCTGTTTACAAAATAATACCTACAACAAGTACATCGCCACTTAATTGTGCCGGCGATACGTTTAGATTAACCGTAAAAGTTAGTCCAAAACCATTCATGCACGATACTTCGATTACTATTTGTAGCAATGATACTTTTAATTTTAAACCATTAACCAATCCACCTTACAATGTAATTCCAAAAGGAACCACATATACTTGGAGCATCTTTTCTGTAGGCGCTAACGTTACAGGATATACGACAGCGACAACACCAAAAAATCTAATTAGAGACTCTTTACATAATTCGGGGAACACTAAAGATAGTGTTGTGTATAGCATCACACCAAAAGCAGGTATCGGAGACAGCTGTTCTGGCTTGCCATTTAAGTTAAAGGTGTATGTAAATCCGAGACCAGTAATAGACACGATACGTCAAACGATATGTAGTGATTCATCTTTCAATATAACTCCATTGACAGGCGGGAGTAATATAGTTCCAGCGGGAACAACTTACAGCTGGGGAGTGCCATCTCAATCAACTTCCGGAGGCGTAACAATAACAAGTGGTGCAACTGGTAATTCACAGTTGTCGATATCGAGTATTGGATTAATCAACAACACAGACTTAGTTCAGATATTAACTTACAGAGTGAAGCCTTCAAATTCGGCCATACTTGGATTATGTTCTGGAGATTCGTTTACAGTTATAATAACGGTAAATCCGAAACCAACGATTGCTCCGATAAGCCAAACGATATGCAGTGATTCATCATTCAATATTGTACCTTCAAATGGCGGAGGTAATATTATTCCACAGGGCACAACGTATAGTTGGTCAACACCAGTGATCACACCATCTCCAAATGGAGTTACAATAGTGTCAGGAAGTACAGGCACTAATGCTACATCAATAAGTAGCGATACTTTAAAAAACACTACGAATGTAACCCAAATAGTAACATATACTGTAACACCAAAAGCGAATATTGGCAGCTGTCCGGGTTTACCATTCTTAGTAATCATTACTGTAGACCCTAAGCCTACAATCAATGATAGAGTTGATACAGTATGTACCGGCACTCCATTCACTTATCAGCCAGCAAACACTAATAATGGTATTGTTCCATCAAATACAAGATATAGTTGGAATGCTCCGGTTGTGACTGGAGGGATGACAGGAGGTCAATCCGGAAGTGGACAAAGTTTGATAACAGGTACATTGTTTAATCCAACAGATTTTGTACAGACTGCGATTTATACTGTTAGACCGATAGCATCATCTGGTTGCCTTGGAGATTCATTTAAGGTAACGGTTAGGGTTAACCCAGGTCCAAGACTTGTTTTACCTGCCGATCAGCATTTATGTTCAGCAAAGGATATATTAACCGATAGTACTTTAAGAGTAATTATCAGTGTACCTACACAAGGCGCAACGGTTACATGGACAGTAACTCCTCCAACAGGAATAACTGGAGTTACACCAACTATTAGTAATGATACAATCATACCACGTCAGTTTTTAGTGAATACAACTCCTAATCCTATTACAGTAACTTACTCAATAGTTCCTAATATCAGTACTCAAAATAATTCAGGATGTACTGGATCTTCAATTCCATATAATATTGCGGTTAATCCACGTCCTACAATAAGTAACATAGCAGTTACTATTTGTGGAGATTCATCATTTAAAGTAACTCCATCATCAACGGTTTCAGGGAATATTATTCCTAGCAATACTACCTATACATGGGGTATGCCATTATTGTCTACGCCTAATAGTGTATCGGGAATGCATGCGGGAACATCGCAAACTTTCATCACTGACACGTTGAAGAACTTAACTAACAGCGTTCAAACGGTTACCTATACATTAGTTCCTACATCAGGATTAGCGGATAATTGTGTTGGAGATTCATTTAAAGTAATTGTTACATTAAATCCGAAGCCTGTAATAGACACCATCAGAATAACGATATGTAGTGATTCTTCTTTCAATGCGAACCCATTGAATGGAGGAGGTAATATTGTTCCAACTGGAACAACTTACAGTTGGTCTGCGCCTGTATATACTGGTCAGGTATCTGGAGGTGCCGCAGGAGTGAGACAATTGAACATATCTGGCACATTATTCAACAACACTAACACAGTACAAACAGTAACTTATACGGTAGCTCCATTTGGTAATCCTGCAAGTTGTCCAGGAGATTCCTTTAAAGTAATCATCACTTTAAATCCGAAGCCAACGATTGCAACGATACGCCAAACGATATGCAGTGATTCATCATTCAATATTGTACCGTCAAATGGCGGAGGGAATATTATTCCACAGGGAACAACTTATAGTTGGTCTGCTCCAACTGCCACGGGAGTAACGATAGTATCAGGAAGTACAGGTACCAATGCTACATCAATAAGTAGTGATACTTTAAAAAACACTACGAATGTAACCCAAACGGTAACGTATACGGTTACCCCAAGAGCTACTGTTGGTAGTTGTCCGGGAACTCCATTCCAAGTAATTATCACGGTAGATCCTAAACCTACAATCAATGATCGAGTTGATACGGTTTGTACCGGCACTCCATTCACTTATCAGCCAGCAAACCTTAATAATGGAATTGTTCCATCAGGCACTACTTATAGTTGGGGTTTGCCTGTAGTAACAGGTGGAATGACTGGAGGCCAGTCGGGAAGTGGACAAAGTTTGATAACAGGTACATTGTTTAATCCAACTGATTTTATACAGACTGCGATTTATACTGTTAGACCGATAACTTCATCTGGTTGCCTTGGAGATTCATTTAAGGTAACGGTTAGGGTTAACCCATCGCCACGCCTTGTTTTACCTGCCGATCAGCATTTATGTTCAGCAAAGGATATATTAACCGATAGTACTTTAAGAGTAAATATCAGTGTGCCATCACAGGGTGCAACAGTTTCGTGGACAGTAACTCCTCCAACCGGAATAACTGGAGTTACACCAACTAGAGGTAATGATACAATCATACCACGTCAGTTTTTAGTGAATACAACTCCTAATCCTATTACAGTAACTTACTCAATAGTTCCTAATATCAGTACTCAAAATAATTTGGGATGTACTGGATCTTCAATTCCATATAATATTGTGGTTAATCCACGTCCTTCAATAAGTAACATACCGGTTACTATTTGTGGAGATTCATCATTTAAAGTGACTCCATCATCAACGGTTCCAGGAAATATCATTCCTTCTAACACTACCTATACATGGGGCGTGCCAGTATTGTCAACCCCTAACAGTGTATCTGGAATGCATGCAGGAATATCACAAACTATTATCACTGACACGTTGAAAAACTTAACTAACAGCGTTCAAACGGTTACCTATACATTAGTTCCTACATCAGGATTAGCGGATAATTGTGTTGGAGATTCATTTAAGGTAATTGTTACTTTAAATCCGAAGCCTATAATAGACACCATAAGAATAACAATATGTAGTGATTCTTCTTTCAATGCGAACCCATTGAATAGGGGAGGTAATATTGTTCCAACTGGAACAACTTACAGTTGGTCTGCGCCTGTATATACTGGCCAGGTATCTGGAGGTACCACAGGAGTGAGACAATTGAACATATCTGGCACATTGTACAATAATACCGATACAGTTCAAACAGTAACTTATACGGTAGCTCCATTTGGTAATCCTGCAAGTTGTCCAGGAGATTCCTTTAAAGTAATCATCACTTTAAATCCGAAGCCTACGATTGCAACGATACGCCAAACGATATGCAGTGATTCATCATTCAATATTGTACCAACAAATGGCGGAGTTAATATCATTCCTCAAGGAACAACCTATAGTTGGTCAACACCAGTCATTACACCTTCTGCTACAGGAGTAACAATAGTGTCAGGAAGAACAGGTACCAATGCTACATCAGTAAGTAGTGATACTTTAAAAAATGTTACTAATGTATCACAAACAGTAACGTATACGGTTACCCCAAGAGCAGGATTGTTGGACAGTTGTCCGGGTACTTCATTCCAAGTAATTATCACAGTAGATCCTAAACCTACTATCAACAACAGAATAGATACAATCTGTAGCGGTGATTATTTTGTTTACAATCCAAATAATATAGTAAATGGAATTGTACCATTCAATACAACATATAGTTGGAGCACCCCAGTATTAAGTTGTTCTGTTGACAGTTTAAAAGGAGGTTCGGCAGCAAGCGGAGTATCAATCATAAGCGATACTTTAACCAACTACTCTGTAAATCCACAAACAGCGGTATATACAGTTGTGCCCATTTCACCTTCTGGTTGTTTAGGAGATTCATTTACAGTAACGGTAACGGTTAACCCTTCTCCATCAGTTATCTTTACACCTGGAAATCAGCACATCTGTTCAGGAACCAATACACAAACTGTAGTATTATCTTCTGCTACACCAGGAGTAGTAATTCGCTGGAATATCATGCAGCCAGTACCAGCAGGCATTACCGGAACAATTAATAATGGTAGAGATTCAATCCCAACACAATTGTTGGTAAATAATACATCACAGCCTATAACTATTGTTGATACAGCAAGAGCATTTAATGTAGGAACATCGGGTTGTCCTGGCGCTCCGTTTCCTTATGACATTGTGGTAAATCCAACACCAAAAATCAAAAACTATGCAGATACCATTTGTAGTAGAGATTCATTTTATGTTCATCCTTTAGATAATCCGTCAACTCAAATTGTACCTGCAGGAACCAAATATATTTGGACAGTTGATCCGAGCCCTTATATATTAGGCGACAGTGATCAAATAAATCCTCAGGATACCATTGGGGCTACTTTGGTTAATACTGATACTGCTACTCACATTGCAGTGTATCACGTTACGCCAACATCAGGATTAGGAGATAGTTGCAGAGGACCTCAATTTACGATAACCATTACCGTTAATCCAACACCAGAAATACCAGGATTATTTGACACCATATGTAGCCGTTCAACTTTTGCAGTTACACCGCTTGCTGCAATAGGTACGTTGTATACATGGGTAACTCCTTCTATTTCACCGGCAGGTGCTGTGGTTGCTTATCCTTCAAATAATCCATTGCAGCCACAAACAATACCACAAACCATCATATCAGAAGGGTTAAGAAATTTAACCAATATGCCTGCAGATGTATTGTATAAAATCAAGCCGATTTCAGGAGTATGTGGAGGAGGAATATTTGACGTTAAGGTACATGTAAATCCTTCACCAGAAATCAATGACACAACATTTAGAATTTGTACCGACAGTTCATTTAATATCATCAGAAATGATTTTTCTCCCAATCAAATCATACCTAACGGAACTATGTATACGTGGGTAAATCCCCCTGTAAATATAGCAGCGGGCACAATTAATGGTGGGCAGTCGGAAGCAACATTGCAATCTTCAATTTATGGCGGACCATTAACTAATGTTACTACATTAACCAATACCGCTTCGGATACAAACGCGGTACTTATTTATACTGTAACACCTCAAGTTACTTTGGTAAGTGGATCAATGGATATAGGACAATGTTTAGGCGATCCTTTTGATGTGAAAGTATATGTTAATCCAGATGCAAAAGCAACTTATACCTTCACAAAAGACACCGCTTGCTGGCCATTTGTTTTGCCTATTACCAACACGTCTTACAACACTGTAAATAGCAACTACTATTGGTATGAGGTAAGTTATCATTCAGGAAGCGCTGTTGATTCATTACTAGGAACTGGCTATAATTTCCCAGGATATACCATTCAAAATCCAGATGACTCTATTGACATTAAACTTGTTGCAGAAAGCAGATATGGTTGTGTGAATGATACTATTGTTCATCGATTCTTTACGAGAAACAAACAATATCCGAATTTTACTATCACTTATTCACCTGTTTCACAGTGTGGACCTAAGAATACAGTTACGTTTACAAATACAACTCCATTTATAAATTCATTCCAGTACAGTTGGAATTTCGGAACAGCCCCAAATGCGTTGACACCACCACCAAGTATAGCTACTTCTTCATTAGCTCAGCCAGGTAGCGTGGATTTTTATTCTGATCAGTTAAATTACCTTGATGTAACTTATCCTGTAACCTTAACAGTATTTAATGAGTGTGAAACCACACAAGTTATTTACAATGTAATAGTAAGCTCAAAACCTAAATCAAAATTTGTACCAGACAAACCTAGACCATGCTCTAACTCAACCATAACTTTTACCAATACTTCAATGCCTAACGTGCCACCAGACAACTCCAATACTTATATTTGGATATGGGATGATGGCACTCCTAATGATACCACAAATACAAGAATTCCTGCAATTACTCATATATACAATACAGGAGTGGTAGATACATTTAATACAACATTAATTGCCATAAATAGTTGCGGAGCAGACACTTCAGTTTTTCCAATAATAGTATCTCCAATTACTATTCAAGCTGCGGTTCAGATTACGCCATTCTCACAAATTGGCTGTTCCCCTCATCAGGTAGAGATCATTAACAATACCTCTGGAGGTCAAACCTATTCATGGGATTTTGGAGATGGCACATATACTACCTCAGGTGTAAGAACTCCTGATACTATCAGACATACGTATACGCAATGTGGAAATTATAAAATATCTAGTCGCGCCACTAACAGCTGCTCTGATACGACCACTTATGTTTATGCTACTATATTGTGTAAACCACAACCTAAGTTTACGGCTATCAATTCTGGTGATTGTGTCGGCCATAGCATTAGTTTTGCAAATCAAACCATCACTTCCGATCCGGCAAATACACAATATATCTGGCATTTCCAGGACGGCACTTCTACCACGGGGTATAGTCCAACACATGTTTACAATGCCCCTGGCGTTTATCGTGATACGTTAGTTGCTATATTATTCGATTTAGCTAGCGGTGTATCCTGCTCTGATATTTATGTGGGCACGGTTACAATTGTAGATTCTGTAAGAGGGAATATTACTATTATTGGAAGTGGAAACTGTACCCCTTCAACCGTAACTTTTATCAATAACAACAGACCATCAAGAACTCCAGCCACTTGGGACTTTGGTGATGGAACTCCAACGGTAACAGGTGATAGTGTAACTCATACTTACACAGCAACTGGCACATACGTGATTCGTATGAATTCAGTTGAAATAGGGGGATGTAAAAATGGATATACCGATACAGTTAAAGTTGGTGGAGCAGCGGGTCAGCTGATTTATTTATCCAACAATGTATGTTTGCCTTACACAGGCACAAAGTTTGAAGCCATAACCAATGCAGCCACTGATTCTATTCATTGGTATTTTGGTGATGGAAAAGACACGGTTACACGTAATACCTCTACTAATCCAAGCACTATTATTTATCATCAGTATTTAACTCCGGGTGCATATACTCCTTATATAGATTTGTATTCAGGCATTTCGTGTATAATCAGAATTAATGGCACCTCACCAATAAGAGTAGATTCTGTAAATGCTGGATTTAGATATACGGATAATCAGGTTTGTGATTCAACAGAGATTAACTTCTTTGACACCTCTTATGCATATTCTGGTATTCAATATTCAATATGGTTTTACGGAACAGGCGGAATAAATGACACCTCATTGGTTTCGAGTCATTATTATACCATTAATAATACGTATCAAGTAACGCATACGGTTGTTTCAAATTTAGGATGTAGAGATACCAGCAAACAAAACATAGTTATCAATCTGCATGAAACACCTAAGGTGCAAATTCAGGGTCCGGACCCGATTTGTATCTATACAAGTGGGACTTACACAGCTCAAACGATATTTACATCAGACTCAATTAATTACTACAATTGGACAGTAACTAATCCTTCAGGAGCTGTTGTAGTAACAAGTGTTGACACAATTGTAAATGTTAGATTTAGTGTTGCAGGTACTTATAATATTCGATTGATTGTGGGAACGGTATTTGGTTGCTATGATACTATTAATAAGTTAGTAACAGTAACTCCAAGTTCAATTAATATCAATTACACACTAAATAATGTTGGATGTACACCACATGTTGTTCAAATCATCAACAACTCTACAGGAGCTAATACCTACAGTTGGAATTTTGGAGATGTATCTGGCCCTGTACCACCAACTAGTGCTAACACAATTGTTTCAGGCCCTGGACAAACGGTAACGCATACCTATCAAAATCCTGGCACTTACTACATTACCATGTTGGCTCAAAACGGAGGATGTACAGATACCACAATTATCGATTCGGTAAAAGTGCTTCCTACACCTAATGCATCATTTACTTTCACAGCGAGCGACAATTGTGTAAATCATACGATTCAGTTCAATAACAATACAAGTATTCCTGCACAATACTCATGGAGTTTTGGTGATGGGGGTACATCTTCTCTTCAAAATCCAAGCCATGTTTATACTCCTGCAGGAACCTATACTGCAACTTTAACTTCATCAATAAGTTATTCAAATGGATTGACTTGTAGTACTAATTTTAGTTTGCCAATTAGGATTGTAGATACTTTACCAGGAAATGTTACTGTATCGAGCAGATATGGAATTTGTAAACCATTCACGGTAACCTTTACCAACAACATCAGACCTGTTCAATCTATTTCATGGAATTTTGGAGATGGAACTCCATTGGGTACAACTGATGTAGTAACTCATACCTACACAGATACAGGTACATATATAGTGCACATGATTGCTGTAGATCCAGGGGGATGTAAATATAAATATACAGACACTATCATAGTTGGAGGTGCTGCAGGAAACATGCAGTATTCATCAAATGTTGCTTGTCTACCTTATGGAAGCACCAGATTAGAAATATTGACTAACGCGGCAACAGATTCTATTCATTGGTTCTTTGGTAACGGAGACAGTGCTGTAACCATAAATGCGCCAGGGGTTACCAGTACAATTATTAATTACCATTATAACTTGCCTGGAGTATACATACCTAGAGCTGTACTTTACTCTCAGGCCGGTACTTGTATCGTGCCTATTCAAGGACCTACACCTGTAAAAGTAGATTCGGTTAGTGCAGGCTTTAGCTATACTCAAAATAAAGTATGCGACTCTACACAATACTATTATTCTGATAATTCGTACGCATTTTCTGGTCTTCAAAATTTAGGATGGGATTTTGGATTTGGTCCTACTACAACAACTGGAAGTTCAGTTTATTATAATTATACCATTGGCGGTGCTTATAATGTAATTGAAACTGTTACATCACAGTGGGGTTGCGTTGATAAAGACACAGTGCCTATCAATGTTATTATCCATCAAACGCCTTCAGCTCAAATTGTTCTAAATCCAATTGATAGCGCTTGTTCAAATGATACCATACAATTAAGAAGTATTATCAATTCAGTAGACACAGTACTTAATAGTAATATCAATTGGACAGTACAACCTCCGGTTGGATCTCCAATCATTAATACAGGAGCCAATTATGATTTTGTAGTGACTATACCAGGTAAATATTTTGTCTATTTGAGTGTAACCACTGTTTATGGTTGTTCAAAAACAATTAAAGATTCAATCATCGTGTATCCGTACCCGTCATTAGTTGTTGGATTGAATCCAAAAATATGTTTAAATCAATCAGTACAATTATCAGCTTCAGGAGCAATTAATTATACATGGACGCCAATAACAACGCCTAATGATTTAAGTTGTTACACTTGTCCAAATCCAACAGCAAATCCAAGGATTACTACTACATACACTGTAACTAGCCAAGAGCATGGTTGTAGCATTTCAAAAGATATCACAGTAAAAGTAGTTCAGCCATTCACGATGACAGCTCCACCAAACGATACCATTTGTATTGGTCAGTCATCAACACTTACAGCAAATGGGGCTCCAAACTATTTATGGACTCCGGGTGGATTCACTACACAATCAATTACAGTTAGTCCTCTAGTTACTACAATATATCATTTAACTGGAACAGACAATGACAATTGTTTTAGAACAGACACTAATATTGTTGTGGCTGTTGGTCAATACCCAGTGATTACAATGGGACATGATACTATTTTATCAACAGGTACTTTATTCCCATTGAACTCATCAATCACTAATGGTCCTATCAGATATTATACCTGGACTCCAACCATTGATTTAGATAGTCCATACAGCCCACGACCCATTGCAACCGTTAAAAATAATGTTTGCTATACTTTGGTTGCTGAGAACATTTATGGTTGTGCTGATACTGGTAAAATATGTATCAGAGTATTCTGTGAAGACAGTCAAGTGTTTATACCCAATGCGTTTACACCTAATGATGCATCGCATGGTAATAATATCTTGATGGTAAGAGCAACCGGTATAAAATCTGTAAAACAATTTACCATATTCAACAGATGGGGTCAGATTGTTTTTGAAAAACAAAATTTCAGACCGAACGATCCTTCTTCAGGATGGGACGGAAAAACCAAAGGGATACCTTCAGCTTCTGGTGTATACGTATACATCGCAGAAGTAGTTTGTGAAAATGATGTTCACTATATGTATAAAGGAAACGTTACGCTACTTAAATAATCAATATGAAAAAGTATAAAATATTATTTTTAATAATTGCAAATCTAACGGCACATACTTTATGTGCCCAGGATTTTACCTTCTCGCAATTTTATGAAATGCCTATGATGCGAAACCCTGCTATTGCTGGTATTTTTACTGGAGACATCAGAGTGCAAGCTGCATATAGAAATCAGTGGGCTTCTGTTACAACTCCATATAAAACGATGGCATTAAGTGCAGAATTAAAGAAGGCTGTTGGTTTTAATGACGACTATGTTACTATTGGGTTACAATTAAATAATGATATTGCAGGGGATTTGAACTTTGGTGTGTTGCAACTTTTACCTGCGATTAATTATATGAAATCTGTGAATCAAGGAAATGGATACTTATCAGCTGGATTTATGGGCGGTTTAGTTCAAAGTAAATTTGATGTTACTAAAGGCACATGGAACGAACAATTTCAGAATGGACAATTCAGTCCCGACAATTATGCAGGGCAATCATTTAAAACCACTTCCATAAGTCATTTTGATGCTTCATTCGGATTAGCATTCAGTAATACAATCGAATCATCACTTACCAATTATTACGTTGGAGTTGGATATTATCATTTCAACAAACCCAAATCAACGTTTCTTGAAGATAATTTTAAATTAACTCCCAGATTGGTTTTGAATGCAGGCTTGTCCACACCTACAGGGTATGCCGACAATATTTATATTTATGGGGATTATATCAAGCAAGGTGGAAATACACAAACCTTGTTGGGAATTATGTACAGTCATAATTCAGAAGAATCAGATGAGGAAAATGCATCAAAAAGAGGAATTAGTTTTGGTGGATTTTATAGATGGGCAGATGCTTTTGTTCCAGTAGTAAAATTAGATTTAGGTAAAGTTGCATTAGGATTCAGTTATGATGTGAATGTTTCTAAATTAACTATAGCATCACAAGCAAGAGGTGGGTTTGAAGTAACAGGGTCATACAAATCTTTTCTTAATATAAGGAATACCAGTTTGTATCAATCAAAATGTCCAAAATTCTAATCAAATCTTCAATCCACGCTCATTCAACATTTGAATAATCTTGTCGAGCTTTTCTGTTTCTATTTTGCTGAGATGAATTTGAAGCGCTTCGATTTCATTTTTGGCATCGATATTGAT
>JAIXWH010000041.1 GCA_027484165.1 Chitinophagaceae bacterium | reverse complement strand
GAAAATAAAGCAGACTTTTCCATCTATGGATAGCGACTGTCCATAAGTAGATTTTTCCTAATTCTTGCCGGTTTAAATTTGTGTTTTTAACAATGGTCTTCATGAGTATATAATATATATAACAACAGGTCTATTAAATACCTAAAGAAGCAAAATTGATATTTTGCCTATTGGCCATCAAGGTAAAAAGACATAAAATCGACTGTATTTTAATCCGAAAATTATGGTGTAGCGTGTAGATGCTAATACCAAAATTATAATTATATATAAGTTGATGATAAGCACCATATATTATTTTTGTTTCCCGACCCTATAACATTGTATATACATCCAGTTGCATGAAGATGCTTCCAAAATTGCTACTTAAACGTAAGAAAACGAACCTATTTGGCGCAGCGGATATATCTAAAAACCCTCACTAAGTATTTATACTTAACAACTTACAACAGATATTTACAATTTTTTTAATTTCTTAAAGGCACAACAAACTCCCTTCAGTTGTACGCCCCCATTGTTAAAAAAACTTTAAAAAAAAGTTACTAAAAAGTTTTTGTTTAAAAGTTTTTAACACTATATTCACAATGTAAAAAATCCCCATACCCTATCCTAAAACTCCAATAAACCCGAACCCAATAAAAAAAGCACATAGCGTATAATCGCAAACGTTAGTTAACACTTTAATTGTTTTTTATGAAGGATTCAAAATTGACTTCAACCCTCTATTACAATACTGTAAAGGGTTTTGCAAATCTGATAAATCGTATTTCGGGAAATCGAAAACGACAACAGTTAATACCTTCACCACATTCAATTAACTATAATAACATCCAAATCATAACCAATAAAAAAGGCAACATGACTTCAAATTGCTCAGCTACAACTCCATCATTTGCAAAATTCATTTTTGGATTTTTTACCATTTTGTGCCTCTTTTCGGCATCACTGAACGTTAACGGTCAGGCTGCTTTATATCCGGCAACAACGGGTACAAACGCCTCCTTAGCTTTGGACAAAAGCGGAAATGCTATTGACATGTCAACTGGTACAACCCAATTGTATGGAGCTAGTGTAGATGCCTACACCGCCACTGTTACCAATATAGGTTTCGGTTTCAACCTTTTGGGGAACGGAACCGTATACCATCAGTTTAGCTGTAACCCTGACGGACAAATTCGTTTGGGTTCAACGGCAATTACAGGTAATACTCAAACAGCTGCATCGGGAGTAGCTTTTCTTATTGCAAATAATTTAAATGGGATAACAGATGCTACAGGTAAAGTACACTATAAATTACAAGGTACAGCTCCCAATAGGGTTTTGATTGTAGAATGGAATAACGTTCAGCTTTTCAATGCAAATTCTACTACCAACCTTTCAACTTATCAAACAAGAATTTATGAAGACGGAACAGTTGAGTACGTATACGGAAGAATGTTTAATAATGCTACCGGAACTAACAACGCACAAAACATTGCTATTTCAACCAGTAATACAGCAGGAACAATTGGACAATTTGAGACTTTAAATGGTACTCCTGCATATAATAGCGCTCGTACATCTTTTAATGTAACAAATTTTGCCAATGGTGTCGATATGACGAATTTAAACTCTACAGCAGATGGCAGCAGAAGGTTTTTCAGATTTGTGCCTTCAACAACGGGTTGCCCAACCGCACCAACCACACAGCCAACAGCAATAGTTGTAAACGCAACTACCAATACCTTTAATTCAATAAGTGGTAGCTTTACGGCAGCCACTCCCGCACCAACTGGATATTTGGTATTAAGAACCACACAAAATATTGCCCCTACATTAACAACGGGCGAAAACTACGGCGCAGGATACGTGTTCGGCTCAACTCCAGAAGCTACGGTTGTTAGTACTTCAGCAAGTACAAGCTTTACTGCAACAGGCTTGGCAAGTGGCCGTACTTATTATTTCTGGGTTTATGCTTATAATGGACCAACGGTAGCAGCACCCTGCGGAACTGTGGCCTATAATACTACATCTCCTTTATCTGGAACTACTGTTACCAATGTTCAGATTCTGCCAACTTGTGTAACTTCAACAACACCTATAAATAATTTCAACGGATTTTCTCCGGTGGATACTTTAAGATGGTCGGCAGTAACAGCACTTCCGACGGTTACAAAATATTTACTATATCTCAGCAAAACTCAAGCATTGGTTGATAATAACAGCTCGACTGTTTTAACTGATGTTGGTAATGTCCTTTTAAGACAACCTGGAACACTAGATTTTTCTTCAACATACTACTGGAAAGTGCGTGCTGTATCTGGAACGGATACCGCTTTAGCTTGTGAAACCAGAAGCTTTACAACAGCAGGTCCTTCAGTGCCTTTGTGTTACCAAGGTAGTGTAACTCCTACCAGTGGTGCTACAGGGGTTTCCACCACAGCTAATATTGTTTGGGGTACAGCAGTTGGTGCACCTTCTCCAACGGGTTATGATATATATATAAGTACCAATTCTGCTGCTGTACAAGGTTTGCAATTGTCTGCAAGAATTATCTCTGGTACAACATCAACAAACTTTACACCTGGTATTACAACTATTGTATTGAATCCAGGTACTCAATATTTCTGGACTGTAGTACCCACCAACTATCTTGGTGGTGCTTCTGGTTGTACGGTGTATTCATTTACAACTTACGCTCCTGGTAAAGTCACTTCAACTACAAGAGGTGGTTTATGGAGTGATGTAAACACATGGGTAGGTGGTGTTGTACCGGCTGCCAATGACTCGGTAATTATCAATGATGGTGCCGTGGTTTACGCAAGTTCCGCTCCAAATCTAGTTAGAAATTTAATTATCGGTCAAAATGGTGCTAATACTGCTGTTCTGCAGTTGGGAGCAGCATTAACTGTGTCTGGAAATATTACCATTAATTCGAACGGTAGATTATTACCTTTTAATACAACAGGAACTGGTCAAACTATAAACGTAGGTGGTAATTTTACCAATAACGGTTATACTAATTTAGCATTGGCTTCAACTCAGTTGAATTTCAATGGTAGCCAGGTAGGAGGCGGAAGTACTGCTCAAGTGTTGGGCGGTACCGGTACATTTGAAGGAGATACCACCGGAACCGGTAATGGTTCTGTTATAGGTGTGATCCGTGATTTGAGATTCCAAACCACAGGAAGCAGTGTTATCAATACCACACAAAATCTTGCTGTGAATGGTAGCTTATACCATACAGCAGGTTCGTTGAATACCAATGGCAAACTGATGATTGATAACTCTAAACAATTATACGGAAGAGACATCAATAACCAGGTAACTGCCCTTGCTGTTACTGCTCATGGAACTGCTGCTTATAGTGTAGCTACACCTCCTGTAGTAGGACCATCGGGTGCTTTGTATTGGGTAGCCTCTAGTACAGGCGGCGCAACTGCTTATGCGGCAAACCAAATCAGGGTAACCAGCACTAATATGTACCTTGTTACCGCAGGTTCGGGTAACTCAGGTTCAAGTACACCAACAGGTACCTCCACAAGTGCAATAACAGATGGTGGCTGGACTCTATATTGGGTAGGTGCTACAGGTACTATAGGTTCTCCATATAATCCAAATACAACAAGAACTGTAGGTGCCCAATATTTCTATGGTAATAAATTATTTACTTTATATAAGATTAACACAGCATCTCCTTTAGCAGCCAATTACGCCACACTCTTTGGTGTTTTGGCAGGCGCTACTACAATTGGCGACAGGGTTGGTAGTACATTAGGCGATTCATTAGTTTTTGTGGGCTCTCCAGCAACAGCTACTGTGAATTTATTGGAAACACCTGCTGCTTCAGGTACAGGAAGTGTAAGAAGTTTAAATTTAACCAGCGGAGGTAGTGGTTATTTTACTACAGTTCCAACGTTAAGTGTTGTTAATATGACCAATGCAACGGTAACTGCTCCTACAGTTGCTGCAACTTTCATCCAATCCAGTGCAGGTGCTACGAATACTGTATTCTTCAAAGAACCTAATGCTGCCATCACAGGAGGGTTAACCATTTTAAGTGACCTACAAGTTAGGGCTGTTTCAGCAACAGCAGGTGGTATTAACTATGGCGGTACCCCAAGAGTGGGTTTCCCTTTACCAACTAACTTCCATAATTTAGTTACCAGACCAGGAAGCGGTTTTACTGCAAATCCTACAACTGCAATCAGAGTTTATGGTGGTACAAGATTGGCAAACTTTACCAATCCAGCGTTTAATTTCAATGTGGCTCAAGGTAGATTGATATCTGCAATTTGTAATAACGGTGGTACAGGATGGTTGACTCAACCGGATTCTATAAGAGTTGCACCTACAACTGGTACCGATTCTGCAACGATTAGATTCCCGGCTAACTCATTGGCTCAAGCTACAGCATTAATGAGAGCGAGATCGATAGTTGGATTTAGAGTTACAAATCCTGGTGATGGTTACGCATCTGCTCCAACACCTACTTTAGACTCAACTGGCAACAACGGTCAGGCATTTACTGCAGCTACAGCAGCAGGAATTTCATCAAGAGTTGGCTTATATAATTTGACCTATCAAGTTTTGAGTCCAACTTTATCTGTTAATGAAGGAACAACTTCTGTAGAAATCCCATCAAATAAACAAATAAACGTATTAACTATAAATACAAAAGCTAAAGTAAAATATGCGGCTAGCTCTGATACTTTAAAAATTATTGGAGGTGTTGGTGCGTTATCATTATCAGCGGCAACTGCCAATCCAAGTGGTGTGAATCAATACGGTACTACTTTAGATATGAATGGTGGATTGTTATTCTTCTATAGTCCTTTATATGTCGGCTTTGGTTCTGTTACAAATTTCGGTCAACAAGATGCTTATGGACATGTTAAAAATGGCTCGATGAGAATTGCTTTACCAGGAACTACGGCTACAACTACAGCTATTTCAAGGATTTTCCCTTTTAGATCTCCTGTTAGTTTAAATATAGGAACAAGAACAGCAAATGGTTCTGATGGTCCTTCAATGGGTTATGTAACTGTTTCTGAATCTGGTGTTCCGTCAACAACAGATCCTGCTTCAAAAGTGCCTGTTGGTAAAAAATCATATAATGTTAAAGCAGAGCCTTTCATTAGTAATGCATCTGTATCATATGGTGTGAACCCAATATTTACAATGGTTTATGGTGCTTCAGATTCTTTACCTGGTTCACTTACTAACGCTAATTTGAGCATTGGACAGTCTTCATCTGCTTCTGGAACATGGGTTGATAGAGGCAAAACATCTGGTGCTTATGCAAGTAGTCAATCAAACACAGCACCTACCGATTTCATAACGCCTCAGCAATCGGTATCCACTGCTACAACAGTTAATGGTCCTTTTGTAACTAATTCTGGTAATGATTTCTTTGCATTGTTAAACATTGCATCGAACCCAACCGTTACAGCAATTGCTCCTTCAGCATTCTGTTCTGCAGGTGGCGAATCGGTAACATTAACAGGTACAGGATTTAGCGGTACCACTCAAGTTTTATTCAACGGGTTAGCTGCAGCTTCATTTAGTGTAGTTTCTAATACTTCAATTACTGCAGTTACACCTAATGGTATTTCTGCAGGTAATGTTACTGTGATTTCAAATGGTCTAACTGGTATTTCATCATCTACCTATTCGGTTAGAAATGTGGGTACATTTGCGCCTGTTGTTAATCCTTCAAATGGATTGATTTGTACCGCTACTGATAAGGTAACGATCTCATTAAATGACATTAATGCCGAATCTTATTCTTGGTCACCTTCAACAGGATTGGATGTTGCTCAGGGTTTAAGCGTAGTAGCTACACCAACCACTTCAACAACTTATACTGTTTCTGCTGTATTCTCTGCAAGTGGAAGCAATCCAGCATGTACGGTTACAGCAAAATTTGTTGTAGGACCAATTGCAAGCACACCTATTGTACCTACCGCTTCACCAGCTGTATCTTGTTTCAATGCTGGTCAAACAGTTACTTTAAATTCTAATTTGAGTGCGGGTAACTTTACGGTAAGTCCTATTAGCTATGCCCCTTCAACGGTTCCAGCTAATGCAACAAATTTAGCTGTTGGAGGTTCGGTTCCTTCAGGGATTCCTTATCAGTGTGCATATTGCCCACTAGATGATGCTGGTTTCCCTAATGTTCCTATTGGTTTTAATTTCAACTTTTTCGGTAATTTCTTTGATAATTTGTCTGTTGGTACTAATGGACTCCTTGCGTTTGGACAAGTTCCATCTTATGCGGCAAATACAGGTATCAATCAGTATACTTTCAATAATACACCCGTAACGTTCCCTAATGCAGAAAATCCAGGAAACGTAATTGCAGCGGGTATTGCTGATTTAGGGGCTCAAACGGCTTCTCAAAATATAACATGTAATTTAACAAATGGTTCCACTACTGTAACTACTGCTACTGGTTATATTTTCAACATAGGAGATAGTTTGGTTGGTACTGGAATTCCTGCCGGAACCTTCGTTACAGGTGTAACGAGTTCAAATTCTGCTACGTCTACAGGTTCAACAACCTTTACCATGAGCAAAGCAGCAACTCAAACAGCGTCGGTTTCTGTAAGTTTCCAAATTAAGCCATTCATGAGATATTGGACAGAAGGATCAGCACCAACTCGCAAATTTGTTTTTGAATATAAGAGTGTAGGTGGTTCTGGTGGTACTAATTCGGCTAATTCTGGAACTGTTCAAGTAATGCTATACGAAACTACAGGTATAGTAGAAATGCATATACAAAAGATTAATAACACCACGGGAAGGACTTATGGCTTACAAGATGCAACGAAACAAATTGGTGCTGTTGCACCTGGTCGTCAGGCATATGCTTCTGGTACTTTTGCGCCAGAGGCTTGGAGATTTGCACCTCCAACAAACTACTCTTTTTTATGGAGTCCTTCATCTGGTTTAGACAACACAACACAAAACTCGGCTATATATTCAGTAGCTTCTCCTGGTGAGAAGAGCGTAAATTTAAAAGTAACCAATCCGGTAACAGGTTGCGTAACCAATAAAGTGGTACCATTTACTGTAAATGTAACACCAACAGCACCAACAGTG
>JAIXWH010000055.1 GCA_027484165.1 Chitinophagaceae bacterium | reverse complement strand
GCTGAAAAATTAAGATATCACGACCATATAAAATTGGCTCACTATGCCGATGCTGCATTAGATATCGAATTTGAATTCCCTTTTGGATGGAAAGAGTTGGAAGGCATTCATAGTCGTACTGATTTTGATTTATCTCAACACGCAAAATACAGCAAGAAAAAAATTCAATACTTCGACAATGATTTGAATGCCGAAGGAAAACCTTATGGAAATTATACTCCTTATGTGGTAGAAACTTCTGTAGGTTTGGACCGTTTATTCTTAACTGTTATCTCATTAGCTTATAAGGAAGAAAAATGGAACAAAGATGATGGCACAGAGGACAGCAGAGTAGTCTTGAAAGTTCCTGCAAAAATTGCTCCGATAAAATTAGCAATACTTCCTTTGCTGAAAAAAGATGGACTACCTGAAATTGCAACTGCTTTGATGAATGAATGCAAGCCCCTTTTCCACTGTTTTTATGAAGAAAAGGATGCTATCGGAAAACGATACAGAAGAATGGATGCAATTGGAACACCTTTCTGTGTAACAATAGACCATCAAACAAAAGAAGATAATACTGTAACGATAAGATATAGAGACACCATGCTTCAGGAAAGGGTTCCGATGAATGAAGTGAAGCTAATTGTTGAGAAAGCCATAAGGTAAACTCAAATTGATATTAATAATTATGAAAAAAATAATGCTAATTGCTTTTTTTCTGATTTCATTATCATTGATTTTTATTCATTGTAATAAAAGCAATTCTTCTTCAAATACAATTGCTTGTACTATGGAGTTTCGCACAATTTCTATTAAAGTATTAGGAGATACGCTAAACCATTTTTATACAATTAGAGCGAATACAGGTGACACCATAATTGTAAACTCAGGAACTGCTCTTGATTCTGAAACTTATACTGTATTAGACGACACTTACCTCAATAGATTTATTAACAGCACCGAACAATTTAGATTTGTTGGATTGAAAAACAACATCGTTTTAGTCAATGAATTGTTTACCATTAATGCCGATCAGTGCCATATAAATTATGTAAGCGGAAATCAAACAGTCATTTTATAAAATAACCGCACATGGATTTCACTGTCGCAATTTCTAAAGAAAGAAAACCATTCCAAAAAAACAAATTGCTTTGGTTATTGCTCTTTTCTTTTTTTTGTATTTGGGCAAATTCATTTGTTGGAACTACAGACATAAATAATTGGTTTATTGAAAATACGCTAACTGTTTTATTTCTGATTTTTATTACCACTACTTTTAAAAAATACCAGTTCAGTGATTTAAGTTATCTCCTCATATGTATTTATTTATGTCTTCATGTATATGGATCAAAATACACTTATGCCGAAAATCATTTTGGTTACTGGCTCAAAGACTTCACTCAGGCCTCAAGAAATAATTACGATAGGATAGTTCATTTTTGTTTTGGATTTTTATTGGCTTATCCTATGCGAGAATTATTTCTGAAATGGTTGAAGTATCCTAAACTTGTTGCATGGATATTACCAATTGAGATTACCCTATCGATCAGTGCCATGTATGAACTTATTGAATGGGCAGTTGCTGATGTGTTTTTTAAAGCACAAGGTGCCGCCTATCTTGGAACTCAAGGAGATATCTGGGATGCTCAAAAAGATATTTTCATGGCTTTTCTCGGAGCAATTGTTGCTACTAGTATTGTTTCTTTTATCAAAAGAATATTCAAAATTTATGAAGATGAGAATTTAATGGCTTAATTTATTTAACCATAAATTTCGAAATGAATGTTCTTTTTATCATATCCAATTTTCTGGATTCTTTCTTTGGCTTCATCAATCATATCCTTCCATCCACACAAATAAAATATTGCATCTGGTTTTGAAGCACATAATTCTTCATAAACATGATGAACATATCCTTTTTTTCCATCCCACTCTTCTCTTGATAAGGTAGGGATGTAATTAAAATGCTTCAAAGAATTTTGAAGTTCGATTAACTCTTCGAAATAAAGAAGATTACCTCTTTTCCTGCAACCATAAATCAGATTTATAGCTTGATGTGGTATCTTATTTTTATTGATGTCATTCACCATACTTCTGAATGGCGCGATTCCTGTTCCTGTACAAATCAAATACAAATCCTTATCAAGATTATCTGGCAAAGTAAAGACACCCTGAGCTCCTCTGAATACAAGTTCACTTCCCACTTTTATTTCATTAAATAAATAAGGAGTTCCAACTCCATGAGGATTGAGTACAATTAACAATTCAAAAATATTTGTTCCATCCGGCCATGATGAAATCGAATAACTACGCCATCTTTTGTTTGGCTTTTCATGTATGGGTAAATCCAATGTAACAAATTGGCCTGGTTTAAAATCAAATACCTCTAATTCAGGAACTTCTATCCAAAATCTTTTGGTATCAATAGTTTCATTTTCAATATTAATTACCTTTCCTTTTCTCCACGGCTGCAAAGACATAAAAATTATTTTTAGTAAGATACAAATTCTAGAATTAATATCCGATTTTGTATTAGAGAAGTATATTTGCAGTTCTATTCTTAGAATAGGGTAAAATCACAGGCGAGAATGAATCTGGATGTGTTGTTGAATATCTATAAAAATGACCCCCGCTGTTTTCAAATAGCGAACAGGATTACTTTATCCAAACCCCAGCATTTATTGTTATCTGGTCTCATTGGAAGTGCTTTTGATTTGTTGTTTTCTTCTTTACATCAACAAGATTTATCGTCGCAAACCAACCATCTTCTTATATTAAGAGATGCTGAAGAAGCTGCATATGTTCAAAATACGCTTGAAAACATCACCAATGCTTTAGATATTTTTTACTTTCCCTCTTCTTTTAAAAATAAAAAAAATTATCAATTACTTAATAGTAGTCACGTCATGCTTCGAACTGAAGCTTTGACAAAAATTGCTGCAGGTGGTAATAAAAAAATCATTGTTACTTACCCCGAAGCTGTATTTGAAAAAGTATTGCTATCTAAAACACTTTCTGAAAATATCATCCGAATCAAACAAGCTGATGAACTTGACGTTGATGGTCTGCTTCAGAAATTTATTGATCATGGATTTGTAAGAACAGACTTTGTATATGAACCCGGACAATTTGCAATTAGAGGTGGTATTCTGGATATTTATTCTTTTGGTAATGAGAAGCCATATCGAATCGAACTTTTTGGAAAGGAAGTAGATAGTATCAGAATATTTGATCCTGAAAGCCAATTGAGTGAACGAAAACTACTACAGGTAAATATCATACCCAACATAGAAACACAATTTGAAGCGGGTGAAAAAGTTTCCCTTTTAAGTTTCTTATCTGAAAACACAGTCATTTGGTTGAGAGATTGGAGTTTTATCAAAGAAAAAATTGAACAGGAAGAAGAAAACTTACAGATTTATTTTGAGCACCTCAAATCTCATGTAAAAAAAGAAGAATCAGCGAGTGAAATTGATGC
>JAIXWH010000135.1 GCA_027484165.1 Chitinophagaceae bacterium | reverse complement strand
TTGAGAGATTGGAGTTTTATCAAAGAAAAAATTGAACAGGAAGAAGAAAACTTACAGATTTATTTTGAGCACCTCAAATCTCATGTAAAAAAAGAAGAATCAGCGAGTGAAATTGATGCCATCAATTATAAAGGGGAAATCTCTTTTGAAGATTTTGTAACAGCTGAACAGATTGAAAGAGAGATTGCTTTAAAACATATCATTGAGATTGGAGGCAAATCTACATTCAAAAATAATGCCTCGCCTATTGAGTATATCAATTTTCAGTCTAAGCCTCAACCCTCTTTCAACAGACAATTTGAATTATTAATCAATAATTTACAGGAATACGAAAAGGCAAAGTATAATATTTTCATTTTTGCTGAAAATCCAAAACAACTCGAAAGATTACATATCATTTTTAAAGACTTGAAAGCTGAAATTCAGGTAACACCCATCCCTATTTCGATTCATGAAGGATTTATAGATGACGACAATAAAGTAGTGTGCTACACAGACCATCAGATATTTCAACGTTATCATAAATACAAAGTAAAACAGGCATTCAGTAAAAATAAAGCGCTCACTCTAAAAACACTTCGAGAGTTACAGCCTGGCGATTATGTTTCACACATTGATCATGGTGTAGGTGTTTACAGTGGCTTGCAAAAGATTGAAGCCAATGGACGGTTACAGGAAGCCGTTAGAATACAATATAAAGATGGGGATTTATTATACGTAAACATTTCATCTTTACATAAAATCAGCAAGTATAGTGGTAAGGAAGGATCTGTTCCTAAAATGAACAAGCTGGGAAGTGATGTATGGAGTAAGCTGAAAGAAAAAACAAAAAAACAAGTAAAAGACATTGCTTCTGATCTGATTCAGCTCTATGCTCAAAGAAAAAGCCAACAAGGCTTTCAGCATAGTCCGGATAATTACATGCAAACAGAGTTGGAAGCTAGTTTTATTTATGAGGATACTCCCGACCAGGCAAAGGCTAGTGAAGATGTAAAGAGAGACATGGAAAAAGATTCTCCAATGGACAGATTAGTTTGCGGTGATGTAGGTTTTGGAAAAACAGAAATTGCAATAAGAGCTGCTTTCAAATCTTGTTGTGATGGTAAACAAGCTGCTGTTTTGGTTCCTACTACGATTTTAGCCTATCAGCATTATAAAACGTTTAAAGACAGACTTCGAGATTTTCCTGTTACAGTTGATTTTGTAAACCGATTTAAAACTGCAAAAGAAAAAAAGGAAACGCTTTTAAAATTAGAAGAAGGAAAAATAGATATCATCATTGGCACACACGCCTTATTGGGAAAAGAGGTGAAGTTTAAAGATTTGGGTGTAATGATTATTGATGAGGAACAAAAATTTGGAGTAAGTGCAAAAGAAAAATTAAAACAGATCCGAACTACAGTTGATTCTTTAACACTAACGGCTACGCCTATTCCAAGAACACTGCAATTCAGTTTGATGGGTGCGAGAGATCTGAGCATCATCAATACGCCTCCACCCAACCGTCAGCCTATTCAAACAGAAGTAACTGTATTTAATGAAGATAATATCAGAGATATTATTTATTATGAAACAGAAAGAGGCGGACAGGTTTTCTTTATTCACAACAGGGTAAATGGATTGGCCGAAATGAAAGGCTTCATTCAGGGACTTTGCCCGGATATCAGTATTGCCTTTGCGCATGGCCAAATGGAAGGAGACCAGCTTGAAGACACTATCCTTGATTTCATGGATAAAAAATATGATGTGCTGGTTTGTACCAATATTGTAGAAAGCGGAGTTGATATTCCTAATGTGAACACTATTATTGTAAACAATGCGCATCAATTTGGATTGAGCGATTTACATCAGTTAAGAGGAAGAGTGGGAAGAAGCAATAAAAAAGCGTTTTGTTATTTGCTTGCTCCGCCTATGAGTACCCTACCTCCCGACAGCAGGAAAAGATTAAGTACACTTGAACAATACAGCGATTTGGGTAGCGGATTTCAGATTGCTATGCGCGATCTTGATATCAGAGGGGCCGGCAATATGCTCGGAGGTGAGCAAAGCGGTTTTATTGCAGAGATAGGTTTTGAAATGTATCAGAAGATACTTGATGAAGCAATACGGGAATTAAAAAGAAATAAATTCAAGGATTTATTCAAAGAGGAAATCAGTCAACAAGATGATTTTGTAAAAGATTGCAGTTTTGATACTGACCTCCAAATTTTAATTCCTGATAACTATGTTGAAAGCATCAGCGAAAGATTAAGTTTATATTCAAGATTGGATAATTGTGAAAATGAAGAAGAGTTAATTGCTTTTCATGAAGAATTAGTCGACAGATTTGGACCCATTCCTTCCGAGGCCGAAGATTTATTTACAACAGTTCGATGCCGAAGAATTGCAGTTGATCTTGGATTTGAAAAATTATTGCTCAGAAATGAAGTGATGAAATGCTTTTTTGTAAGTAATCCGGACTCTCCTTATTTCCAAAGTGAAATCTTTAATCGAATTTTAATGTTCTTACAAACAGGAACAAATAAAGCGAGACTTAAACAAGTGGGGAAAAATGGAATATTAATTGTAGAATCAATTCGATCGATGGACGATATCTATGAATTTATGTTACGCATGCACACTCAGGTGATGAGCAGTTTAAAGTAAAAAGGAAACGAATAAAAACAAAGATGCCACGATTGAAACGTGGCACCCTAAAAATTTAATTACCAAGCTTTTTTTGCTACTCCATTCTTCACTGCTTCTAAAGCTGTAGCTTCTCCAAGCATTGTAGTCATTTTATTTCCTTTACCATCATGACCTTGAGCCATGTAGCCACCACGTGCTGTTTTGGTTATCACTGCATCTTGCATTGGAACATTTTTCTCTTTAGTTTTCATGCAATAAGCTGTTAACATTTTTGACATTTTAATAAAATTTATTGTTAGTAAATAATGGTTTTAGCTTGCGCTAATAGCTACAAGCTACTATAAATATTGGTTTTACCCAAAATTTGCTGAAATGTTCTGTCCACAAGATGTGAATAGCGCTTCTTGCTTATTGTTTACACATCAATTTTTGCGTACTTGGCATGAGATTCAATAAACTCTCTTCTTGGCGGAACCTCATCTCCCATCAACATACTGAATACACCATCTGCATTAGTTAAACTATCAATAGTTACTTGCTTCAATGTACGTGTTGCAGGATTCATAGTGGTTTCCCAAAGTTGCTCAGCATTCATCTCTCCCAAACCTTTATATCTCTGAATAGTTACGCTGTCATCTTTTCCTTGTCCTAATTTAGAAATCCAACCTTTTCTCTCCTCATCATTCCAAGCGTATTCCTGATCCTTGCCTTTTTTAACCAAATACAATGGAGGTTGTGCGATGTAAACAAAACCTTGCTCTACCAACTCCTTCATGTAACGGAAAATGAAAGTGAGAATCAAAGTTGCAATGTGACTTCCATCCACATCGGCATCTGTCATGATGATTAATTTATGATAACGTAGTTTGGATATATCCAATGCTTTTGCATCTTCAGAAGTACCAATTTTGACTCCAAGTGCAGTAAACATATTTCTGATCTCCTCATTGTCATAAATCTTATGCTCCATGGCTTTTTCCACATTCAGAATTTTACCTCTTAACGGAAGTATCGCCTGAAAACTTCTATCACGTCCTTGCTTTGCTGTTCCACCCGCCGAATCTCCTTCGACAAGGAAGAGCTCACATTTTCCAGGATCTTTTTCAGAACAATCTGCTAGTTTACCTGGTAATCCTCCTCCTACTAAAACACTTTTTCTTTGCACCATATCACGTGCACGCTTAGCTGCGGCTCTCGCCTGAGCTGCTAAAATTACTTTTTGTATGATTGTTTTTGCATCACGTGGATTTTCTTCCAGATAAGCTTCAAGTACTCTGCTTAAAGTTGTATCTACTATACCCATTACTTCACTATTTCCTAATTTAGTTTTTGTTTGACCTTCAAACTGTGGCTCAGGAACCTTTACCGATATAATTGCTGAAATCCCTTCTCTGAAATCATCTCCTTCTATAACTACTTTTGCTTTATCAAACATCCCTTGTTTTTCACCATAACTTTTAAACACACGGGTAATTGAACGTCTGAAACCTGCTACATGAGTTCCACCCTCGATTGTATTAATATTGTTTACATAACTGAAAATATGCTCCTGATAACTTGCATTATATACCATTGCAACTTCTACCGCAACATTGCTTTTTTCATCATGACCTTCACAAAAAATGGTGGAAGGAATTAATGGTGCTCTGTTGGCAATTTTATCTATAGATTCTACAAACTCAACAATTCCACCTTCACTGTAAAATTGCTTGGTGTAGGATTTGCCATCATCACCCAATTCTCTTAAATCAGTTAAAATGATAGTGATTTTTCTGTTTAAATATGCCAATTCTCTTAATCTGCCTTCAAGAATTTCTTTATTATAAATCGTTGTAGTAAAAATGCTTCCATCAGGCCAGAATTGAACCTTTGTTCCTGTCTTATCAGTTGTACCAATTTCACGGACCGGATATTGAGGAATACCTGTTGCATATTCTTGTTCAAACTTTTTTCCCTCTCTGTTTACTTCAACATGAAGTTTGGTACTTAATGCATTCACACAACTCACACCAACACCATGCAAACCACCAGATACTTTATAAGAACCTTTATCGAATTTACCACCGGCATGCAAAACGGTCATAACCACTTCAAGGGCACTTCTGTTTTCTTTAGTGTGCATTCCCGTTGGTATCCCTCTGCCATCATCCTGAACCGTAATTGAATTGTCTTCGTTAATGGTTACTGAAATATTTTTACAATGACCTGCCAAAGCCTCGTCAATTGAATTATCTACAACCTCATATACAAGATGATGCAAACCTTTTACACTGATATCTCCGATATACATCGCCGGTCTTTTTCTTACCGCTTCAAGACCTTCCAATACCTGTATACTATCCGCGCCGTAGCTACTATTAGGAACCGCTGGAATCATTTCTGTTTCTGTACTCATAACTGCTAAAAAATCACTTTAAATTTAAAAAATCAAATACGGACAAATATACCGAAAATAAAGGGGTTTTGTTTAGTTTTTTACACCAATTATCAGAATATTTTTCCCATATATTTTGGGGATAAAAACATGCCCACTTCGAAGTTGATTTTGATATATTTACACCCATTTTCAGTAGACATGACTAAGAGTTTGAATTCGATCAAATTGGGGTTTATTTTATTCGGAATAATTGGAGGATTGTTCATCGCTTTTCTGTTTATCTACAGCTTCTATTCCTCAAATACCGAATATTCACTCTCTGAAACTTATAATTCTGGAGATATCCCAACCTCTTATCTGAAATATGATTCAACTTGCAACGCTCATTCAACCTTGGAAATTGCACTTCCTGATGGAGATAGTACTTTCCATGTTTCCGGTGTTGACATTTCTTACACTATGACTGCTCTGGGAAATGGCAAAAAATCAGAGCAAAAATCACAGGTCTTCTGTTACAATACTAACAAAACCGAACCAGAAGTTTATGCTGGTATAGATTCTTCTGCAGGAAAAATGGAATATCTCAGAAAAAAAGTTGATATCGCAAATGGAAGCTATCCCGGAGGAACAAGATTAAAATTTAGCATGCATGCCTGGAGGACTTTTGAAGGAGTTCCCGGATGCAATGCCTCTACAAACCGTATTGATGCTACATCATGGAAGATTACCATTCATTATACTATCACATCTAACAAGCAAAATAGCAATGATAACGCTTCTTCCTTTTTTGGCAGTAGTGATTCAAAAAAAGGAATAGTTCCTCCACATCTTACCTTTTTAGAAAAAAATAAGATTCAAAATCCTACTCCTGGAACTATCATATGGTGCACCAATTGTGGAACGAATGGCGAGTTGCAAATGTGGAATGGAAATTCATGGAAAGCATTGGTAATGACAACCAGTTCAGCTGCAATTGACAGCGCTGCACTAACAAAAGAAAAATCAGTTAAAAAAAATGAAACCAATCCAAGAGTGGTAAAAGAGGCTTTTGTCAGAAATTTGCCAGCTGACACCATTATCGGTACCAATTTTAAGGATCCCTAAGGCAGAGGAAAATCTACTTTTTTTAGTTTATTAAACTATGCTGTCATTACAAAAAGACAAGAATCAACAACTAGCTTGGATTTAGCCTTCTCAACAACAACAATTAAAATTAATAATAGAACAAACGGACCCGAAATCGGACGTGCATTTATGTATTGATGAAATTATGATGCATTATACAATTTCCACGCTGGCACTGTTTTTAAAACAGATAAATTCCCCTATTTGGCAATTAAAAACGCACCGGGAATGGGATGGTATAAATATGACTATGCAAGTGATTTAATAACGCCTATCCCCGGAAAAGTAATTATTATAAGAACCTCTAATGGAAAATATGCCAAACTTCAAATATTAAACTACTAGAAAGGCGGAAAAATTCTTTTGGTTAATAGCAGTTTCAAAGAAAAAGCACTCAATTCTAGATATTACACTTTCAGATACACTTACCAGCCCTACGGCACGTTGAATTTTAAATAAAAAAACAACTCATATTCTTAATTTTTCAACAAATCGGACTGAATGTTTGTTAATCATTTTAAATGCCATTTTTACTGACTTATATTTGCAGTTGAAACATGAATTTGTTACCCAACATATTAGACATAGCAAGCAATCGACCCTTACTCACCGATGAATTGGAGGTACTTCAGGAAATAGAAAGAAATGTTCCGGGTTCTGTAAAATACAGCATCAAAAGATTTCTAAAACAAAAACACTGGAATATTGAAGACACAGGTGTTCTGACTTATCATTATAATGCAGAACATCCCGATCACAATTATTTGGAATTGAAATTTTGTGTGGCTGGTAATTTTTATTGTCGTGAAAAGCAGACTGAGTGCGACTTCTGCAAATTTAATGCCTCCGAAAGTTGTATAGAAAAATTCGAAAGTGTAGATGTGTTGAGTTTCATTTATAAACCTGCTTATCTGCATCAATTTGCTAAAGCACATAAAAATGAAAACACTTTAATTGAAAAAGTAGTTTCTTTTAAACATCCACATTCCTTTTCAAAAACTGCAAGTCTTTGTAATAAAACAAGTAATGCCATTCAAGGATTATTAAATCACAATTATTCAGATACCCGAGAGAATATTTTCATTAATGCTCAAACTCAGCTGATTTTATTATATACTACCGATTGCTTACTTGGAGAAAAAGAGGAAGCTGATTTTGGATGTAAGTTTCTCGCAAATGAGGAGGACAGGCAAAAAATCATCGACTCTAGAGAAATATTACTGCAACATATCGGCGATCCCATCACCATAAAAGCCCTAAGCAGAAAAGTGGCTATCAATGAATGCTACCTAAAAAAAGGATTTAAGGAAATTTTTGGAACAACCATTTTTGATTTTTACCAAAGTCAACGTATGGAACACGCGAAATATCTGCTATATGACAAAGGTTTGAGCGTAACCGAAGTATCCAATTTACTCGGTTATTCATCCATTTCTCACTTCAGTACTGCTTTCAAAAACCACACCGGCCTAAAACCTTGCGAGTTGCTTGTACATTGATTTTTCCTGAACCTCACTGCCGATTGGATTCTTGGGCTAATTCATTAACTTCGCAACTCATTTTTAAAAAATAAAATACAGCTACGAGCATACGTTTATGGCAGTTAAATACAAGGAATACCAACAGTTGAATTTGCCCAATATCGGTAAAGAAATTCTAGAAAAATGGAATGCAGAACAATCTTTTGAAAAAAGTATAAGCATAAGAGAAGGCAACAAACCCTTTGTTTTTTTTGAAGGCCCTCCAAGTGCTAATGGCATGCCCGGCATTCACCATGTCATCTCAAGAACTTTGAAAGATATGGTGTGCAGATATAAAACCATGCAGGGATTTCAAGTAAAAAGAAAGGGAGGATGGGATACTCACGGTCTTCCTGTTGAACTTGGTGTTGAAAAACAATTAGGCATTACGAAGGAAGATATCGGAAAAAAAATCTCTGTTGAAGATTATAATAAAAAATGCAGAGAAGTGGTGATGCAGTTTAAAGACAAATGGGATGACATTACCAACAAAATGGGCTACTGGGTTGATTTACAAAAGCCCTATGTTACTTTTGAAAACAATTATATTGAATCGCTTTGGTGGTGCTTGAGTGAATTACACAAAAAAGGATACCTCTACGAAAGTGTAAGCATTCAACCCTATTCACCAGCTGCCGGAACCGGACTTTCATCACATGAATTAAATCAACCCGGAACTTATAAAGATGTAAAAGACACTAGTGCTGTGGTGATGTTCAAAGTGATCAACTCAAGTTTAACTGAAGCATTAAAAAAGTCGCTTGGAGAGTATGCTAAAGATGAATTCTTTTTGATGGCTTGGACCACTACTCCATGGACACTCCCTTCAAACCTAGGATTGACGGTGGGTCCGGAGATTGAATATGTTTTGGTAAAAACTTTTAATCCTTATACCTACTTACCCATAAAAGTAATTTTAGCAAAAGCATTAATAGGAAAATACTTTAAACCTGAGGCTGAAAATATTACATTTGAAGGTTACAAAGAAGGCGATAAAGTTATTCCGTGGTCAATTCTTGCGAGCTTTAAAGGAAAAGATCTGGAAACTACCGGTTACGAACAATTGCTGCCATACGAAGCAAATTCAATTGCAAAAATTCAGGAAGAAACTCCAAATGCAAAACCATTTCGTGTAATCACAGGCGACTTCGTTACCACAGAAGATGGAACAGGTATCGTTCATACTGCGCCTGCATTTGGAGCAGATGATTATCGTGTGGGCAAAAAAAATAATATTGGTATTTTAACCTTGGTTGATAAACAAGGGAAATTTGTTGAAGGACTTGGTGAGTTTAGTAGCAGATATGTAAAGAACTACAAAGACGATTCGGATTATGTAGATGTGAATGTTGATATTTCTGTAAAACTTAAAAAAGAGAACCGTGCTTTTAAGGTAGAGAAATATGAACACAGTTATCCTCATTGCTGGAGAACTGACAAACCTATCATCTACTATCCATTGGATGCCTGGTTTATTAAAACAACTGCAGCCAAGGAAAGAATGGTTGAATTGAATAAAACCATCAATTGGAAACCCGCAAGCACAGGAACAGGCAGATTTGGAAATTGGTTGGAAAACATGGTGGATTGGAACCTTAGTCGTAGCCGTTACTGGGGAACACCTTTGCCTATTTGGAGAACAGAAGATGGTGAAGAACATAAATGCATCGGCTCCGTTGAGGAGTTAAGATCAGAATTGAAAAAATCCTTCGATGCTGGCTTATGGCAACCTGCAATCAATCAATCTCCTGAAGATTTCATCAACTACATCACTTCTGATTTACATAAACCCTTTGTTGATGATATCATTTTGGTGAGTAACTCAGGCAAAGAGATGAAGCGTGTTCCTGATTTGATTGATGTTTGGTTCGACAGTGGCGCCATGCCTTACGCACAATGGCACTTCCCTTTTGAAAACAAAGAGACTTTCAAAGAAAACTTCCCTGCAGATTTTATTGCAGAAGGTGTTGATCAAACCAGAGGATGGTTCTACACTTTACATGCATTAGCCGTTTTATTGTTTGATAGTGTTGCTTATAAAACCGTTGTCAGCAATGGTTTAGTTCTTGATAAATCAGGAAATAAAATGAGCAAGCGTTTGGGCAATGTTGTTGATCCATTTGAAACCATAAATAATTATGGAGCAGATGCCACAAGATGGTATTTGATTACAAACGCTTCTCCGTGGGATAGTTTGAAATTTGATGAAGAGGGAATTAAAGAAGTACAAAGAAAGTTTTTCGGCACGTTATATAATACCTACCAGTTTTTTGCTTTATATGCCAATGTAGATGGATTTTCATTCGATGAAGAATACATTCCAATAGAAGAAAGACCTGAGATAGACCAATGGATTATCTCTTCATTAAATACTCTGGTAAAAAATGTAGTTGAAAATTTTGATGCATACGAACCCACTCAAGCAGGAAGAGCTATTGAAGATTTTGTAGACGCTCAGTTGAGTAACTGGTACGTTCGTTTGTGCAGAAGACGTTTCTGGAAAGGAGAATATGAGCATGATAAAAAATGTGCATACCAAACTTTATTCGAATGTCTCGAAACTTTGAGCAGATTAATTGCACCCATTGCTCCTTTCTTTGGAGAATGGTTATTCCAAAATTTAAATCAGGTTTCTAAAAGATTTGAATCAGATTCTGTACACCACACTCTTTTCCCTATTGCAAATACAAACGCAGTAAATGCCAATTTGGAAAAAAGAATGCAATTGGCTCAGGATGCCTCTTCATTAATCTTGTCTATAAGAAAAAAGGTAAATATTAAAGTAAGACAACCCCTTCAAAAAGTATTTATTCCAGCTTTGGATCAAGAAATGATTAAGAACATTAAATTAATTGAGGATATCATTAAAACCGAAACCAATATTAAAGAAGTTGAGATTTTAGATGCAAATAACGATTTCATCAGAAAAAAAGCAAAGGCCAATTTTAAAACATTAGGTAAGAAATTAGGGGCTAAAATGAAGTGGGCAGCATCTGAAATAGAGAAATTTGATAATGCATCAATTGAGAAAGTGATGCAAGGTGATTTTATTTTAAATGAGGATTTGGTAAAAAATGGCGAAGAACCAATCATTATTTCAGCCGAAGACATTGAGGTTATTTCTGATGAGATTCCTGGATATGAGATTGCTACAAAGGGTTTATTAACCGTTGCATTAGACATAACCATATCACAAGTGCTTCAAAATGAAGGAAATGCGAGAGAATTTGTGAACAGAATCCAGAATATTCGTAAGGAAAGTGGCTTCGAGTTAACAGACAGAATTTTAGTCACAATTGTTGAAAACCATGAATTACAATCATCTTTAATGGAATTTAAGGACTATATTTGTCGCGAAATTCTTGCCGAATCGATCGAGTTCACTCCAGCGATTACAGGCGGAACAACTATTGATGTTAATGAAATCTCATTGATAGTAAATGTTAACAAAAAAAGTAATTAGTTATGGCTACAAAAAAACCTAACGTAAAAAAGGCTGCAAAAAAAGCCACCCCTGCCAAAGCAAAAGTTGTTAAAAAACCAACTCCTGCCAAAAAAGTTGCAAAACCAACTAAAAAAGTGGTAATTCCAGCAAAAAAAGCAGCAAAACCAACTAAAAAAGTGGTAAAACCAGTAAAAAAGGTTGCAGCCAAATCAGCGCCAAAAGCGATAAAACCAACCAAAAAAGTGGTAAAACCAACTAAAAAAATAGAAATAAAAAAACCTGCTGCAAAGATTCAAAAGGTTGAAGT
>JAIXWH010000023.1 GCA_027484165.1 Chitinophagaceae bacterium | reverse complement strand
TTTGCTAAACTCGATCAGTTGTCGAATTGATTTTCATTAATTTCTGCAAGCGTAAAAAAACTCCCACAAGCAATAATTATATCGTTTTTTTGTGCATTATTTTTTGCATTTGCAAGTGCTAAGTTGATATCGTCAAAGCTTTCACCGTTTAGTTTTTTTTCTTTTGCCAAAAGCTTCAATTTGTCATGTGGTAATGCTCTTTCAATGTGCGCATTTGTAAAATAATAACTGGCATCTTTAGGAAGTAAATCAAGGATGCTATCAATGTCTTTATCATTAACAAAGCCAAGCACAAAGTGAAATTTACTGTTGAGATAATTGGAGTTTAACTGATTTATTAAAGTTTGAATTCCATCTTTGTTGTGAGCTACATCTAATATGATTGTTGGCTCTTTGGAAATAATGTCCCATCTCCCTCTAAGTCCTGTAAGCTTTTTTACATTAGCTAATGCAGTTGTTAAATTTTCTTCTTTAATTGTAATTCCATTTTTATTGAGCACATCAATACTGGTAAGCAGTGTTTTTAAATTCTTAGTCTGATACAATCCATTGAGGTCGGTGATGAGCTCTTTCAACTCTTGGGTTGTTTTATTCATTACTTCACAAACCATTTGGTTGCTTCGATGATCTCTTACTGAAATGTCATAACAGTCCTCGGCGAAGAGTATTGATGATTTTGTGGAATTTGCCTTCTCTTCAAAAACCATTTTTGTTTCAGGTAAAACCTCTCCAATTACTACTGGTGTGTTTTGTTTGATGATACCAGCTTTTTCAAAAGCAATGGCTTCCAAAGTGTTTCCAAGAAACTGTGTATGATCGAACCCAATGTTGGTGATAATTGATAAAACAGGAGTGATAATGTTTGTACTGTCGAGTCTGCCACCTAAGCCGGTTTCAATTACAGCGATGTCTACTTTTTGAACAGCAAAATATTCGAATGCCATTGCAACAGTCAACTCGAAAAAAGAGGGTTGAATGTTTTCGCAGATGGCCTTTGTTTTTTCTGTGAACTGAATTACAAATTCAGGATCAATCATTGCTCCGTTGATTCGGATACGTTCACCAAAGTCTTTTAAATGAGGAGAAGTGTATAGTCCTGTTTTATAGCCTTGTTGTTGTAAAGCGGCTGCTAACATGTGACTGGTGCTGCCTTTGCCATTAGTGCCTGCTATATGAATGGATTTAAATTGATTTTGAGGATTGCCTAAAGCATTGCAAAGCTCTACGGTATTATGAATGTCTTTTTTATAAGCAGCAGCACCAATCCTTGAAAACATCGGAAGCTGACTATAAAGATATTGGAGTGTTTCCTGATAATTCATTTGTGTAAAATTAGTTACAAATGATTAAGTGTAAATAATGAAATGAATATTAGTTAATATCAAAAATAAAACGAACTGTCACTTTTGATTTGTTTTCAGATTTATTGAACTTGATTTTTCTGAGGTAGTTTTTTATTGCAATTTCATAAGCCTGGTTTCTGTTGGTCGTTCCTTTATCAAAGCCTTTGAATGTACCTTCGCCAGAAGGAGATACTTCAACAAATGCATAAACAGTAGCCTTGCTTAAATCGCCTTCAAATTTATAGTTTCCTTCAATACTGCGATTCCCTCTGATTACTTTTGGGCCACCTTTGTTACCACCTGCATGATCTCCGTATGAATCTTTATCTCCTGAGGGGTCACCGTTGTCACCACCATTGTTTTTGATTCCCTGATATTTATACCCATTGTCTACTTCACTGTTATTCCCATTTTTTCCATTTTCCGATCCTTTATATATCAGTTTTGGTTTTTTGTCAGATGTTTTCTTGTTGTCTTTATCTGTTGATTCTTTCTGATTTTTATTTTTTGAATTTACTAAAGCGGCAGCATCTTTATCATCATCATCATTGGAATTGCTTTCGGAAGAGCTTGAGCTTGCTTCAGATTTCTCTTCTTTTGCAACTGTTGGTTTTCCTTTGATTAAGGGTTGTTCGTCACCTAAACCATCTTCGTTATTGCCTAGGTTGATTTCGATTAAATCCTGAATGAGTGGAGTAGGAGGAGGAACAGATTTCCATCTGATTATAATAAACAAAATGATTAAAGCGGCGCAAATAATTCCGGTGGATTTCGCTGCTTTTTTTTGTTCTTCAGTTTTATACAATTGTACCATAAAATCAATTTTCATTTTTGCAGTAACAAAGGAAAGAAGTTAAACTGATTCCAGTTGATTGAAGAAACAAATTTAACAATACAATTTAATGATGTTTGATCCTTTCTCCAAATATGCTGCTTCCAATTCGAATCATATTGCTTCCCTGTGCTATTGCGATTTTATAATCAGCGCTCATGCCCATACTCAAAATCTTAAAAGTATTTTTGAATGCATCCTGATGATGATAAGTATCAAATATTTGTTTCAAAATTTTGAATTCTTTCATTACAATTTCTTGGTCATCACTAAAACTTGCCATCCCCATTAGTCCCAAAACATTCACGTATTCAAATTGATCTAAATGCTGCATGATTTGTTTCAATTCATTTACATCTAATCCAAACTTGGTTTCTTCCTGAGCAATATGAACTTGAAGTAAGCAATTAATTTTTCTGTTGATTTTCTTCCCTTGTTTATTGATTTCAATTAATAGCTTCTCACTATCAACGCCATGAATGAGATAAACAAAAGGAGCGATGTATTTTACTTTGTTGGATTGAAGATGTCCGATAAAATGCCAGCGAATATCTTTTGGGCCCGCTTCATATTTTTCAACTAATTCTTGCACATAATTTTCTCCGAAATCTTTTGCTCCAAATTGGTAAGCGTCCAAAATATCAATTAGGGGTTTGGTTTTAGAAACTGCAACGAGCGTTACGTCTAGTGGTTCAACTTCTTTTATGATATGATGATAAGTTTCAACTAAAAAAGGCATGGCGTAAAATTAAAATAAAAAGTCCATGTTGGATAACAACATGGACTCCACAATGTGTATTTATTTTTTACTTCAAGATACTTCTGCTGATTACAATTCTTTGAACTTCACTGGTACCTTCGTAAATCTGAGTGATTTTAGCGTCACGCATCAGTCTTTCCACATGATACTCTTTAACGAAGCCGTATCCGCCATGGATTTGAACCGCTTCCGTAGCAGTCCACATCGCAGTTTCACTGCTGAATACTTTAGCCATTGAGCTGCTTGTGGTATAATCTATGTGATTGTCTTTCTCCCATGCAGATTTTAAACAAAGCAAACGAGCTGATTCAATTTTGGTGGCCATATCAGCCAATTTAAACTGTATAATCTGATGGTTCATAATTTCAGTTCCAAAAGCCTTTCTCTGTTTGCTGTATGCAAGTGCAAGCTCGTATGCACCGCTTGCAATTCCTAATGCCTGAGATGCAATTCCTATTCTTCCTCCCGCCAGTGTTTTCATAGCAAATTTAAATCCAAAGCCATCTTCCCCAATTCTGTTTTCCTTAGGCACTTTTACATCATTGAAAAGTATCGTATGTGTGTCACTTCCTCTAATGCCCAATTTATTTTCCTTGGCGCCAACTACAACGCCTGGCCAGTTTTTCTCAACAATAAAAGCATTGATTCCCTTGCTGCCTTTTTGCGGATCTGTTTGTGCGATAACTAAATAAACACTTGCGCTGTTTCCGTTGGTAATCCAGTTTTTAGTACCATTTAATAAATAATAATCACCTTTATCTTCAGCGGTTGTTCTTTGTGAAGTAGCATCACTACCAGCTTCTGGCTCACTTAATAAAAATGCCCCGATGTATAATTGGCCATCTTTTTTACCCTGAGCTAGTGGAATGAGGTATTTTTGTTTTTGTTCTTCGTTACCATATTCCTGCAATCCGTAGCAAACAAGACTGTTGTTAACGCTCATGCATACACTAACGCTAGCATCAACCTTGCTTATCTCTTCCATCGCTAAAACATAGCTGATGGTGTCCATACCACTGCCTCCATATTCGGGCTTTACCATCATTCCCATAAAGCCGAGGTCGGCTAATTTTTCTATTTGCTCTTTTGGGAAGGTTTGGTTTTCGTCGCGTTCAATTACTCCAGTCAAGCATTCGTTCTGTGCGAAATCACGTGCTGCTTGTTGTATCATTAAATGTTCTTCAGAAAGTTGGAAGTGCATATTTTGGTTTTATTTGTGGCAAATTTAAGGCATGTTGGTTTACTTTAAGTCCGCTCAGATTTATATTTATACACCAGTTATTTGTACTTTAATTATCTTTACTTTTAAGGGAATTATTTAGCTTTTTAATCATTTTATATACCTATTCAATAAATAATTTTGAACACAGCCAATCAAAATTTTAAAATTCAGAAATACATTGCTTTTGTTTCGATAGCGCTGTTTCTTATAAAAATTGCTGCATGGTATATTACGCACTCGGTTGCAATTCTCACAGATGCTTTGGAAAGTATTGTAAATGTTGTTGCCGGACTAATTGGATTATACAGTTTATACCTTTCAGGCAAACCTAAAGATTCAGACCATCCCTATGGTCATGGTAAGGTTGAATTTTTATCTGCTGCTATAGAGGGGACATTGATTGGAATTGCTGGAGTTTTAATCATCAAAGAAGCGGTAATGAACTTGTATCAACCGCACGAAATTCACCGGTTGGACTATGGTATATTATTGGTGCTGTTTACCGCAGTTATTAATTTCATCGCAGGTCGAATTTGTGTTGTGCAAGGTGAAAAATCCAATTCATTAGCTTTAATTGCAAGCGGTAAGCATCTTATAGCCGACACTTATACCACTGCGGGGATTTCTTTTGGATTGACATTACTATATTTTACAAAAATAGTTTGGTTGGATAGTGTAGTTGCAATTCTATTTGCATGCATCATTTTATATACCTCTTATAAAATTATAAGGTCTTCAGTAGCTGGAATAATGGATGAGGCGGATGAGGAGTTGATTAATAAAATGGTTTTACTTCTGAATAAAAACAGAAAAACCAATTGGATAGATTTACACAATTTAAGAATCATCAAATACGGATCAACTATTCATGTAGATTGTCATCTTACTGTGCCTTGGTTTTTTAATGTTCATGAAGCCCATCGAGAAATAGACGATTTATCAATTCTTGTTAAAGAACATTTTGGTAATTCAGTTGAACTCTTTGTGCATTCAGACGGATGTCTTGATTTCTCATGCTCTATTTGTGAAAAACAAGATTGCAATGTAAGAAGGCATCCTTTCGAGAAAAAAATTGAATGGTCGATGCAAAATATCTCAACAGACAAAAAACATCAGCTAACTACCAATTAATTTTGCAACTCCAAATGCTGCGCCTGCAGCTAATGCTCCAATCAAGGTTACTCTGATTGCGCCTTTCCACGGATTAATACCTGTAATCTTACTTTTGAAATATCCGAATGCAAATAAACAAAGTATTGTGGCAATTACGGAAATCTGAAGTGCTTCAATAGAATCATCAACAAAAAAATAAGGGCTTAAAGGGATGATGCCTCCTGCTATATAGGATAGTCCAATGTTTAAAGCACTTTTTGTTGCCCTCTTTGGATCAGGCTTTTCTAATCCCAATTCATATTTCATCATGAAGTCAACCCATCTGTCTTTATCCTGCGCTATTTCTTCTGTTGCTTTGTTTTGTATTTCTTCGCTTAAGCCAATGTTTGCAAAAAACTCTTTTGTTTCTTCAATTTCTTTATGACGTAAATTTTCAATTTCGTCGTATTCTCTTTTTACTTCACTGTTGTAATGGTCTTGTTCTGTTTTTCCAGCCAAATAACCTCCAAGTCCCATTGCTATACTACCTGCTGCAATTTCAGCAATTCCTGCAATAACAATAATACTTGTGTTTGATACTGCTCCACTTAATCCTGCGGCTAATGCGAAGGGTACGGTGAGGCCATCACTCATTCCAATAACGATGTCTTTTAGTAATTCGGAACTTTGTAAATGGTTTTCAATATGATCGTGATGTAAGTGAGTGTCCATAAATTTTATTTCAAGATATTTAAGCTTTTTTCAATAATGGCAACAGCTTCTAATATTTGAGCTTCATTGATTAAAAGGGGAGGTGCGAATCTGATTTTATCTCCATGGGTTGGCTTTGCCAATAATCCATTTTCTTTTAACTCCATACATAAATTCCAGGATGCATCTTTGTTTTCATGTTTGATTACAATGGCGTTCAATAACCCACGCCCACGAATACTCGAAATGAAAGGAGAGTTAAGATTTGATAAGGATGTTCTGAATAGTTCTCCCATTTTGTCTGCATTCTCGCACATGTTTTCGTCTTTTAAAACCTGAAGAGAAGTCATTGCAACTTTACATGCCAAAGGGTTACCTCCATAGGTGCTGCCATGTTCACCGGGCTTTATGGTAAGCATCACTTCGTCATTAGCAAGAACTGCGCTGATAGGAAGGGTCCCGCCACTTAGTGCTTTTCCTAAGATCAAAATATCTGGTTTTACATTTTCATGATCGCATGCCAACATTTTACCTGTTCGCGCCAATCCAGTTTGAATTTCATCTGCAATCATCAATACCTTATATTGACTACATAATTTTCTAACTCCGCTGATATATCCGTCATCAGGAACCACAACTCCAGCTTCACCCTGAATAGGCTCAAACATGAATGCTGCAACGTTTTTATCCTGAAGCGCTTTTTCCAATGCTGATAAATCATTGTAAGGAACAATCTCGAAGCCAGGCATGTAAGGACCGAAATCTTTATAACTGCTCGGGTCTGTTGAAGATGAGATTGCTGCCATCGTTCTTCCCCAAAAATTGCCTTCAGCAAAAATGATTTTAGCTTTATTGCTTTCAATTCCTCTTACAGTGTAGCCCCATCTTCTTGCGAGTTTAATTGCAGTTTCACCTCCTTCAACACCTGTATTCATCGGCAACACTTTATCGTAGCCAAAATAATCGGTGATGTATTTTTCGTATTCACCCAACAGGTTGTTGTGAAATGCACGTGAAGTCAAAGTGAGAATATCAGCTTGTGATTTTAGTGCTTCAATAATTTTAGGATGACAATGTCCTTGGTTGACTGCAGAATAACCGCTTAAAAAGTCGAAATATTTTTTTTGGTCGACATCCCAAACATAAACACCCTCACCTTTGTTTAAAACAACCGGTAGGGGATGGTAATTGTGGGCTCCGTATTTTTCTTCAATTGAAAGATAATATTGAGTGGCTTCTGAAACGGAATTGTGTTGCATGAGATATAAATTAAAAATTAAAAAGAGAAATATAGAATAGATTATTTGCCCTCGTTTGTGTGAGGGCGAAGGAGAAAACTATCTTCGATGATTGAGTAAATCAAGATTTCCTGTGAGAAAAGATCCTATCGTTTTTGAATTTTTGATAAGCAAATGTAGAAACTTAAGCCCACTTATAAAAGTAAGTTTCAGGTATTTTTATTTCGGCATTGAAACTTTTGTCGAAAATACCATACACAGAACTGCCGCTGCCACTCATAGATGCATATAGAGCGCCATGTTCATATAGATGTGATTTCAATTCGGCAATGGAAGGATGCATTTTAAAAACCGAGGGCTCAAAATCATTTGTTATTCTATTCTTCCATTCGCAAACAGGTTTTGAAACTGCTTCAATTAAGTCTAAATCAGGGTGGTGGGGAGTAAGCTGACTAAATGCCCAACCTGTATTCACGTGGATGCCGGGGTTTATGATGAGTATTTTATAATCAGACAGGTCAAGATTTATTGGATTCAAATTTTCGCCTCTGGCTGTAGCGTAGGAAGCACGGTTTAAAATAAAAAAAGGACAATCACTTCCAAGCTCCAACGCATAACTGATTAATTGAGACTCTGAAAGATTCAACTGGTATTTATTGTTTAGCAGTTTTAAAGTAAAAGCGCCGTCTGCCGATCCTCCGCCCAAGCCTGCACCCATCGGTATTGCTTTATGCAAATGCAGTTGAATGTGAGGCAAATGGTTGAAATCTCTTTTTAGTAATTGATACGCTTTGACACATAAATTATGATCTGTATTTCCATCAATGTGAAGTCCGCTCTGAGTATAAGTGATTTCTTTGTCAGAATTGATCGTAATGATTTCTACAATATCTCTTGTATTAATCGGATAAAAAATTGTTTGGATATTATGATAACCATCGTTTCTTTTTTCAACTACTTGAAGACCAATGTTGATTTTTCCGTTAGGGAAGACTACCATGTGTGGAGTAGATTTATTGTAGAGGGTTGAATTTATTGTTTACCCTTTCTTTTTTTGAGTTCGTCTCTGATTTCAATCGCTTTGATGTAATCTTCATTTTCCAATACCTCGTTAAGTAAATCATTTAAGTCGCCGATGCTCATGTTTTTGAGTTCATTATCATTGGTTACTGATGCTGAAGATGGTGTAGATGCAGCCAATTCAGGTGTTTGAGGTTCATCATTTTCCATAAGATGCGCTGCCTTTACCAGAATATTTTCGTAGGTGTAGATTGGGCAACCAAATCTAACTGCCATGGCTAAAGCATCAGAAGTTCTTGAATCTATTTCAACAGTGTCGTTAGCAGAACTGCAAACCATTTTGGAATAAAAAACCCCTTCCTGCAGGTTGGTAATTACCACTTCGTGTAAGTCTACATTGAATGCAAGCATAAAATTTTTCATCAAATCATGAGTCAGCGGTCTTGAAGGATTGATTCTCTCCAAGGCAACAGCTATTGCCTGTGCTTCAGTACCTCCAATAACAATTGGAAGTCTACGTAAACCATTAATCTCACCTAACACAACTGCATAGGAATGGGTTTGTGTTATACTGTGCGATAATGCTACTATTTCCAATTCAATTTTTTTCATCAGAGATTACAATGTTTATCTTACTAATACAAATATAAAAAAATAAGCCTTTCAAAAATAAAAGAAAGGCTTATTGTAAAATATGAATTTAATCAGTTTAGGAGATGCCTTTAAGTTTCTTGATGGCGTCTGTAATTCTAGGTACTACTTCAAAAGCGTCGCCAACAATTCCGTAGTCTGCCGCTTTGAAGAAGGGTGCTTCTGGGTCTTTATTAATCACCACGATAGTCTTGCTTCTGTTTACACCTGCTAAATGCTGTATTGCTCCAGAAATCCCTATAGCTATGTATAAGTTGGGAGCGATGGCAAGTCCTGTTTGTCCCACATGCTCATGATGTGGTCTCCAGTGAATATCAGAAACAGGTCTGCTGCAAGCAGTTGCTGCTCCAAGAGCCTGAGCCAAATCAGTAACCAGGTTCCAGTTTTCGGGTCCTTTTAAACCTCTTCCACCACTAACCACAATATCAGCCTCGCCCAATGGAACATCGCCAGTAATTTTATTGGTAGCAGTAACTTCGATTCTCGAGTTAGGGACGGTTGTGCTGAATGGTATGATTTCGGCCGCGCCATCTTCCTTCACAATATTAAAAGCGTTAGGGTTGAGGGCGATTATTTTAATTGCGGTCTTAATTGAAACATGAGCAAAGGCCTTTCCGCTGAATACGCTTTTCTTTACCACAAAATTGTTTGAGGTGTCGGGTAGTGCAACTGCCCCAGAAACCAACCCTGCTTTAAGGCGAACGCTTAATCTCGGAGCGATAGCTTTTCCTGTGGTATTGTTTGAAAACACGACAACCTGTGCGCCTGATTTTTCGGTTGCGTCTGCAATAACTTTGGCGTAAACCTGAGCATCAAAATGATTAAGGTTTGCATCTTCAATAGTATGAACTTTTGATATGCCAAAGTTTCCAAGGCTTGATAAAGTGCCTTGAACTTTTCCAAGGACGATGGCTTCAGCGGTTGTGTTTAAAATTTTAGCCGTTTGTGCTGCGTAACTTGCTACTTCGAAAGAAGATTTTTTGATTATTCCTTCTGCTTGGTCTATAAAAACTAAAACGCTCATAAATTATTTAATTAATTGGTAATTAATATTTTGTATGTTTTATCTAAATTTTAATTAGATTGATTTTGCTTCTTCATTCAGTAGTCTTACAAGTTCTTCTGGGTTTTCAGGTGACACTAGTTTTACGCCAGCTTTAGCAGGTGGTAAATCAAAGCTGACTATAGATGTGTATTCTTCGGTAGATGAAGGTTCGATTACTTTTAATGGCTTTGTTCTTGCTCCCATGATTCCTTTCATGTTTGGAATGCGTTGTTCTGCCATTCCTTTTTGACAACTAACAACAAGAGGGAGATTTATTTTGTCCGTCTCTTCTCCGCCTTCTATCTCTCTAGCAATTAAAGCATTAGATGAATCTATATCTAATTTAATAGCATGAGAAATAAATGGTAAATCTAAGATTTCTGCAATCATTCCACCAATAGAAGAGCCATTGTAATCTATGGTTTCTTTACCTGTAAAAATCAAATCGTAGTTTCCTTCTTTAGCTACCTGGGCAATTTGTGATGCCACAAAAAAGCTATCCGAACTTTCGCTGTTAATTCTGATGGCTTCGTCACCACCCAAAGCCAATGCTTTTCTGATGATGGGTTCACTATCTGCACCACCCACATTTATCAGATGTATCGTTGTTGATGGATCTGCTTCCTTTAATTCGATAGCTCTTACCAAAGCGTACCATTCGTCATAAGGATTGATAATCCACTGAACTCCATCTGTAGCAAATTTCGTATTGTTATCAGCGAAACCTATTTTTGCCGTAGTGTCTGGAGTTTTGCTGATGCAAATCAATATTTTCATAATGATCTAATTTTAGTTGTTTGTATACTATATTGAATCGAGGTGCAAATATAGTCTCGGAACACTGTTTAAAAAAGAATGAAATGAGCAGGATTGAAAAAATAATACAAATGATGGCTGAAGGGGGTAAGGATAGCTTTTTACAACATGCTTTGGCCTTAGAATACATAAAAATTGGAAAGGATACCGAGGCGCATGAACAGTTTGTCCAATTATTAGCCGAAAATCCTTCCTATGTGGGTTCCTATTATCACTTGGGCAAGCTTTTGGAAAGAGCCGGACAATCTGAAAATGCGATTGAAACTTACGAAAAAGGAATGCAGGAAGCCAAAAAAGCCGGAGATCAGCATGCTTATAATGAGTTAATGGGGGCGAGAGATGAGTTGGTTTTTTAGTTGATTGGTTGATTGGTTGATTGGTTGATTGGTTAATTTAAAATCAATTCGTAAACTTAGCGAAAATTTGTGCCTTTGTGTCTTTGTGGCAATATTTTTTAATTTGAGCAGATGTAAAAAATTATGAACCTTTTTGAACCTTCTAAACTTACAAAACCCTTTGAATTTTTAAAAAATGGACTTATTCTCACAATTTGATGCATATATTAAAAAGTATCGTCTCTTCGATAAGAAGGATCGACTTTTGATTGCAGTAAGCGGAGGTGTTGATTCTATTGTGTTGTGTGAATTGTGTCATCAACCAGGTTTTGAATTCATCATTGCACATTGTAATTTTAAATTAAGAGGAGCTGAAAGCGATGCCGATGAAGCCCTGGTTAAATCATTAGGCGTAAAATATGGAGTGGATGTAAAAACTATTTCTTTTGAAACAGAACAATATGCTCAAGAAAATAAAGTCAATATTCAAATTGCAGCAAGAGATTTGAGGTATCATTGGTTTAATCAACTTGTTGAGGAGTTATCTATTAATCATATTCTCACCGCTCATCATGCCAATGATAATGCAGAAACGGTGCTGATGAATTTTTTAAAAGGTACGGGTATCAATGGCCTTAAGGGGATTTCAGCAAAAGACGGAGGTATAGGAGGTAGAGTTGTTCGCCCACTTCTTTTTGCAAAAAAAGAATCACTGTTGGAATTTGCTACTGCTAATAATTTGGTGTGGAGAGAAGATCAGTCTAATACAGCAAACAAGTATACACGCAATTATATCAGAAATGAAATTTTCCCTGCTATTGAAAAGGTAATTCCAGCCATTCAAGATAATTTGCTTGAAAATATCAATCGGTTCAATGAGGTTGATGAGATTTACAAAATAGGGTTATCGAACCTTACGAGAAAACTGATAACCCAAAAGGGTCAGGATCTTTTTATCCCAGTTTTGAAATTGCAAAAAATGAAGGCACTTTCAACTGTGCTCTATGATGTATTGAATAATTACAATTTTACTTCTCAACAAATACCCGAAGTAGTAAAATTGATAAGCTCCGAATCAGGAAAATACATGATTTCTTCAACACATCGTTTGCTTAAAAACAGACAATGGATGATTTTGTCGCCGTTGAAGCCACAATCATCAAATGTGATTTTGATTGAAAAAGAGGACGAGGAGATTATATTTCCAAATGGCATCATCAAAATCAAAAACACTGATGACGCTCCTAAAATCAATACGGATAAAAGTTTCGCCATACTTGATTCATCTGATGTAAAATTTCCTTTGTTGCTGAGAAAATGGAACCAGGGAGATTATTTCTATCCCTTGGGAATGGAAAAGAAGAAAAAGTTGAGTCGTTTTTTCATCGACAATAAACTCTCTCTTGATGAAAAAGAAAATAGTTGGGTTATAGAATCAGATAAAAAAATAATCTGGATTGTAGGACAAAGAATCGACAATCGATTTAAGATTACTCCCAAAACAAAAGCGGTAATCAGTTTTCAGTTAATCTCTTCCAAATAAACTTGGTCTTTTTAATTCTTCAATAATTCCTTGTAAATACTCAGGGTGAATTGATGCAACAAGTATTAATGTAAATGCAAGTCCGAAAAGGGCTCCCCATAAATGTGCATCATGATTAACGTTATCATGACCTTTTTTGGCCATATACATGCAATAAGCAATAAACAACACAGCATAGACTGCAGCGGATATTTTTATTGCAGCATATAAATAAATGCTGCTCCAAGGACTAAACAAAATAGTTGCAAAAACAACAGCTGAAACTGCTCCCGAAGCGCCCAATGAACGATAGCCATAAGCATCCTGGTACTTGAAATAACAAGGAATATCTGAAATGATTAATCCTCCGAAATACAATCCCAAATAAGCCCAGGAGCCACCCAATTCCAATCCGCCAAACAAAAGTTCAATATTTCTACCAAAAAAATAAAGCGTAAACATGTTGAAGAATAAATGCATGAAATCCGCATGTAAAAATCCCGAAGTAATCATACGGTAATATTCTTTGTTTCTTTTTACGTAGTAAGGCCACATGATGGTTTTATCAATTATGTTCTTATCGCTGCTTGAAATAAAAAATAGTAAAACGTTTGTAAGGATTAATAAGATGGTTATGGGGGTGGAGGTAAAATTCATACTTTAATTTTTAAAATGTTCAAAAGGGTAAAGAGGTTTAAAAGGTTTGGTAGGTTTCAAATGTTCAAAAGGTTTAGTAGGTTAGATGGTTTTATATTGAACTTTTTGAACGTATTCAACATATTGAACCTTTCACCCAATCAACCAATCAACCAACCAACCAACCAATCATCAAATTATCAAATCATCAAATCGTTTCCTACTGATGATGATACTTCTCATTCCGATTAATACTGCATGCCCGGTAAACCTGTTCTGCAAGCAACATTCTTACAATCTGATGCGGAAAAACCAATTGCGACAAGCTCCATTTGTAATTGGCACGGTCCATCAGTTCTTTACTCACTCCGAAAGCTCCGCCAATTAAAAAGATGATGTTCTTTTGACTTTCATTTGCCCGCTGCTGAATAAAGTCAGCCAGTCCTTCGCTCGACAATTGCTTCCCTCTTTCGTCTAACAATACCAGGTAGTCTTCTTTTTTTAATAATCCTAAAATAGTTTCGCCTTCTTTCTGTTTTAAATCAACTTCACTCATCACCGCCGCGTTTTTGGGTGATGAAATAATTTGCCACTGAACAGGATAATAGTTGGTGATTCTTTTGGTAAAGAGTTGAATGCCTTCTTCAACATGACTTTCATTTGCTTTACCGATTGACCAGAATTGAATTTTCACCGGGTATTATTTTATTTTAGACAAGTTTGTATAGCCAATATGCAAGAGGTCTTTTTCAATCTTCGACTTCTTTGTGATTTTCAATTTGTATTTCAATTTTTGCTCGGCAGGTAGAATATCTTCGATTTCATAAAAGTCGTCAACATCAATACCATACTTATCATCAATATGCGAAGCCGCACCTTTAAATCCAGTATGCATATAAAATGCAGATGATTTTGCTTGTTTGATGGCTTCGGTTTTGCTAGAAGCTACAACCACCATTTTGTAATGATACTCTTCTAAATCACCTGGTTTGTATCCACCAAGATTTAGAAAAAATAATTTCAGATCATTTTTTGATGGGGTAGTTTTTTTTGATTTTTTAACAACAGAAATCTCATAGCCATCACATTCTGTAACTGTTCTCCAGGAATCGATATGTATCGTTCCGCCATCAGGCCAAAAATTTTTGATGTCAGAGATTGTAGATTTAAAATCTGATCCAATTGTAAAAAATAAATCATGTTGCTCTGTATGACGCCCCTTGGGTTTGCATCCCAGAAGAATCATATATAATTTAAGCTGCTCCATTCTTAAATTTATTTTTTGGGAGGTAAAGCAAAAGCGGTTGCGTCGTGCTCAAATTTGCCATTGTGTGCTCCGTCGCAGAAAGGTTTATTTTGCGAAAGTCCGCATCTGCATATACTTACAATTTCTCGACCGCCTAAATCATACTTATTCCCATTTTGATCAAGGATTTCAAAGTCGCCTTCAACTTTCATCGAGCCATTGCTTTTAATAGTAATTATTGTTTTTGCCATAATTGGTGTTGTTTTTGAAACCAAAAGTAATCTATTTTGCCAATTGTATATAAAGCTGTTTTGATGTAAATTAAATATTGATAATTTTACCTAACTTCCCTCAATAGTTTTAATTTATGAGTCCCAAAAAGTTTCTCGTCTTCTCTCTATTGTTTGTTTTTGTAATTCAAGCATTCTTGTTTTATAGCGAAAAGCCAAAACAAATTAATGGAATTCATTTTCCATATCAAGCTCAAGGATTAACGAAGCGACAAGCAGCTGCACATCTGGTGAGCAGGTTTACTTTCGGCGCAACTCCCGGACAAATAGACGAATTGGTAACAATGGGATTAGAAAATTGGTTTGCAAAACAACTAGACGGTTCATTTAACGAGGATACTTTGCAACAGATGTTATCACCATTTCAATTTTTAAATTTAAGTAATACTCAAATTGCAAATACCTTTCCAAGGCCTGCTAAAATTTTGAAGATGGCAGTTGAAGATGGCGTAATTGCAAAAGATTCTGTAGAGCTGATTCCCAAAAATGAAGTTAAAATAAAACTAGCAGCTTACATCAAAGAGAAAAATTTACACGCTCAGGCAGATTTAGTCAGAGAATTAATCAATCAAAAAATCATAAAGGCTGCATACGCTAATAATCAACTGCAAGAAGTGCTCACAGATTTTTGGTTCAATCATTTTAATGTGGCTCTTTCAAAGTCACAAGTTATTCCTTTCGTACTCGCTTACGAACGAGATGTGATCAGGCCCAATGTTTTGGTTAAATTCAATGATCTGTTATTGGCCACATCGCAGTCGCCGGCAATGTTAACTTATCTTGATAATTTTACAAGTTTTGGTGATAATGATTCTGTTCAAAACTCCAGATTCAGAAAAAGAATAGAGGAGGAAAGAATAAACAAAATTGCAAATAGTGATGACACAACTGTTAATAATCCACTTAAAAACAGAAGAGGTAAGTCAGGCATTAATGAGAATTTTGCACGTGAGCTCATGGAATTACATACTTTAGGTGTAGATGGTGGATATACTCAAGCCGATGTTACCCAGGCAGCAAGAGTGCTTTCGGGTTGGAGTATATATCCAATGGGCGAACTTGCTGGTGGACAAATAACCAGATTGATAGAGTCGGCTGGAGAAGAGAAATTGAAGGAGAGAGGATTTGTGAGAAACGGTGATTTCTTTTTTGTACAGAGTAGACATGATATAAAACAAAAACAAATTCTCGGGAAAATTTATCCTGAAAATGGAGGTTATCAGGAAGGTGTTGATTTGCTTAGCATGTTAGCGCACCATAAATCCACTGCAAAATTTATATGCAAAAAAATAGCTGTGCGCTTTGTTTCGGATAATCCACCTCAATCTCTTATTGAAAAAATGAGTAAAACATTTTTAGAGAAGGATGGTGATATCAAACAAGTTTTGATTACAATGGTTAATTCACCTGAATTTTGGAGTAAACAAGTGCTCAGAGAAAAAACGAAATCCTCTTTTGAGTTGGTCATTAGTTCAGTAAGAGCATTAAATGCAAAAGTAGTTTCCCCATTTCAATTATACAAACAGCTGGAAAAAATGGGACAAAAGATTTATTATTATCAGGCACCTACAGGGTTTCCTGACAGAGCTGATTATTGGATCAATACCGGAGCATTATTAAACAGAATGAATTTTGGAATAGAAATTAGTTCACAGCAAATAAGAGGGACAAGGGTGGATTTATTAAAATTGAACAATAATCATGAGCCCGAAAATGCAGAAGCCGCGCTGAGAACTTATGCTCGTTTACTCATGCCCGAAAGAGATATGGAGCCTACTATAAAAAGGTTGTTGCCGTTATTGACAGATCCCTCTCTTAAGCAAAAATTATTAAAATCATCAACTGCTACAAAAAGTGATGAATCAATGGAATTGGAAGATCTGTTTTCGGAGGAGTATAATAAGCCGAAATCAGAAATGAATAGTCTGGCTCAGGTTGTAGGTATCATTATTGGTTCACCGGAATTTCAAAGAAGATAAATAAAAATCATGTCATCAAGAAGAGGATTTATCAAATCGGGTGCACTTGCCGTTTTCGGAATCAGTTTAGGCGGAGTGCCGGGTTTTGTTTTAAAAGCTGCTAATCATTTTAATCAGCAACAGGCATTTAAAAAGCGAAAAATATTGATTTGTATTTTTCAGCGAGGTGCCATGGATGGACTGATGGCGGTTACTCCTTTTAGTGATGAGTTTTTGAAAAAAGCAAGACCCAATTTGTTTATGTCTGCAGCAAAGGTAGAAGCCAATAGATTGTTAGATTTAGATGGTAGATTTGGTTTGCATCCTTCCATGGTTTCATTTGAACAATTATTTAAAAATAAACAACTGGCAATAGTTCATGGAATAGGGTCTCCCAACAATACGCGCTCTCATTTTGATGCTCAGGATTATATGGAAACGGGAACTCCCTTCAATAAAGGAACTGAAAGCGGATGGCTCAATCGTGCACTAGGATTGATGGGACATGAGGCCACACCATTCCGGGCGGTGAGTTTAACCACTTCTCAACCAAGGTCTTTTTATGGATCTAATCCAACTGTTGCAATTAGTAATCTTCAGGATTTTGTACTTAAAGGAAAGCAGTCTTCATCGATGTTGAACGTTACTGCAAAAAGTTTTGAGGAGTTATATGATCAAACCACTTCGGATTTGATGCAACAAACAGGAAAGGAAACCTTTGAAGCTGTAAAAATGCTATCGGCAATTGATGTTAAAAATTATAAACCTGCTAACGGTGTAGATTATCCTAATTCGACATTAGGTAATTCTTTAAAACAAATAGCACAATTGATCAAATCGGATGTAGGATTAGAAATAGGATTTGCAGAGTCTGCTGGCTGGGATACGCATTTTAATCAGGGCACTGCCAATGGTGTTTTTGCAAGGAATGCTAAAGATTTAAGTGAGAGCATTACTGCATTTTGGAATGATATGGGTACTTCATATCAGGATGAAGTTGTAGTAATGACGATGACTGAGTTTGGAAGGACGGTAAAACAGAACGGAACAGGAGGCACAGATCATGGCAGAGCTTCATGCAATTTCATATTGGGCAATCATTTGAATGGGGGCTTGGTTTATGGTGACATTAAACCTCTTGCTATTGAGAATTTGGAAGACGGTCGTGATTTGCCTGTAACCACAGATTTCAGAGCTGTTTTCAGCGAAGTGGCTGATCAGCATTTGAAATTGAATAATGATTCGATTTTATTTCCGGATTGGAATGGGAAGCATCTCAAATTATTCAGAAGTTGATTTTTCTGCCAGGATGTTTTTAATTATTATGGTAAACCTTTTTTTATTGAGGAAGCCGTGAAATAATCTGATGGTTCCTAATCCCAGCAAAACATTAGCGAGAATGATGATGGCGAGATGACTTTCTTTTGAAAGTGGCAGCATCTTGATAGATATGCCTGCAGTAAAGAGTAATATCCCTGTTAATATAAAATTGCTCGTCTCTTTGATTTTATTTTGAATATAATTGGGAAGTTCATTCATTAATTGAACAGCTGTTTCTTCTTCATAACCTCTTTCCAATAACCCTCCGATAATAAAAATAGAGGGTTGTCCTTTTTCTTTTTGCTCAAGAATATAGGCGAGAGTGTCTTTTGGTAGTTGTGATAAGGAGATGAGTGTTGTTAACAAAAATGGTATTGAGTTTTCGGAGTTAGTAGGATTGATTTTTCTTTTTTCAAGTTCAGCATGTAAAGCAGATTTGGCTTCAGATGTGAGGTGATTAAAATCTTCTTCTGCAATTTGAAGCAGTTGTTGATTGGTCATTATCCTGTAATTCTCCTTAATGTCCATATTAAGCTAAATAAGTACGGAAGTTAATTGAATTACTTAAGAATTCACAATGTGGAAAACAAATAAAGATTGAATTAAATTTTATGATTTGAAATTGGGTTAATTTTGCATCAAAATTTATAACATTGGATTCTGTTGTTTTATTTTCATTAATCAGTTTTGTAGCTGGGTTTATTATTTCTTGGGCTATAAGAACAATAAAGATTTTTCATTTAAAAAAAGAAAAGAAAAGTGCAGATGGCTTTTTGGAAAGTGAAAAACTGATCAAAGAAACATTGAGAAAGGAGAGTGCATTGGCCTTTCAACTTAAGGAAAGCATTGAAACAGAACTGGGACGAAAGCTTAAAGAGGCAGAAAAGCAAATAAAAATAATGGATGAGGATATACTGCTTTTGCAAAAAAGTAATGAAGAAACAGAAGATCTTTTGAAATTGACACAGCCTGAGATATATAATTTAAAGGTTAAACTCATAGAAGCCACAAATACAATTGCCAGATTAAAAGGCCAGTTGAATGCTTTTCAAGATTCCGAAAAAAAGTGATTTTACATTATAGAGCATTACTCTGAATAAACTTCAATCAGACTGAACAAACTTCACCATTTTTATTAGCTAATCTCTATTATTCAGTATATTTTTGTGCCCAATTAATAAATTGAGACTTTATTAATGCTTACCGTCCTACTATCACCAGAAAGAAGAACTATATTTTATTATTTTAAAACTAATATTTTAATTGATGATTACTAAATTTCGTGTATTATTCCTATCCGTATTGTTATTAAACATAACAACGTACGCTCAAATTACTGAACAAGAAAAAACTATCGCTTTCGATTTGGTGAGAGCCAATTTGGAAAAAATAAAATTCAGTTCAGAAGATCTTGGCAATTCAGAAGTTTCAAGTACTTATTTTACGCCTGCTTCACAATTAAGAATGGTTTATTTGCAACAAACCTATTTAGGTATTCCAGTTTTCAATCAATTGCAGGTGCTTGCATTTAAAAATCAACTTCTTCAGTCTTATACTGGCAGTAGGATAAATTTGATTAATCAATTAACTAAAAATAACGAGGTTCCAACAATAACTCCTGCACAGGCAATTCTTACAGCATGTAACAATGAAAAAATTACAACAAAAATTCAGCCTGTTTTAATTAATAAGGAAAATGACAAATTCAACTATGGCACTTTAGGAATATCGTATGTTCCCATTACCGCTCAGTTAGTATGGTTGCCGATAAATAGCAAGTCTGTAAGATTAACCTGGCAAATAGAGTTGGCTCCAATGAACAGCTCTGATCATTTATTAATCAGAGTAGATGCTGAAAAGAATATCGTATTAGATAATAACAATTATACAGTTTACGAACAGTTTAATGATTTGATAAATGATAAACAAAATCAAACATTCTCTGAAAAAAAACAACAAAATCAATTTGTAAACCAAGACGAAATTCAAAGTCCATCCGTGGTGACTAATGCATCTTACAGAGTTGTTCCTTATCCTGCAGAAAGTCCGATTCACAATGGAGGAACTCCATCTTTGGTAACTAATCCCTGGTTAATTGCTCCAGGTAATGCAACTTCATATTTATGGAATTATGATGGTACCAGTTACCGTGACAGTTCCAGAGGGAATAATGTATGGGCGCAGGAAGACAGAGATAACAACAATAACACTTATGGGAGAGCCGCTACATCAAGCACTCCTCAGCCAACATTAACGATAGATTATACTCCAGACTATACACAAGCTCCAACTATAACAGCGAATCAAAGATTTGCAACAGCAAACTTATTTTATTGGAATAATTTGATGCACGATTTGACTTATCTATATGGTTTTGATGAGCCTTCCGGAAATTTTCAATTCAACAATCAGGGAAGAGGGGGTAACGGTAATGATTATGTGATTGCAGATGCTCAGGATGCAGGGGGTACCAATAATGCAAACTTCTCAACTCCTGCTGACGGAAGCTTGCCTAGAATGCAAATGTATCTATTCAACTACACTACTCCCAATCGTGATGGTGATTTGGATAATGGCATAATTGCACATGAATATGGGCATGGCATCAGTAATAGATTAACTGGTGGTCCTGCAAATTCTTCTTGTTTATCAAATGCTGAGCAGGGAGGTGAGGGATGGAGTGATTATTTTTCATTGATGACTTCAACCAATTGGGCTACAGCAAATTTATCAGATGGCGCTTTAGCAAGACCAATTCGAACATATGTGTTAGGACAAGCAGTAACAGGAGCGGGTATTCGAACTTATCCTTACTCAACAAACATGTCGATAAATCCTTGGACTTACGGAATGATGGCCAGTTCGGGAGGGCAAGTGCATAAAATTGGAGAGATATGGTGCATGGCTTTATGGGAAATGACTTGGGAGATGATTGCTGTGGATGGAATCAATCCAAATATCTTCAATCCTTCAGCAATCGGCGGAAACTCTGCTGCATTGAAATTGGTTATAGAAGGGATGAGATTGCAGCCCTGCAGCCCAGGTTATATTGATTCACGTAATGCAATTTTAAAAGCTGATACTTTATTTTTTGGAGGTAAATACAGTTGTGCGATTTGGAGAGCTTTTGCAAAAAGAGGAATGGGCAAGAATGCTTCCCAAGGTTTATCAAGCAGTACAACCGATCAGGTGGCTGACTTCTCAAATAACGGAAGTGTTTCTATTGTCATCAATCAAAATGTCACACAACAGGAAGAGAATAAAAATGTGACCTATACAACGAAAGTTGGATCAGGTTCATGTAGTGCAATCAGTAATTATATTTTAAGAGATACATTGCCTTCTAATGTTGAATATGTTAGCGGAGGTACTTATGATTCAGCTACAAGGGTAGTAAGTTTTGCAGTAAATGTGCCAGTAGGGAGTACTCAGAATTATTCATTTACAGTTAAAATAAAATCAGGCTCTTATTTTCCTCCAGTTCAGTTGATTGATGAAACAGTTCCAACATCAACCATTTCTTCTTTTTGGACAAAATCATCAACAACCGCTACCAATTGGGTCACTTCAACGGCACAGCTTACAAGTGCGCCTAATTCGTTGTTTACAGCGAACCTAGCATCAGTTTCTGATCAAAAAATAGAAACTACGAATGCGATAACACTTCCTTCTAATTCTCCTTATTTAACCTTTCAGGGGTATATCAATGCAGAGTCTGGATGGGATGGAGGAGTAGTTGAGATTAGCACTGATAATGGTTTAACTTGGTCTGATTTAGGGAATTCGATTATCTCAGGTGGTTATTTGGGAACATTGTCATCTAGTACAAATCCTTTGAGTGGACGAAAAGCGTTTACTGCTAACAGTGGTGGTTTCGTAAAGACAACAATCAATTTGTTGTCTTACTCAGGACAAACAGTCAAATTCAGATTCCGTTTTGGTTCAGATGCAAGTGTTGCATCTACTGGATGGTATATAGATGACATACAATTAAAAAATGTTCCTCAGGTAACCATAAAATCTGGGCTGTATAATAATATAAATTCAATAGTTGCTTTGGTTGATACAGTTACCGCCATACTACAGTCATCTGTTACCTGTAATTCTGGTGTGATTTTAGAGCAGCCTCAGAATAAATCTGTTTGTAAGGGTGCAGCAACATCGATAAATTTAAATGCAACAGGTACGAATCTTTCTTATCAATGGCAGTTCAGAGTTGATAGTACTCAGGTATTTATGAATATAACCAATGACACACTTCCTGCATTGAATATATTGAATGCTCAGCTTTCTATGAATGGCTATCAATATCGTTGTTTGATTAGTGGAACTTGTACAGATGGATTAGCTTCATCAATAGTTACACTTTCGGTTAATGAAATTCCTTTAACTCCATCAGTAGTTAATGTTAGCAGATGTGGAACTGGTACAGTATTATTGTCAGGATCAGTTGGGTCAAACGAATTGATAGATTGGTATAACAATCAAAATGAATTGACTTCATTTGTTACGGGTTCAATTGTAACGAGTCCAATTATTCAAAATACTAGAAGTTTTTATGCCTCTGCAAGAAATATTAATAGTGGATGCCAATCTGATAAATCAGAACTTATTGCAACAGTTTTGGCGCTTCCTAATTCACCAAATGCTGTATCTGCATCAAGATGTGGATCAGGGGTTTTAGTTTTAAGAGTTTCAAACACCAATAATTTATATGTAAATTGGTATGATGTTTCAACTGGAGGCAGTGCGATTTTAACTGGTTCAGATAGTATTGTAACTTCTGTTTTGAATTCCAGTAAAACTTATTATGCAGAAGTAGTGGATGTCAATTGTGTTTCATTGAGAACTTCAGTTATTGCTTCCATTAATTCGTTGCCTTCAAATGTTAGTACATTCAAGGGTTCTGTTAAATGTTCAGCAGATACAACTTTGATTTCTGCAACTGCTTCATCAGGCAATACCATAGATTGGTATGCCGATTCTACAGCAACTATACCTTTGCAATCCGGAACGCAGACAGGTGTAAATACATTTGTTACACCTATATTGAGTGTTGATACAAAATACTGGGTTGCTCAAAGAAATTTGGCCACAGGATGTATTTCAAAAGATAGGGTAGCCGTTTCCGTTTTGTTTAATCAAGCTCCTACAGCACCAACTGCAAATAATTCAGCTCGTTGCGGTGCAGGAACTGTTCAATTAACTGCAACGCCACCATCAGGGTCATCAGTTGCATGGTATTCAAGCTTATCGGGAGGAAGTATATTATCAACATCCAATTCATATTCCACACCAAGTATAAGTACTACAACAATTTATTATGCAGAAACTCGAGTGTCAAATTGTGTATCAATAAGCAGAACTCCTGTGTCGGCGATTATCAGTTCAGTTCCACTTGCTCCCACAGGTGTTCCTGGCTCAAGATGCGGAACAGGGTCTGTTACAATTAGTGCAACTCCTTTAAATGGAGATTCAATAAAATGGTATAATGCTTCATCAGGAGGTACATTATTGCTTGCAGGTTCTAATACCTACAATTCTCCAAGTATAGCAGCAACAACTACTTATTATGCTGAATCGAAAAATGCAGGTTGTGCGTCGTCAACTAGAGCAGCTGTATTGGCAACAATTAATGCATTGCCTGCAACTGTAACCACTATTACTAATGCTTCAAAATGTGGTTCAGATACCATGACTTTAAGTGCTACCGCTGCAACAGGAATGACAATCAATTGGTACTCTGATTCTTTAACATCAAATGTATTGCAAGCTGGTACAATAGCAGGCATCAATAAATACTTAACTTCTCAGTTAAGTTCTACAACTAAATACTGGACAGTACAAAGAAATTTGACAACAGGTTGTGTTTCTGCAGTAAGAAAATCAGTTACAGCTACTATCAATTCTCGTCCATCGGCACCTGTAGTTACCTCAGCATCGAGATGCGGAACAGGCACTGTAACGCTTACCGCAACTGTACCTACTAATCCGGCTGGAACTGTTGCCTGGTATTCAGTTGTGAGTGGGGGAACATCGTTGAGTACTTCAACCACTTATACAACAGCAAGTTTGACAACAAACACTAACTATTATGTAGAAGCAAAAACTACTGCTACTGGTTGCTTATCTTCATCAAGATCAATTGCAGCAGCAACAATTAATGCTATCCCTTCAGCTCCAATAGCAGTTACTGGAGCAAGATGCGGAACCGGTGTTGTTACCATAGGTGCAACACCAGCATCCGGACAAACCATTAATTGGTATTCAGCAGCTACTAATGGTACTTTGTTATTAAGCGGGTCATTGAATTATACAACTCCTTCAATCACGAGAACAACTTCGTATTATGCAACAGCAAGAAATATATCAACATCATGTGTTTCATCTACAAGAACAACTGTAACTGCAACAGTATCCACAACTACTCTAGCAGCGCCAACATCATTAACAGGGTTGACATCTGTTTGTTCAATTGTTGGAACATCAAGCAGTACAACTTATACTGCTACAGCTGTTTCGGGAGCTACTTCTTATATTTGGACAATACCATCAGGAGCACTTATTGATAGTGGCAGCAATGGCTTGAAGATAAAGGTGAAGTTTAATACCGTAAGAACAAATGACAGTATTTACGTTCAGGCTTACAATGGTTGTTTGGGATTGAAAAAAGTATTGAAATTAACAACAACAGGATGTGTATCTACACCCTACTCAAAATCTCAAATCCAGGTTAAATCTTCTATTGCAGATAAAATGAAGGTTAATGTTTTTCCTAATCCTGTAAATAATCAATTTAAAGTGCAGGCAATTTCATCTTCATCAGAAACAATATCAGGAAAAATAATTGATATGATGGGTAAGGTTTTATATGAATTTAGTGTTCGTCCAAATGAGGTTTCAACTATTCAAAATCATTTTAAAGCGGGCACTTATTTGCTTCAACTCAATCAATCAGGTAATATAAAAACTACTAAACTGATTAAATACTAGTTAAGTAGTTGGCAAATTTGAAGTCCTGTCTAAACTGACAGGACTTTTTTATTCAATTATAGTTTTGTCTTGTTTTGATTCGATATAATGCTGGATATCTTTAGGAATTTTATTCAAGAAATCATAGCCGGTGATTTTTTCTATTTCGTTTATGGTAGTACGATAGTGTTGCCATTCGTATTCGTTTACGGTTTGATTATTGGGCATATTTACTGCAATTGCTCTTGTGTTGCTTGTTATTCTGCGAATGTCATTGTTGCCTTCTGGTAGCACGACAATGATTTTCCAGCAATGAGATGGAACATTGATACGGTCTCCAATTTTGTAAGTTAAAATATTGTTGTTGCCAATACCACCAGATCCATAGCCTCCAGCTATGATGTACAATTCCATTCCTTCCTGAGTTAATTTTCTGCAATACTCTTCAAGTGCTACCCAGGTAATTCGGTTGAGATGAGGCGATTGGGGAATCATATTGCTCATGAAAAATGTAGCTTCATTATCTTCTTCAGTAGCATCGCGATCATCTGATGGACAAAGATGTCCTCTGTCGAAGCCAGTTTTAGTGTATGCTGTTTTTTTTACTTTATAAAATAATTCGGGCAAGGTTAAATCTGTGTTGAAGCAATTGCATCTTTTGGCTGTTCCTTTCCATGAAGCATTCAAATGCCAACTAACCCAATTGGCTTCTCCCTTTGAATTATTGTAAGACAAACTGTATTGTTTTTTTTCAAGCAGGTAGTTTTCTTTATCTGAAATATTTGCTGTTGCATTTGAGGGATTGCCTAATCCCATATTGTTGTCACGAACAGGAATCTGTGAATATTGAGATAAAACATCAAAGGATAAAAGAAAAATGCAGAGGATTGCGACAAAGCTTAAATTCCAAACTAAAATAGGTTTTTTAAAAAAGGGTTTCATTTTATTGAAAATAATTTATATAATAAAGTACTATTGTATCATACAGGTAAAATCGCTATAAGTTATAAAATATATTATTAGGCTTCTTTAAAATGAATGAATTTATAAATAGACTTCCGAAACTTAATTTTTTTAATAATTTAATTTTGCTATTAAAGTTAGGTGTTTGTTAGTTTGTAATAGTATCATAACTTGCGAGTTAAAATCATACCGTTATGCTTACTAAAAAAGTACCTGCCTATTTTGTACTTCTTGCTTTTTTATTTTCATTTGTCATTTGTTTGGGTTTTAAGGTTTTAGATAAAAAAAATGCTGAAGAACCTGAAGTAGCTTCACAGACAGATACCAATTCCAAGCTTTCATGCAATCTGAATATTGCTCGGTTGAAGGGGTACCGATTTATTCATCCATTATTATATGCAGAGCCCAATTGTGAAGCACCAGAATTAATAAACTATAAAGGACAAATTGAACAAATTATTAATTCGAATAAGCAAAATGGTAATATTTCCTCTGCATCTGTTTATATAAGAGAGTTTTCGCAAGCGGAATGGATGGTGATTAATGAAGACGAAAAGTATAGCCCTGGGTCTTTATTGAAAGTGCCTGAATTGATTGCTTTTTATAAAATGGAAGAACTAAATCCTGGGTATTTAGATAAAAAAATAACATACACTCAAAAAAATACATCCGACAAGCAAATTACATTTAATGATAATCATATTGAATTGGGCAAAACGTATACAATTAGAGAATTGCTTAAATACATGATTGTATATTCAGATAATGAAGCAACCATGATCTTGAATAAATTGATTGATGGCAATATATTTAAAAGAGTGTTTTCTGATATTGGTTTAAGTGAGCCTGACTTTAAATCGCCGGTATATTTAATGGATGTTGTCGATTATTCTATTTTTATGAAAGAGCTTTACAATAGTTCGTATCTAAATTTTAAACATTCTGAACAATGTTTGGAATTGATGAGCAAGGCAAAATTCTCAGAAGGCTTGATTTCACCACTTCCAAGCGGGTGTGACGTGGTTCATAAATTTGGCGAGTCAGGAACAACTGATAACCCAAATTTCAGCGAGTCGGCAATTGTGTATTGTGGGAAAAAGCCGTATTTGCTTACAGTTATGACAAAAGGAAAGGATATGAAAAAGTTACCTAAAGTAATCAGTGAGATATCCAAAAAAGTATATGAAATTATGAGTCGTAGGATATAGTAATAACTTAAATGGTCTCTCAAAAGAATTTTGTTTTAGTCCTTCATAAAAAATATATTTATGACTTAATTTTTTAAGTCATTTTTTATGTCTAATTTATCTTATCATCATTTTACCATTGGAGTAGAGGAGGAGTTTATGGTAATTGATCCATTATCTCGTGAGTTGAAAAGTCATGAGCAAAAAATGGTTCAAGAGGGGCAGCAAATATTTAAAGATAAAGTAAAGGCAGAGATGCATCAGGCGGTTGTTGAAGTAGCAACAGATATTTGTAAAGATGTTGATGAAGCATTTAAAGATGTTTCCAATTTAAGAAAGACCATGAGTGGGATTGCTGAGTCCAATCAATTATGGTTAGGAGCGAGTGGAACACATCCTTTCAGTCATTGGCAAAAGCAGTTAATTACAGATCATGCCCGTTACAATGAAATTGTAAATGAGTTTCAGGATGCAGCAAGAAGCAATTTGATATTTGGTTTGCATGTTCATGTGGGTATGCCTAATCGTGAAATGGCTATTCATATTGCCAATTCAGCAAGATATTTTTTGCCACATGTATTTGCGTTAAGTACCAACTCTCCTTTTTGGGAAGGAAGAACAACAGGGTATAAATCCTACCGAACAAAAGTTTTTGAAAAATTTCCGCGTACAGGCATTCCCGATATCTTCAACAGCATAGAGGATTATGATAATTATGTGAAGATGCTTGTGAAAACCAATTGCATAGATAGTGGAAAAAAAATATGGTGGGATTTAAGAGTACATCCTGTTTTCAATACAGTAGAATTTCGTATTTGCGATATTCCTTTACTTGCCGAAGAAACCATTGCTTTGGCAGCTTTGTTTCAGGCAATCTGCGCAAAACTTTACAAATTAAGGATGCAGAACATGAATTTTATGATGTACAGTAGGGCTTTAATTAATGAAAATAAATTCAGGGCAAGTAGATATGGATTAGAAGGAAAAATGATTGATTTTGGAAAAGAAGAGGAGGTAAACACTATCGACCTGATCAATGAATTGCTTGATTTTGTTGATGACGTGGTTCCTCAATTGGGAAGCACTCATTTTATAAAAACCGTTTCTGGTATCATGAAAAATGGCACCGGAGCGGAAAGGCAGCTTCGAGTTTTTGAGAAAGCCCAAAGTTTAGAGGATGTGGTAGACTTTATTCATGATAGTTTTTTGATTGGTTTGTAGTTTGGGAGAGATTAGATATTGTATTATATTTGCACTCCAATAATGGAATGGCTGCGTAGCTCAACTGAATAGAGCATCTGACTACGGATCAGAAGGTTTTAGGTTTGAATCCTAACGCGGTCACAACTACAAC